>NZ_CP049015.1:3718329-4028190 GCF_011064845.1 Citrobacter freundii ATCC 8090 = MTCC 1658 = NBRC 12681 | reverse complement strand
CTCTATAGCCACCCCAGCATCGAACATCACGCGCCCACGGCTTTTACGTGGTGTATGGCATCCCACGTTAGAGAATCCCGCTCTCCTTCCCATCTTCCCAAATTCAGCAAACACGGTGTTACGGGTGACAGCGTGGCCTTTGCTGCGTAGAGTGGCTGCACTGAAAATGAAATCTGTAGCTATAGGCATCTTCGCTTGTTCTGCTTTGCGTTGTGCCACTACACATGAAATCTGGAAAGACTATCGGCTTGAACTCTTTGAAGAAATAATTAAGGAGGGACGCAAGTATGGCGTATACCTCACACTATCTAGTCAGCGGCCTGCGGACATTTCACCTACTATTGTTTCCCAGATTCACAATTTCTTCATACACCGATTGGTTAACGACCGCGACCTTATGCTGCTAGATAATACTATTAGCACGTTAGATTCCAGTTCTAAGGCTCTCATACCGACTCTAGCCAAGGGCTGCTGCGTAGTCACTGGTACCGCTTTTGATCTTCCAATGATATTGAAAATTGACCCGCTCTTGAAACAGCATCGACCCAGCAGCGACGATGTGAACCTTGAAGAACTTTGGGCGCTACCTCTAGCTTAATACAGCAACTTTGCAATTGCTGTGTATTTAACTCTAACAGAATGTGCCCTGTGAATGTCTTCAGGGCTTCTTTAATATAGAGGGTTACTTTAGACTATCTCGTTTTCCATACAAGACCTAGAGAGAACTTTTGCTTCTTTCATATATGAAAATTCAAATATAATTTTTGACATTGCAGTGTTATAGAGAGAAACTGCGAGATAATAGCAGGAGGGCTTATGCCACAATTATCAGCATTACAACTCTTCAAAAACCTCTCCGATGAAACCCGTCTAGGGATCGTACTGCTGCTCAGAGAGATGGGAGAGCTGTGCGTGTGCGACCTTTGCACTGCGCTAGAACAGTCACAGCCCAAAATCTCCCGCCATCTTGCAATGCTTCGGGAAAGTGGCCTATTGCTGGATCGCAAGCAGGGGAAATGGGTTCACTACCGCTTATCCCCGCATATTCCTTCCTGGGCCGCTCAGGTGATTGAGCAGGCCTGGCTAAGCCAACAGGACGACGTACAGGCCATCGCCCGTAAACTGGCATCGGCAAACTGCTCTGGTAGCGGTAAGGCTGTTTGCATCTAAAAAATTTTCCTAAACATATATGATTTTTCAAATGTGAGGTATTCAGAATGAAAACGTTAACGGTGTTTGACCCGGCAATGTGCTGCAGTACCGGTATATGTGGCTCAGATGTCGATCAGGTTCTGGTTGATTTCTCTGCCGATGTGCAGTGGCTTAAAGGGCGTGGGGTCCAGATCGAACGTTTTAACCTGGCGCAGCAGCCCATGAGCTTTGTTCACAATGAGAAAGCGAAAGCATTCCTCGAAGCATCTGGAGCAGAAGGGCTTCCGCTACTGCTGTTGGATGGTGAAACGGTGATGGCAGGGCGATATCCAAAACGCGCTGAGCTGGCTCGCTGGTTCGGTATTCCGCTGGAGAAGGTAGGGTTAGCTCCCACCAGCTGTTGTGGTGGTAATACTTCCTGTTGCTGAATATGTCAGGAGGACATATGAAATTCTTACAGAATATCCCACCTTATCTGTTTTTTACCGGTAAGGGAGGCGTAGGAAAAACGTCTATTTCCTGTGCGACGGCTATCCGTCTGGCTGAACAGGGTAAGCGGGTTTTGCTGGTCAGTACCGATCCTGCCTCTAATGTCGGCCAAGTATTCGATCAGGCTATCGGTAACACCATTCGCCCTGTGACAGCAGTTCCTGGGCTTTCTGCTCTGGAGATTGACCCGCAGGAAGCCGCCCAGCAATACCGCGCCAGAATCGTTGATCCTATCAAAGGTCTTCTGCCTGATGACGTTGTTAACAGTATCAGCGAGCAGCTTTCAGGAGCCTGTACCACTGAGATTGCGGCGTTTGATGAGTTTACCGGCTTATTAACAGACGCTTCCCTGCTGACCCGCTTCGATCACATCATTTTTGATACAGCGCCGACGGGCCACACGATTCGCCTTCTCCAGCTTCCCGGTGCCTGGAGTAGCTTCATTGAGAGTAACCCGGACGGAGCTTCCTGTCTTGGCCCAATGGCCGGGCTGGAAAAGCAGCGTGAGCAGTATGCTCATGCGGTAGAGGCGTTATCCGATCCTGAACGTACCCGCCTGGTTCTGGTTGCACGACTGCAGAAATCGACGCTGCAGGAAGTCGCCCGCACCCATGAAGAACTCGCCGTAATTGGCCTGAAAAACCAGTACCTGGTTATTAATGGTGTGCTGCCTAAAGCCGAAGCTGAACATGACGCCCTGGCCGCTGCGATATGGCAACGTGAGCAGGAGGCACTGGCAAATCTTCCTTCCGGTTTATCTGGGCTACCGACAGATACCCTATTACTACAGCCAGTCAATATGGTTGGTGTTTCAGCATTGAAGGGACTGCTGGATACCGGTTCTGAGGCATTACCGCTCCCGGTAACGAACGTCCAGTACACGCCTGAAAATTTATCGCTCTCTGGTCTGGTCGATGATATCGCTCGCAGTGAACACGGCCTGATTATGCTGATGGGTAAAGGCGGTGTAGGGAAAACCACGATGGCTGCGGCTATCGCCGTCAGGCTGGCAGACATGGGGTTTAACGTGCATCTCACGACCTCTGATCCTGCTGCGCACCTGAGTACAACGCTGAACGGTAGCCTCAAAAATCTTCAGGTCAGTAGAATCAATCCACATGATGAAACCGAACGCTATCGCCAGCATGTCCTTGAGACGAAGGGAAGAGATCTGGACGAAGCAGGGAAACGGCTACTTGAAGAAGATTTACGCTCTCCCTGTACTGAAGAAATTGCCGTGTTTCAGGCCTTTTCCCGCGTGATTCGTGAAGCGAGTAAGCGGTTTGTTGTTATGGATACCGCCCCTACGGGACACACGCTTTTGTTGCTGGATGCGACCGGGGCTTACCACCGAGAGATTGCCAAAAAAATGGGGAATAAAGGTCATTTTACTACCCCAATGATGCAGCTTCAGGATCCGGATAGAACCAAAGTTCTGCTGGTTACGCTCCCTGAAACCACACCGGTACTGGAAGCGGCAAACCTGCAGGCTGACCTTGAAAGAGCGGGGATTCATCCGTGGGGCTGGATTATCAATAACAGCCTTTCCATTGCGGATACGCGTTCTCCGTTGCTTTGCCAGCGCGCCCGGCAGGAACGGCCTCAGATTGAGGCTGTTAAGAATCAGCACGCTGAGCGTATAGCGCTTGTTCCGGTGCTGGCGTCAGAGCCCGCCGGTATTGAAAAGCTCAGAGAGTTGATGAGTTAATTTTTTGGCATATACAGGGCGGCAAAGTCGCCCTGTCAGGAGGTTTTATGTTACTGGCAGGCGCTATTTTTGTCCTGACCATTGTTTTGGTTATCTGGCAACCAAAGGGATTAGGGATCGGCTGGAGTGCAATGCTGGGCGCGGGACTGGCTCTGATATCTGGCGTTGTGCATGTGGGGGATATTCCGGTGGTGTGGAATATCGTCTGGAACGCGACGGCGACCTTTATTGCCGTAATTATTATCAGCCTGCTGCTCGATGAATCCGGTTTTTTCGAATGGGCAGCGCTGCACGTTTCCCGCTGGGGTAACGGTCGTGGACGTTTGCTCTTTACGTATATTGTTCTGCTCGGTGCGGCGGTGGCGGCACTGTTTGCCAACGATGGTGCGGCACTGATTCTGACGCCGATAGTCATCGCCATGCTGCTGGCATTAGGTTTCAGTAAAGGCACGACCCTGGCCTTTGTCATGGCCGCCGGGTTTATTGCCGATACGGCCAGCCTGCCGCTTATCGTGTCGAATCTGGTGAATATCGTCTCGGCGGACTTCTTTGGTCTGGGCTTCACCGAGTATGCGTCGGTAATGGTGCCGGTGGATATTGCCGCTATTATCGCCACGCTGGTGATGCTGCATCTGTTCTTCCGCAAAGATATCCCGCCCACTTACGACCTGGCTCTCCTGAAAGCACCGGCAAAGGCGATTAAAGATCTGGCAACCTTCAGAACCGGCTGGATTGTGTTGATCCTTCTTCTGGTAGGGTTCTTTGTCCTCGAGCCGCTCGGTATTCCCGTTAGCGCGATTGCGGCTGTTGGCGCTGTGATCCTGTTTGTGGTAGCTAAACGAGGCCATGCCATTAACACCGGTAAAGTGCTGCGCGGTGCGCCATGGCAGATAGTCATCTTCTCATTGGGGATGTACCTGGTGGTCTACGGCCTGCGCAACGCCGGGCTAACCGAATACCTTTCTGGTGTGCTGAACGTACTGGCGGATAAAGGACTCTGGGCTGCGACGCTGGGTACTGGCTTCCTGACGGCTTTCCTGTCTTCCATCATGAACAATATGCCTACGGTGCTGGTTGGCGCTCTTTCTATTGATGGCAGCACCGCAACTGGCGTTATTAAAGAGGCGATGATCTACGCCAATGTGATTGGCTGCGATCTGGGCCCGAAAATTACACCTATTGGTAGCCTGGCAACGCTGCTCTGGCTGCATGTCCTTTCACAGAAGAATATGACCATTACCTGGGGATATTATTTCCGCACCGGGATTATCATGACTCTGCCTGTGCTGTTTGTAACGCTGGCCGCGCTGGCGCTACGTCTCTCTTTCACTTTGTAACGAGATACTGATATGAGCAACATCACTATTTATCACAACCCGGCCTGCGGCACGTCGCGTAATACGCTGGAGATGATCCGCAACAGCGGTAATGAACCGACCGTTATTCATTACCTTGAAAATCCACCGTCACGCGATGAGTTGGTCAAACTCATTGCAGATATGGGCATTTCCGTTCGGGCTTTGCTGCGTAAGAACGTCGAACCGTATGAGGAACTGGGTCTTGCAGATGATAAATTTACTGACGACCAGCTAATCGACTTTATGTTGCAACATCCGATTCTGATTAACCGTCCGATTGTAGTGACGCCACTGGGAACTAAACTTTGCCGTCCTTCGGAGGTGGTTCTGGATATCCTTCCAGATGCTCAGAAAGCGGCTTTCACCAAGGAAGATGGTGAAAAAGTGGTTGATGATGCAGGTAAAAGACTGAAATAAAGATAAAGGGGGCAAATGCCCCCTTTATTGTTACTTCGTCATTTCTTCCAGCAGGTCAATACCAACCGGCTCTTCGCTCTGTAGCGCTGTTAATGCAATACGCTTTGCATACTGCTCTTCCACATTAGAGATGAGAGGCAGCTCGCGGTTCGCCCTGGTCTTCAGGAAAGGCGAAGACGGTTCAGTAGCTGCCAGGCTGTTATTAACAACCCATGCCCACGGCTCGATGCCAGCTCGACGCAGATCCTGCTGCAGGTTAGCTGCTTCCAGTACAGGTGTCGTTTCGGCAAGCGTCACGATAATCACCTTCGTCTTCTCCGGGTCCTGCAATTGCATCATTGGTGTCAACACATGATCATGCGTTTGCCCCATCTGGCGCACCATTTCCCGGTGATAGGCTCCTGTTGCATCCAGTAGCAGAAGTGTGTGACCCGTTGGCGCGGTGTCCATAATGACAAAATGGTCGTCTGCCTCTTTGATGATCCGCGAGAATGCCTGGAAGACGGCGATCTCTTCAGTACATGGCGAGCGGAGATCTTCCTCCAGCACCGCCAGCCCCTCAGCGTCTAATCCTTTGCCCTGATTTTCCAGTACAAAACGGCGATAACGTTCTGTCTCTACCTTCGGGTCGATACGGCTGACCTGCAGATTTGGCAGTGAGGCATCCAGCGTGTAAGACAGATGTGCTGCCGGATCGGATGTGGTCAGGTGGACTTTATGGCCGCGTTTAGCCAGCGATACCGCGACTGATGCCGCAATAGTCGTTTTGCCCACTCCGCCTTTACCCATCGTCATGACCAGACCTTTACCTGTCAGGCTGAGTTCATCCACCAGTGAAGCAAGTTTTGGTAAATCCAGAGTGTTTTGCGTTGTCGCAGGGAGCGGCAGCGAGGCTTTGCTCTGTGTAAATAACTCACGCAGGGCTTCCAGACCGACCAGATTAAATGGCTTAAGATACAGCTGCGAGCGGGGAAGATTAGCCAGATTATCAGGCATTGCCTGTAGTGCTTTTTCTTCCCGAGCCAGAATACTTTGCCCCAGTGGATCTTTTTCACCCACAAACGGCGGCAGTACACCATTGATGGCAAGGTGCTGATGCTGCAAACCGATAACAGACAGCTCATCGTGCGTATGGGATACCTCTTTCAGCGTTGAAGCCTGAGCACGTGCAACCAAAACTAAGCGCGTGAGTGCTGCATCAGACAACGCTTTAACCGCATCTGAGTACTGGTGCTGTTGTTTCTCCAGCCCTACCAGAGGCCCGAGATTAGCGGCAGCATCGGGATTCGCTTCCAGATAACCGCTCCAGGCTCCCGGCAACTCAAGCATGCGGATGGTATGACCGGTTGGCGCAGTATCAAATACGATATGGTCATAATTTTCCCGCAACTCATGGTTAGTAAGAAGACCAGTAAACTCATCAAATGCCGCGATTTCCGTGGTGCATGAGCCAGAGAGCTGCTCTTCAATACTGCTGACCACCTCGGCTGGCATCAGCCCGCGAACCGGGTCGAGCACTCGGTTACGATAGGCTTGTGCAGCAGCCATCGGGTCAACTTCCATCGCCGCAAGATTTTCTACTGTACTGATATCTGTGATTCGGTGGCCTATAGTCTGGCTAAATACCTGGCCGACATTGGAAGCCGGATCGGTACTCACCAGAAGCGTTCTCTTACCCTGATCGGCCAGCCATACCGCAGTAGCACAGGCCAGGGATGTTTTACCCACGCCACCTTTGCCAGTGAAGAAGATGAACGGGGGAATGTCTTTTAAAAATGGCATATTCATCAGTTATAGCTCCTCTGGAATTAAGGCATATGTGGAATGCAGCAGCAGCGTGGTTGCGCGCTGTCTTCACTCCAGTCCTGACTAAGCGGAATACCTGCCCAACGGGCGATATCTTCACGAGTCGGGAGTTTGCCTGCCATCACGAGTTTGCCGTCGAGCAAGGTGACAGGGAGGGACTCCATCCCTGATGTGTTCAGAAACTCTTTAATGACTGGCGAATTCAGGAACTGCTGCGGGTTCTTCGCAAGGCTGTAGCGCTGTATATCAACGCCATTCTTTTTCGCCCATTCGGCGCTGGCGTTCCATTTGACGGCTTCGTCACTGACTACAACGCTACTGGTTGCGCAGCAGCCTGCTGCTTCAAAGATCTCAATTTTTGACATGGACTGTTTACCTCAGTGTTTAGTCATTTGGCTTTACACTGAGGTAAACGAAGGTGGTGGGGAAAAGATGCGCGATTAATTCATTTTTTTGTGGCAGCAGACGGAAGAAGTGTCATCCGCCTCAATCTGACAAAGTTTTGTCATCATCTCTTTCAGGTGTTTTCTGGCCCGAAGTAGTCGGGATTTAAACGCCGTAAGCGTGATTCCCAGTTCATCGGCCAGGGACTGCTGGGGACGCCGGTTAAGGTCGGATTCTTCAATCAACCACCGCTCATCTTCAGGTAATGCCTGCAATGTTTCAGGCAGGCAAATATCCAGCGTTGAGATTGCATCAGGGGATGCATCAGTTAATGGGGCATCTTCTTCCAGCTCAACGAATTCCCTGGTGGTGCGGTACTCATCAATCAGCAGATTCTTCGCCGCCCGATACAGCCAGGCTCGCGGATTATCCATCTTGCAGAAACTGTCTGAATGAGCGCGGGCACGCAGGAATAGCTCTTGTAGAAGGTCTGCTGCTTTTTCGCTATCACCTGTCTTCGATGTCAAAAAGCGAGATAGTTCGGCTTCATGTTGTCGCCAGAACACGCTCATGCAGTTGTTGAATGCTGTTATATCACTCATACCAGCCCTCAAATTTTGCTCTGATTAACCCGCCGGGAAAGTTCTTCTGCAGACTCTTTTCGTTCGCTGTAGCGATCAACGAGATAGGCTGAGTTACCTCGGGTCAGCAGAGTAAATTTCACCAGTTCTTCCATTACATCCACGATGCGGTCGTAATAAGACGACGGTTTCATTCGACCATCTTCATCAAACTCCTGCCAGGCTTTTGCCACTGAGGACTGATTTGGGATGGTGATCATCCGCATCCAGCGGCCAAGAATACGCATCTGGTTAACGGCATTGAAGGACTGAGAGCCACCGCAGACCTGCATAACGGCCAATGTCTTACCCTGCGAAGGGCGAACAGCGCCTTCTGCTAACGGTATCCAATCAATCTGGGCTTTCATAATGCCGGTCATCGCACCATGGCGTTCAGGGGAACACCACACCATCCCTTCGGACCAACGAACCAGCTCGCGCAGTTCCATGACTTTAGGATGCGAGTCAGGCGCATCATCAGGAAGAGGCAATCCTGAGGGATTGAAGATCCGAACCTCTGCGCCCATGGCTGTTAGTAACCTTGCCGCTTCTTCCGTTGCCAATCGGCTATAAGAGCGCTCACGTACAGAGCCGTATAGCATGAGGATTCGCGGCTGATGGGGAACGGCAGGAACACCGAATCTTGCCTCTGTGATTGAGGTGTCGAACAAACCCGAATCAACATTCTTAAGATCACCTGTCATTTTATTTCTCCGTCTTCTGGGGCAGGGTGAGGCAGTTGTTAGTCCCTGAGCAGCATTCTTCTGTCAGGAAGGTAATCAGAGCCTCAAGGTTTTCATATCGGGCGTGGCAAAAGAGCGTTCTGCCCTGGCGCTCCTGGTGTACCAGAGAGACTGATATCAGCGAGGAAAGATGATGGCTCAGCGTAGAGGCAGGGATTTCGAGCCGCTTCTGCAGTTCGCCAACCGGTAGCCCTTCATGCCCGGCTTTAACCAACTCTCTGTACACGCATAGGCGCGTAGGATGACCCAGCTCTTTCAGGGTTTCTGCTGCTTTCGAAAGCTCCATTTGTATCTCATTTCTATATTTCCGGAATTATAGAAATATACTGTATCTTCCAATAAATACCAATAGTGAATGGGCCTTGCCCCTGAACATTTTGGATAAAGGGGGAGCATCATTGAGAAAATGTGGGGAGTAGCTCTGCTTTTTTTCCCAGGAGTAAAACGGTTAGGCACAGATCGGAACTGATATTAGTGGCCGGTAAATAGCAGATATTCATCCATCATTTGCGTGAGGGATATGTTTTCCTCCTGCCGTCCAACCAGCCACAAGCCCAAATCTTCAGGTGCCTTACGTTTCAGGTTATCCAACCAGTCTTCCAGCGTCGCACGCATCATCAAATCGTACCAACAATGTTAAATAGCGACACCGAAATCCGGTGGCAGTGTGCTGTTACCTTCACCCAGATTACGTTGTAGCAATACCGTGTCGAGCCATAGTCCATGTTTGAAGCCAATGTTTTTCAGTGTGCCGATTTCCGTAAATCCGGCCTGCTGATGGACTTTTAACGATCCCTGATTATTGCTGTCGCCGACGATGGCAATCAGTTGCCGATAGCCCTGTGCTTCAGCCCAGCCGATCACATGACGCAGTAAAGCTTTTCCTACACCCTGACGCTGAGCCGTTGGAGCAATATAAATCGAATCCTCAAGGGTATAGCGGTAGGCATAACGCTCGCGATAGCGGGTGAGGTAGCAATACCCGATGACCTTACCTTCCTGTAGCGCGACGACCCACGGCAGCCCGAGGCTGCGGATTTTTTCCAGACGAGCAAACATCTGGTGAGCATCCGGCGGGTCGGTTTCAAAGCTGCCGGTACCGTGAAGAACATGATGTGCATAAATATCGCGTATGGCGGGGATGTGCTTTTCTTCTGCGTTAACGATTTTCATTGACCGGCTCCCATTGGCGTCTTTGCCCAGATTATCTGAAAGACTGAGGGGAAGGTAAGTGCAAAAAATTATGCTTCGAACAGTTGCTTGCAATGCTAATAGGCTTTCATATTGTAAGGGGAAATAATTGATTGTGGTTGATGTTGTCAATAATACGCAAGGTTGGTAAATACATTAACGCGCAGAGTAATACACAATTATTCGTGCACGTCTTCGAGCGTGTATCCAAATACCAATTATGGTAGGTTTCGAAAAATGATGAAGAAAGTTATTTGATTTCAATGTGTTGTTTCTGTATCTAATTCTTCTTGCGCCTGTACTCTTATTTTCATTTCATTGGCCCTGTTTGAGCCCTAAAAATTAAGTTATATTTTGTTGTTAGCAGAGAGCCTATTATCAGATTTTTCTCTATTCATCTCTCAAAATAGTTACCATGCAAACAGTTGCGCGGTGTAGCTATGCTAACCAGCAATAGTAAGCATCGTCACATTATGTCACCGGGCAAACTTTGTTTAAATCCAGAATTCAATCCCAAGAGTATTAGGATTATTTAGTCTAAAATACTTTTTTGACTAAGACTTTTCTTATTACGTAGCCATGAACTACATGGAGTGATAAAATTCCCGAGTTTATGCCTCCTGCTCAACGATTAGAGGACGCGGTGCGGGTAGTCAATAAGACGAAAGAATTAATTGCTTTATAACCCTATTACGAAATAAGCGGCAGTGCATCTTACATGGTCGGCAATCGTCAGGGATTGACCTTAACTTATTGAAAACGCTTATTTTTACTCTGATGTAAGATATAAGGGCAGATATGTTCAGTATGCGTCGACATGCCAACTTCATTAAACGTTTTAAGTCCGTAAGCTGTTTATTTACGGCCAGCATTCTTTTCCCTATGCAAATCTCTGCTGCGGTATCTGATTATGATGCTTTGGTTATTGAAGCGCGGGGGGGGAATAGTGCGCCGCTATTGCGCTACCTTGAGGATCAGGGAAAGAAAAGCGCGCTAACGCCAAACCAGGTTGCCGACTGGCTGCAAGTTTCTAGTTGGGTTGAGAACAACGATAAAACAACAATTGAAATCTGGCAGCGGTATCGTGGTCAGATGGATGTGCCTGCACGGGGAAAAGTCGCCGCAGCGCGTGCGTATCGTAACCAGAAAAACTGGAATGATTCATTGGCGGTGTGGGAACGCGTTTTACAGGAAGAACCTGATAACGTGGATGTACGCACCGGCTGGATAATGACGCTGGCAGATGCGCGCTACAATCAGCAAGCCCTTACCGAAGCGAATAAATGGGCTCAGGCGCATCCGGGGGCTGATTCCGATGCGCTACTTGCCTATGTCTATCACTCTCAGGGGAAAAACTGGGACGCGCTGTTGGTTGCCAGCCAGGCGGATGACGTCGATCCTGGCAACAAAAATGCAAAATCCACGCTGCTGTCTGCGCTGTCAGCGAACCGTGTTTCCGGACCAGCCTTAAATATGGCGGAAGTCGTACCCACGGCAGATCCGGTGAAGCGTCGCCTTGAGCTTGATGCGGCGGCTGAAATGGTCCGATCCTCTTATACGTCCGCACGTAATGAAGAAGAACGTTTTATCGTAGCAGATAAAGCGCTGGCCCGTTATGACCAGTTGTTGGCGGCCTGGAAAGATGAGCCGTCTGCGCAGAATGATGTCCGCCGGGCGAGAATAGACCGTATGGGTGCCCTATTGGTGCGTAAACGTACTGCCGAAGTGATCGAGGAATATGAGTCCCTTTCCGCAAGCGGCGAAGTACCAAACTACGCAAAACGTTGGGTGGCATCAGCATGGTTAAGCGAGCGTCAGCCGGAAAAAACCGAAGCGATGTTGGCGAGCATCTACTACCCGAATGGGCCTATTCCGGTGACGCCGCTCAGTCCAGAGGATCAACAAGATCTGTTCTATGCACACATTGATAATGAAAACTTCGATGCTGCCAAAAAACAAGTCGATGATTTGATCAAAGAAAGTCCGTATCTGCGGCGTATCTATGGCTCGCCAACGCCGCAGCCTAACGATAACTGGCTGCTCGGACAGTCGCTGCTGACGCAATATCATATCGCTGCCAATGAACTGCCAGAGGCAGAAAAGCTCGCAGAGCATCTGGCACGAACAGGCTCCGGTAACCAGGGACTGCGCATTTCCTATGCCTCTGTGCTTGAAGCGCGTGGATTGCCGCATGCGGCGGAGAAAGAGCTTAAGCTGGCGGAAGTGATTGAGCCAAGCAACCTGGAGCTGGAGCGTCAGCAGGCTTACGTTGCGCTGGATCTCCAGGAATGGAAGCAGGTCGATGAACTGACGGATGACGTTATTGCCCGTAGCCCGGATGATGAAGCGACGCTGCGCCTCGCGCGTATTCGTGATGTCCACAAAATGTCGGAAGTGCGCATTAGCGGCACGCAGGGGATCTCGTCCGATAGCCCGGTCAGCGGTAAGAATGACTTCAACATCAACACGGCTATTTACAGTCCGCCGATTAATGACAACTGGCGACTGTTTACTGGATTCAACTTCGCTACCGGTGAATTTGAGGAAGGGAAGGGCATCAGCCGCGATCTGGCGGCGGGTGCAGAATGGACTTCCCGTGATTACTGGGCGGAAATGGAAGTGTCTGGCCGAAATTATGGCGATGGTCAGAAGATTGGTGGGCGTCTATCCGGCTGGCATGACTTTAATGACAACTGGCGCGTAGGCGGTTCGGCCGAGCGCTTGTCGCGTAATACGCCATTGCGCGCGCTGCGTAGCGGTGTGTATGCCAACGGCGGCGATATGTTCGTTCGCTGGTATCAAAACGAACGACGTGAATATCAACTGTCGTTTGCTGCATCACATTTCTCAGACGGTAACGATCGCATCGAATACGGACTCAGCGGAAAAGAGCGCATCTGGACCACGCCTCGCTTCACGCTGGACTTTACGCCGGGCATTGGCGGGAGCACCAACACCAAAGAGAATGTGCCGTATTACAACCCGAAGAGTGATTTTTCGGTTGTCCCTGGCCTGAGCGCAGAGCAGGTTCTTTACCGCCACTATGATACCGTCTGGACGCAGCAAGGTCTGGCAGGCGTAGGTGGCTACTGGCAGCAAGGTGAAGATGCAGGCGCTATCGTCCAGGTAGGATACGGACAACGGCTTAAATGGAACAACGTCGTAGATGGCGGGGTGATGCTGATTTGGGATAAACGCCCCTATGACGGTAAACGTGAGCGGAATATCTCCCTCGCTTTCGATTTAAATGTCAGGTTTTAAGGATTGTTCATGCTGAAAAGATGCCTGTGGCTTAGCGCATTAATCGCTGGCTGGTTGATGATTACCGCGTGCAGCAGCGCGCACAATACAACGCCTCGCTATGTTCCTCCTGGGGAGAGAACACCGCTGACGGCGGATCATCAGTGGCCGAAAAATAGTTTCCTGGTACTGGGTTATCACGATGTTGAAGATGGTGCTGCCGACCAGCGTTACCTCTCCGTGCGTACCAGCGCGTTGAGCGACCAAATGGCCTGGCTGCGTGATAATGGCTATCAGCCGATCAGCGTGCAGCAAATTCTGGATGCCCATGACGGTAAAATTGTACTGCCGGAAAAAGCGGTATTACTCACCTTTGATGACGGGTATAGCAGTTTTTATACCCGCGTCTGGCCATTGCTGAAAGCCTACAACTGGCCTGCGCTCTGGGCGCCAGTAGGCAGTTGGGTTGATGCGCCAGCCAACAAAAAAGTCGATTTTGGCGGCTTAATGACAGCGCGAGATAAATTCGCGACCTGGAAAATGGTCGAAGAAATGGGGAAATCGCCGTTGGTGGAAGTCGGTGCGCACACCTGGAACTCGCACTTTGGCGCTGAGGCCAATCCACAGGGGAGTAAAGAGCCAGCTGTAGCGAACCGCCTGTATGATAAGAAAACCGGCACTTACGAAACGGACGAACAGTACACGCGACGTATAAACACGGATATTTCTCTGATCACTAACAAGATAAAATCGGTGACAGGGAAATCGCCGCGCGCGTGGGTATGGCCGTACGGCGCAGCCAACGGCACGACGTTAAACCTGGCCAAAGAGCATGGCTATAAGATGGCCTTTACGCTTAATGAAGGGTTGGCGAATGCCGCGTTTCTCGATGATATTCCGCGCGTGCTGATCTCTGATAACCCATCCCTTAAGCGCTTTGCCAGTCAGGTCGCTCAGGTCCGTGAGCCACAGACGATGCGCGTGATGCATGTCGATCTGGATTACGTATATGACAAGGACCCTGCTCAGCAGAAGCGAAATATCGATAAGCTGATCCAGCGCGTTTATGACATGCGTATTTCTCATGTCTTCCTGCAGGCGTACGCCGATCCGCAAGGCGACGGGAATATTCGTGAGGTCTATTTCCCCAACCGCTGGCTGCCGATGCGTGCCGATCTCTTTAACTATATCTCCTGGCAACTACAAACGCGGGCAGGGGTGACGGTATATGCCTGGATGCCGGTTCTGGCTTTCGATCTCGACGCGTCTATTCCACGCGTAACCGCATGGGATCCGAAAACGGGACGTACTGCTATCAATCACGAGAACTATGTCCGCCTTTCACCCTGGAGCAGCGAAGCGCGTCAGCGCATCACTGAAATCTATGAAGACCTGGCGAAACACGCCAGCTTCAAAGGTATTTTGTTTCATGACGATGCTTTCCTGACGGACTTTGAAGATGCGTCACCGGATGCGTTAGCCGCCTACCGTGCCGCAGGGCTTCCGGGCAGTATCGAGCAAATACGTAATAATCCTCAGGCGTTCGAGCGCTGGACGCGCCTGAAAAGTAAGATGCTGATCGACTTCACCAAACAGCTGACCCAGTCTGTGCGTAATATTCGCGGTCCACAGGTGCAAACTGCGCGCAATATTTACGCCATGCCGGTACTGGAGCCTGAAAGTGAAGCCTGGTTTGCACAAAACCTGAATGATTTCCTCAATACCTATGACTGGACGGCGCCGATGGCGATGCCATTCATGGAACAGATCCCGGCCAATGATGCCAACGCATGGCTTGACCGACTGGTGAATGCCGTTGCACAAAACCCTGGGGCGCTGGATAAAACCGTGTTTGAACTGCAGGCACGAGACTGGCGTAAATCCGGGGATCAGGCTGAAATCAGCGGAAAACAAATAGCCGAATGGATGCGCCAGCTGAAATTAAGCGGTGCAGGTAACTACGGCTATTACCCGGATGATTTCATCAGCGACAAACCTGAGATGTCAGAGATTCGCTCGACGTTCTCCTCATACTGGTATCCGCAAAAATGACCGATCGCATTATTGCTTTCCTGATACTTTGCCTGATGTTCAGCCTGCCGTTTGGCGTGGCTGTCATCTTTACAGGTGAAGTGATGTTGAACTTCGTCTTCTTCTGGCCTTTGTTCATGTCTGCTTTGTGGATAAGCGGCGGAGTCTATTTCTGGTTTTACCGTGAACGTCACTGGAAATGGGGAGATGACACGCCACCACCGACCCTGCCGGGGAATCCACTGGTTTCCATTCTGATCCCCTGTTTTAACGAAGGGATCAACGCGCGTGAAACCATTGAGGCCGCACTGGCACAGCGATATAAGAATATCGAAGTGATTGCCATCAACGATGGTTCAACGGATGACACTCACGACGTGCTGGAACAACTGGCAGTGGAATACCCCAGCCTGCGGGTGATTCATCTGGCTGAAAACCAGGGCAAAGCGCTGGCGCTCAAGACCGGTGCGGCCGCGGCGCGCAGCGATTACCTGGTGTGCATTGATGGCGATGCGTTACTGGATCGTGATGCCGTTGCCTATATTGTGGCTCCACTGATCCAGTTCCCGCGCGTTGGTGCGGTGACGGGGAATCCGCGTATTCGAACCCGCTCTACGTTAATCGGCCGTGTGCAGGTCGGTGAGTTCTCTTCCATTATCGGCTTAATTAAGCGTACTCAACGAGTCTATGGGCAGATCTTTACCGTTTCAGGCGTAGTTGCGGCGTTTCGTCGTCGCGCGCTGGCCGAGGTCGGTTACTGGAGCCCGGACATGATCACTGAAGATATCGATATCAGTTGGAAGCTGCAATTGCGCCACTGGTCGGTATTCTTTGAGCCGCGCGCACTGTGTTGGATCCTGATGCCTGAAACGTTAAAAGGGTTGTGGAAGCAGCGTTTGCGCTGGGCGCAGGGTGGTGCAGAGGTGTTTATCGTTAACATGCGTCGTCTGTGGTCGTGGGAGTTCCGTCGCATGTGGCCGCTGTTTCTTGAGTTTTGTTTTTCTACCGCCTGGTCGTTTGCCTATGCGATCAGTATCGTGCTGTTCCTGTTAGGGCTGATGATCCCGATGCCGGACTCGCTGTATGTGCAGCATCTGTTCCCGCCAGCCTTTACCGGACTTATCCTCGGCGTGGTGTGCTTGCTGCAGTTTGCGGTGAGCCTGATGATTGAACGACGTTATGAAAAAGGCATTGGCGCCTCGTTGTTCTGGATTATCTGGTTCCCGGTGGTGTACTGGATGCTAAGCCTGTTCACCACACTGGTCGCGTTCCCGAAAGTGATGCTCAAACGCAAACGCGGCAGAGCGCGTTGGGTGAGTCCTGACCGTGGAATTGGGAGGATCGAATCGTGAATCAGCCACTGATCTTTACGGAGCGGCGTCTGCTGCCTCGCATTATCGATGTGTTGTTGACGCTCATCGCCTGGGTTGGTTTCTTATACCTGATCTATAAAGGGTTGATCACGGCCCTGGCGCATTCACCGTATATGGGGGTGCGACCCTTTTTCACCACGCTGGATACGGTCACGTTTTATATCCTTGTCGCCCTGGTCAACGGCCTGGTGCTGATTGGCTGGGCTAAGTACAACCAGTTTCGTTTTCGGGTGGAACGCCGCAGTCGCAGACCCGGGCTGGAAGACCATGAGCTGGCAGAAAGTTTGCGTATTACCCGGGAGCTGGTTACGGAACTGAACAAGGCGAGGGTGCTGACGGTCCACCATCATGAGAATGGCGAAATCAGTCATATCGATGTGGATAGGGATATTGCCGATAACCGCCTCCCGCCGCCAACGCCTGCGATGCTGGAGTATTTGCCACCAGAGCAGCAGCCGTTGTTGCAGAAAAGGCCCGAGTGATATTTCTGCTTTCAGCAGCTTCCTTCAGCCTCGCATAGGTCTATGATTAGACCCAGACAATAAAAAAATGTGAGGCAATGTCGTGGATAAGGAACTACTGGATGCAGGTTACCGGGCCTATACCGGCGAGAAGATTGACGTCTATTTCAACACGGCGATATGTCAGCATTCGGGCAATTGCGTGCGGGGAAGCGCGAAACTGTTTAACCTGAAACGTAAACCGTGGATCATTCCGGATGAAGTGGATGTCGAGACGGTCATCAAGGTCATCGATACCTGTCCGAGCGGTGCGCTGAAATATCGCCAGAAATGAGTGAGGGGACCATGGAAATTCTTGCAGGCCACAACAAGTTTTATGTCAATGATGCTGAGGGCAACCAGGTTGCCGAGATTGTATTTGTGCCGACGGGCGAGCATCTGAGCATCATTGAACATACCGATGTCGACCCCAGCCTGAAAGGTCAGGGCGTCGGCAAACAGCTGGTGGCGAAAGTGGTAGAGAAGATGCGCGCTGAAAACCGCAAAGTTATTCCGCTGTGCCCGTTTGCCAAACATGAATTTGATAAAACCCGCGAGTACGACGATATCCGCGCCTGATCATCTTATGTGTACCGGAAGGTATAACAGCCATCCGGTTCATCACTCCCGATGCAGCAGATCCTGATAAATCCCCGTCAGTATCCCTTGTGGCCCAAACTCTTTTTTAATCCACTGAGTTACACGACCGGTTGCCGAATGCTGGGTGGCCAACAGCATTCGTGAATCCTGACGCGGGTTGTGGATCTGCCGCGTCACCAGCAACGACTTTTCCATCGCCTCGCGCACCATGTAGTCCGGCAGAAAACCGATGCCTTCACCCAGGATCTGGCACTGGCACTTGGTATTAAAATCGGGAACCAGAATCGACTCCTGTCCGTGTAACAGCCAGCCGACCTTCTTGTTGATGGTGTGTGCGGTGTCTTCCACCATGATGTTCGGGTACAGGCGTAACTGGCTCTCAGAAATGGGTTCCGGCATAAAGGCGAGGGGATGATCCGGGGCAATCGCAAACGACCAACGGATCGCGCCGATCTCGGTGTAATCAATTCCGCCGCCATCCAGTAACGTATCGGGCGCGCCAATGGCGATATTAGCCAGGTTGTTGATGATCGAATCCCAGACGCCGTTATACACCTCGGTGGTGACGGTTATCTGGCAGGTTGGAAACTGTTTCTTGAGTACCTGCAGCAGCCGCGCTGTATGTTGAGGGGTATACAACAGCTGGTTAATGCAGATGCGTACCCGGGCTTCAATGCCCTGAGCGATGGTATCAATGCTGCGCTTGATGGCGTGGAAATCGTTGAGCAGGTCGGTCGCCTTGCGAAACAGGTAGCGCCCGGACTCGGTCAGTTCAATGCTGCGAGTACTGCGGGTAAACAGCACCACGTCGAGACCCATTTCCATGCGCTTAATGGTGTAACTAATTGCAGATGTGGTTAAGCCAAGCTCTTCAGCCGCCTTGCTAAAGCTGCTGTAGCGGGCTGCCATCGTAAACGCCAGCAGGTTTTCCTCGGTAAATATTGAATTCATCTTTCTCCCCTCCGGCGACAATGCGCATCCGCAACACGATGATTGTTGAATGTATTTGTAATCCTTATACAGAGCAATCAGTTTTGAACAAAATTTAACACTAGTTTTACATTTGATTTGAAGGCAATCACACTTCTGTATTTTAATTGCAGGCCGCTATCCGTGCAGCATACCGCCTGATTCACCGGACTACTGATTAGTGGCTAAAAGGGTCCCAGCCATAAGGGAAAGATTGCACTACAGCACGTTTTGTTCTCATTGTTAAAATTGATTCAATAATCGATGCGCTTACGATGAATGAAATTTAAGCGGATGTTATTCTCTGCACTCTGTTGCTATTCTCAGGTTATCGGATATTTAAAAAGTCTAAAAAACTGCAGGAGAGCGATTATGTCAGAGAAAGAACTCATTACTGAATTTCTGCTGGCGGCAGAACAGGGCAATGCCGATGGATTAAAATCCTGTCTGGCAAAAAATGTGGATATTAATGCCACTAACCGCCAGGGGCGTACTGCCATTATTATTGCCAGCCTGAATAAACATTATGACTGTGTTTCTTTATTGATTGCTGAGGGTGCCGATATTAATAAACAAGATCAAACTTGTTTTAACCCCTTCCTGATTAGCTGCTTGACGAATGATTTAACGCTGTTGCGTACGGTATTACCGGCTAACCCTGACCTTAATTGTCTGAGCCGTTTTGGCGGTGTCGGTATTACGCCAGCCAGCGAAAAAGGCCATGTTGAGATCGTGCGTGAGCTGCTGCTGCGTACCGATATCAATGTCAACCATACTAATTTTGTTGGCTGGACGCCGCTCCTGGAAGCCATCGTACTTAATGACGGTGGCGCGAAGCAGCAGGAGATCGTTAAGCTGCTGCTCGACCATGGCGCAAATCCGCACATGACGGATAAATACGGTAAAACCCCGCTGGAACTGGCGCGAGAGAAAGGGTACCACGAAATTGCCGAGCTGCTGATTGCGGCCGGAGCCTGACACAGGAGCGCCATTATCGCTACGCCATCACGGCGATGCGTACGGGCGCTAACCGCAGACAGCGCGTTTCTCACTTTCCGGGGAACGGGGCGGGTTGAACAGGTTTTTTCCCACGCGGTAAACCTGTTGATACCTGAACAGCAGCGGTTGCTGACGTTACTGAGTGAAGATTGTGATAACGCACCTAACAGCTGTCGGCTGGCGCTGACGCATTGTGAAGACCTGTTTCATCCCGGTGAGCTGGTCAATTTTAGCGGGTCGGGAATAGTTGTTGGCAATGATAAATGGATAGAAACCGCCGGTTGCCTGCTGTGGCGAATACCACGGTGGACATCTGATGCAGCAAGTCTTGCCGCAGTCGGCTGGCAGCATTGGGAAGAGGTTATCCGCCAACAGCTAAGAAGCGACGACACATTATTTCTGTATCAGGGTGACAATCCGTTTTTTCAGGAAATCACCCGTCAATTACACAACCGCCGACAAACATTACTGACGGCGTTGCGTACAGGAGAAAATATCTCTACAGCGGTCAGCCATTTAATTGGTCTGGGGATTGGTCTGACGCCCTCATCGGATGATTATTTAGTGGGCCTAAGCACTATTCTATTTATTCCCGGACATCCGCTGAGGAAATATCGTGAAGATTTTTTAGCAGCTTTACAATATGCCGGAAATAATACGACGCTACTCAGCAAAATAACGTTAGAGGAAGCTTTTCATCAGCGTTATCGGGAAAGCGTTGGACGGCTGCTGAACCAATTTATTACTGAGCAACAACCCGTTTCTACGCAATATATTACTGACATTAAAAATATTGGCTCAAGTTCTGGCTGCGACATGCTGTATGGCATGGCGGATGCCTGCGCCCTGAGCCACAGGTCCGGAGGGAATTATGTCGATCAGGATAGTTGTTAAAAAGAACACGTATTTTGATTCTGTCTCACTGATGTCTATCTCCACGCGCGCAAATAAGCTCGATGGTGTTGAGCAGGCGTTCGTGGCTATGGCGACAGAAATGAATAAGGGCGTGCTGAAGAATCTCGGCCTGCTCACGCCTGAGCTGGAAGAGGCGAAGAGTGGCGATCTGATGATTGTCATTAAAGGCGCGAGCGACGAAGCAAACGCGCAAACGCTGGTGGCGATTGACGATCTGTTTACGCATAAAGAGCAGGGTGGCCAGCACGAAGCGCGCTATGCCACGCTCGCCAGCGCGAAGAAGCACGTTCCCGACAGCAACCTGGCGGTGATCTCGGTCAATGGCCTGTTTGCCGCGCGTGAAGCGCGTCAGGCGCTGCAAAATAACCTCAACGTGATGTTGTTCTCTGACAACGTCTCTCTTGAAGACGAGCTGACGCTTAAGCAACTGGCGCACGAAAAAGGACTGTTGATGATGGGGCCAGACTGCGGAACCGCCATCATTAACGGCGCGGCGCTGTGTTTTGGCAACGCAGTGCGTCGCGGCAACATCGGAATTATTGGTGCGTCCGGTACCGGTAGCCAGGAGCTGAGCGTACGCATTCACGAGTTTGGCGGCGGAATTTCTCAACTGATTGGCACCGGTGGACGCGATCTGAGTGAGAAGATTGGCGGCCTGATGATGCTTGACGCGATTGGCATGCTGGAGGCCGATCCGCAAACTGAGATCATCGCGCTTATCTCCAAACCTCCTGCGCCAGCGGTGGCGCGCAAGGTGCTGGAACGTGCGCGCGCCTGTCATAAGCCCGTGGTGGTGTGTTTCCTCGGACGTGAAGCCGCGCCTGCGGATGAAAAAGGCCTACAGTTTGCCCGCGGTACTAAAGAGGCGGCGTTGAAAGCGGTACTGCTGACCGGCGTGAAAAAAGAGAGCCTGGATCTGCATCCGCTCAACTGGCCGCTGATTGAAGAGGTTCGCGCCCGTCTGACCCCGCAACAAAAGTACATCCGTGGCTTGTTCTGCGGTGGCACGTTGTGCGATGAGGCGATGTTTGCTGCCATGGAAAAACATGCCGAAGTTTACAGCAACATTCATCCGGATCCGGCGTTCCGCCTGCAAGATATCAACCGCAGCGTGGCGCATACCTTCCTCGATTTCGGTGATGACGATTTTACCAACGGTAAACCGCACCCGATGATCGATCCCACCAACCGCATTAGTCGTCTGTTGCAGGAAGCGCGCGATCCTGAAGTCGGCGTGATCGTGATGGACTTCGTCCTTGGTTTTGGATCGCATGAAGATCCAGTTGGCGTGATGCTCGACGCGATCGTTGAAGCCAAAGCGATCGCCGCCTCAGACGGTCGTCCGCTTGAGATTCTCGGCTATGTGCTGGGAACCGATCTTGATACGCCGTCGCTGGAAAAACAATGTCAGATGCTGACTGATGCGGGCGTTATCTGGGCGAGCAGTAGCACCAACACCGGATTGCTGGCGCGTGAATTTATCTGTAAAGGGGAGGAAGCCTGATGAGCCAGACACTGTTTAACCAGCCGCTGAATGTGATTAATGTCGGTATCGCGATGTTCAGCGATGACCTGAAAAAGCAGAACGTTCCGGTGACCCAACTCGACTGGACGCCGCCGGGCCAGGGCAACATGCAGGTGGTTGCTGCACTGGACGAGATTGCCGATTCGCCGCTGGCAGACAAAATCGCTGCCGCTAACCAGCAGGCGCTGGAACGTATTATTCAGTCGCATCCGGTGCTGATTGGCTATGACCAGGCAATCAATGTCGTGCCGGGGATGACCCGCAACACCATCCTGCACGCCGGGCCGCCAATCCGCTGGGAAAAAATGTGCGGTGCAATGAAGGGCGCGGTAACCGGGGCGCTGGTGTTTGAAGGACTGGCGAAAGATCTGGATGAAGCTGCCGAACTGGCCGCCTCGGGTGAAATTATCTTCTCACCATGTCACGAGCATGACTGCGTTGGCTCGATGGCGGGTGTGACGTCAGCGTCGATGTTTATGCACATCGTTGAGAACAAAACCTACGGCAACCGCGCATATACCAATATGAGCGAGCAGATGGCGAAGATCCTGCGTATGGGCGCGAACGATCAGAGCGTTATTGATCGTCTGAACTGGATGCGTGATGTGCTGGGACCGATGCTGCGCGACGCCATGAAGCTGGCGGGCGAAATCGATCTGCGCCTGATGTTGGCGCAGGCGCTACACATGGGCGATGAGTGCCATAACCGTAACAACGCCGGGACGGCGCTGCTGATTCAGGCGCTGACGCCGTGGATTATTCAGACCGGTTATCCGGTTGAGCAGCAGCGTGAGGTGTTCGAGTTCGTCCTCAGCAGCGATTACTTCTCCGGGCCGACCTGGATGGCGATGTGTAAAGCCGCAATGGACGCCGCCCACGGCATTGAATACAGCACCGTGGTGACGACGATGGCGCGAAACGGCGTTGAGTTCGGTCTGCGCATCAGCGGCTTACCGGGTCAGTGGTTTACCGGTCCGGCGCAGCAGGTGATTGGCCCGATGTTTGCGGGCTACAAGCCGGAAGATTCCGGACGTGATATTGGCGATAGCGCGATCACCGAAACCTACGGCATTGGCGGTTTCGCCATGGCGACGGCGCCGGCCATCGTGGCACTGGTGGGGGGTACGGTCGAAGAGGCCGTTGATTTCTCTCGCCAGATGCGTGAAATCACTCTCGGCGAAAACCCCAACGTCACCATTCCGCTGCTTGGTTTTATGGGCGTACCGACCGCTATCGATATTACGCGCGTGGGCAGCACCGGCATTCTGCCGGTGATTAACACCGCAATTGCGCACAAAGATGCGGGGATCGGCATGATCGGCGCCGGAATAGTCCACCCGCCGTTCGCCTGTTTTGAAAAGGCGATCCTCAACTGGCGCGACCGCTACTGCCAATAACAACAATCGGGGCTAACGCGGTTAGCCCCACAGTAGCGAAGCGAAAAACGTTGCTTACCTGCAGGGCTGGGCGATCTCCGCGATCGCAAACGATGCTTAACCTGTTAAGGATATTCCATGAACAGCATAAAACTAGAATGGAAACGTGGTGACTGGGCAGCTTACTTTGGGCTGATGACCAACAACCTGACTAACCTGCTGACAATGATGGGGCTGCTCATTTTTGTCGTCGGGATCCCTACCGAAATTGTCTATGGTCGCATTGCGCCTGCCTTTGGTCTGGCGGTGCTGGTGGCCAGCGTCTGCTACGCCTGGTTTGGCCTGCAGATGGCAAAACACACCGGGCGTAAAGATGTGACGGCGCTGCCGTCCGGACCGAGCGCACCGTCAATCTTTACCGTAACCTTCCTGGTACTGATGCCGGTTTATCAGCAAACCAAAGATGCCAACTTTGCTATCCAGATAGCCCTGGTGTGGTGCTTTGTCGAAGCGTTGATCCTGGTCGGCGGCTCCTTCCTGGGCGAGACCATCCGCAAGATGATTCCACGTACGGTACTGCTTTCTTGTCTGTCCGGCCTGGGACTGTTGCTGCTGGCGATGAACCCGATGCTGCAGGCATTCGAAGCGCCAACCGTCTCCTTCATCGTCCTGTTGCTGATCTTCATTAACTGGTTCGGTAAGAAGCCGATTTTTGCCCGCATTCCTACCGGCTTGCTGCTGCTGATTGCCGGTACGGCCCTGGCGTGGATCTCCGGTTTACAAAGCCCGGAAGCCATTAAAGCGTCGATGTCTTCCTTTGGCTTCAACCCGCCGGAAATTCATGTCGACAGCTTCCTGCAAGGTTTGCCGCATGCACTGCCGTATCTGGCTTCTGCGGTTCCTCTGGGTCTGGCGAACTACATTTTCGACCTTGAGAACATTGAAAGTGCGCACGCGGCGGGGGATGAGTACAACACCCGCAAGGTGATGATGGCGAACGGCTTTGCCTCCATGCTTGGCTGCATGCTGGGCAACCCGTTCCCGGTGACCGTGTATGTTGGGCATGCGGGCTGGAAAGCGATGGGCGCCAGCATCGGCTATACCCTCGCTTCAGGCATCACCATGTTCCTGGTACCGCTGTTTGGCCTGGGCGCGTTTATGCTCGCCATTATTCCGATGACTGCGATAGTGCCGATTCTGGTGTTTATCGGTGTGGTGACCGCCAACCAGGTGGTGCGAGAAACGCCCAAAGTCGAGGTTCCTGTCATCTTCATCTGCCTGTTCCCGTGGATCGCTAACTGGGCATTGACCATCGTTAACAGCGTGATGGGCGCCGCCGGAACATCCGCGGGGAAACTGGGTAGCGACTTACTGCACAGCAAAGGTGTCTATTACGACGGACTGGTGCATCTGGGAAGCGGTGCGCCGCTGGCCAGCATGCTGTGGGGCTGCGTCGCTATCTTCGCCATTATGAATAAGCCGCTGCGCGGGGCGATTGCCGCAGCCTTTGGGGCACTGTTATCGCTGTTTGGCGTGATCCACTCCCCGGCAGTTGGCTTTGCTGAGGGCAGCTCGATGATGTTTGTTGTGGCCTACCTGATGATGAGCGGCATGTTTGTCCTCAAGCATGTTCTTGATAGCCGTGAAGCGGTGACTGCGCCTGAGCAGGAACCGACGAAAACGACCTGAATCGCCTGTAAGCGGAAGATAACACTATGAAAGAACTTGTGGTCGTTGCCATTGGCGGCAACAGCATTATCAAAGATAACGCCAGCCAGTCGATTGAGCACCAGGCTGAAGCGGTGAAGGCGGTGGCGGATACGGTGCTGGAGATGTTGGCATCGGACTACAACATTGTGCTGACGCACGGTAACGGGCCGCAGGTGGGGCTGGATCTCCGACGTGCGGAAATCGCGCATGAGCGTGAAGGGTTGCCGCTTACCCCGCTGGCAAACTGCGTCGCCGATACGCAGGGGGGCATCGGCTATTTGATCCAACAGGCGCTGAACAACCGTCTGGCACGACGCGGCGAGCAGAAGGCGGTCACGGTGGTCACGCAGGTGGAGGTCGACAAAAACGATCCCGGTTTTGCTAACCCGACCAAGCCTATCGGGGCGTTCTTTAGTGCAGCGCAGCGCGATGAGTTGCTACGGGTCAATCCAGGCTGGCGCTTTGTTGAGGATTCGGGGCGTGGCTACCGCCGGGTTGTGGCTTCCCCTGAACCAAAACGTATTGTTGAAGCAGAGGCGATCAAAACGCTGACCCAGCAGGGGTTTGTAGTGATTGGTGCGGGTGGTGGTGGCATCCCGGTGGTGCGTAGCAATCAGGGGGATTACCAGAGCGTGGATGCGGTGATTGATAAAGATCTCTCCACGGCGTTGCTGGCACAGGAAATCCGTGCCGACATTCTGGTGATCACCACCGGCGTCGAGCAGGTCTGTATTCATTTTGGCAAACCTAACCAGCAGGCGCTGGATACGGTGGATGTCGCCACGATGACCCGTTACATGCAGGAGGGACATTTCCCGCCGGGCAGCATGTTACCCAAGATTGTTGCCAGCCTGGCGTTTCTGGAGCATGGCGGTAAACGAGTGATCATCACCACGCCGGAATGCCTGCCCGCCGCACTGCGCGGCGAAACGGGCACCCATATTGTCCATTCCTGAGAGGAGATGCGAATGAAGGAAAGTAACAGCCGCCGTGAATTTTTAAGCCAGAGCGGAAAAATGGTCACTGCTGCCGCGCTGTTTGGCGCAGTCGCCCCGGTCGCGTATGCTGCTAATTCTGTCGGGAACACCTGCGGGTCGAAGAGCACAATGACGATTAACGATAAGCACTATTACCTGGATAACGTCCTGCTGGAAGCGGGGTTTGATTACGAAAGCTCAGTGGTGGTGCACACCCGTACCGCGCTGCAAACCGTTGAAATCCAGGACGGGAAAATAGTTGCGCTGCGCGAGAATAAGCAGCATCCGGATGCGACGCTGCCGCACTACGATGCGGGTGGAAAGCTGATGCTGCCCGCCATGCGCGACATGCATATCCATCTGGATAAAACCTTTTACGGCGGTCCCTGGCGTTCGCTGAACCGTCCGGCGGGCACCACCATTCAGGATATGATCCGCCTGGAACAAAAGCTGCTGCCTGAACTCCAGCCTTACACCCAGGAGCGCGCGGAAAAGCTGATCGATCTGCTGCAATCAAAAGGTACCTCGATTGCCCGCAGCCACTGCAACATAGAACCGGTTTCCGGACTGAAAAACCTGGAGAACCTGCAGGCGGTGCTGGCGCGTCGCCAGCCGGGTTTTGCCTGCGAAATTGTGGCATTTCCACAGCATGGTCTGCTGTTATCAAAATCTGAACCGCTAATGCGTGAAGCGATGCAGGCGGGAGCGCATTATGTCGGCGGTCTGGACCCAGCCAGCGTGGATGGGGCGATGGAAAAATCACTCGATACCATGTTCCAGATTGCGCTCGATTACAACAAAGGCGTGGATATCCATCTGCATGAAACCAGTCCGGCGGGCGTGGCGGCGGTGAATTACATGGTAGAAACGGTGGAGAAAACGCTGCAGTTAAAGGGCAAACTGACCATCAGCCACGCGTTTGCGCTGTCTACGCTGAACGAACAGCAGGTGGATGAACTCGCAACCCGCATGGCGGCGCAGCAGATTACCATTGCCTCGACGGTGCCGATTGGCACGATGCACATGCCGCTAAAACAGCTGCGCGACAAAGGCGTGGAAGTGATTACCGGGACCGACAGCGTGATTGACCACTGGTCGCCGTACGGCCTGGGAGACATGCTGGAGAAGGCGAATCTGTACGCGCAGCTCTATATTCGCCCGAATGAACTCAACCTGTCGCGGGCGCTGTTCCTCGCTACCGGTGATGTGCTGCCGCTTAACGATAAAGGTGAGCGCGTCTGGCCGAAAGCGCAGGATGAAGCCAGCTTTGTGCTGGTAGATGCCTCATGCTCAGCGGAAGCGGTCGCGCGAATCTCCCCACGCACTGCGACCTTCCATAAAGGGCAACAGGTGTGGGGGAATGTCGCAAGCTAGTTTGGTTTTCCGCGCAGCGGCTATCGCTGCTGCGCTCCCATATATTAACCGACGATCCCCATATAGCCGTGAATCCCCATATATAAGCCGACCATTGCAATGAGCACGCTGGAAAAATAGGGCGCTTTGCGTGCCAGTGTGTTAAATCCGCTCCAACGCTTGGCCGCCTGCTGCACGCTGATTGCCGCACCCACGCCCACCGTTACCAGTGTCAGCGCCAGCCCGAGGCTGAAGCACAGCACCATGGTGGCGCCCAGCGTGAAGGCTTTGAGCTGGATGCATATCAGCAGCACCGTAATGGCAGCTGGGCACGGGATCAGCCCACCGGTCAGACCGAACAGTAATATTTGGCCGTTGGTGACCTCTTTGCCCGCAAAGCGGCGCTGAATATCGGTGGCATGCGCCCGTTCGTGGGCATCCTGATACTCTTTCGAACCCTCGCTCAGCCCTGCTAACGCGGCATGGTTATGATCGTGGTCATGATGATGGTGATGATCGTCATCGTGATCATGATGATGGTGGTGATAGTCGTCATGAACATGGTGGTGGTGATGTCCGTGATCGTGGTCGTGATGCGTCTGGGCCAGCCAGTTCTGCTCTCCCTGCCAGGTTCGCCAGAACATCCAGAATGCGGTCCCGAGAATAATTATCGCCGAGACAAATTGCAGCCAGGGCTCAACGGCCTGGGCGGTAAACGCTTTGCTGATATACATCCCACCGAGCGCAATCAGCCATACTACGGCGGTATGCGACAGCGTTGCTGCCAGCCCCAGCATCACCGCCTGTTTGATGGTCCCCTTAATAGCAATAATAAAGGCCGCCATCATCGTCTTGGAATGCCCTGGTTCCAGACCGTGCAACACACCTAATAGAATCGCGCTGGGAATGAAAAACCAGGCGTTGCCTTGCTGAAGAAGCGTAGAAAACTCACCCATGAGAATGATTCTTAGTTGTTTAATTTCGCCTGATTCTACTCCCCCCCAGTATCAAATACTACCCCCCAGTAGAATGTCGATGGTATTGTCCCTATAGCCAGACGTTAAAAAGGTAAAGTTATGTCACATACGATCCGCGACAAACAAAAGCTGAAAGCCCGAACCAGCAAGATTCAGGGGCAGGTAGCGGCGTTGAAAACCATGCTGGATGAACCGCATGAATGCGCGGCGGTATTGCAGCAAATAGCGGCGATCCGCGGGGCGGTAAATGGATTAATGCGCGAAGTGATTAAAGGTCATCTGACCGAGCACATTGTGCATCAGGGCGATGAAATTAAGCGCGAAGAAGATTTGGATGTGATTCTGAAAGTACTGGATTCGTACATCAAATAAGCCAGTTTAACGGCTCATCCACGTGATGGAATGAGCCGTTAAGCAACACGTTCTAGCCAAAAAACATCACAGATACGCACAGCAGACCGACAATCAGGGTGATCAGGTTACCCACTGAACGGTATGGCTTCAGCGCCGGGATCAGATAGGTAGACAATGTCGGCATGATAAACAGAATCATGGCAATCAGCGGCCCACTAATCGCGTAAATCATTGAAATAGCATTAGGATTAATGCAGCAGATGATAAACGTGATAGCCGAGACCAGCATGATGGACAGGGCGCGGTTAAAGGCCCGGCTTTTCTTCACACCCACCTGATGCAACGATGTTTTTACTACCTCCGTTGCCCCTTCAATCACGCCAAAGTAGGTGCCAAGGAACGATTTTGACATCGCTACGACGGCAACGATGATCCCAGAAATCGACAGCCATGCCGGTGCGTTAGGCATCATCGATAGTGCTGACAGAATGGTCACGCCTTCATTTTTTGCATCCTCGATATAGTTTGTCGGAATCGAAAGCAAACAGCTGAAAACGAAAAACAGCACGCTCAGGCAGATGATGACGTAGGCTACCTTCATGATTTTTTTGCATTTACCCATGGCCTGCTCGCCGTATTTCTCTCTTCTGTCGATGGCGAACGTGGAGATAATTGGCGTATGGCTAAAAGCGAAAACCATCACGGGAATAGATATCCAAACCTGATGAAGCGTGTGCTGATCGACAGACATCTGGCCGGTGAGTAACGTTGGCTGCCAGCTTCCGGTCAGGTAGAGCGAAAGGAATAAAAAATACGCGATGAGCGGGAACACCAGAAAGCCCATCACCCGGATGGTGGCTTGTCGACCCATCAGAAAAATTAAATTCAGCACCAGTACTACGCCCAGACTGACCAGCATACGCACGCGAAGATCTATCTCGATATGTTTTGCCAGCTGTTCGGTGAGTGAGTTGGTTATCGCCACGGCGTAGATCAGTACCACCACAAAGAAGGCAATAAAATAGAGGGTGGTGATCAGGCTGCCAATCTTCTTGCCGTAGTAGTGTGTAACCGCGCCAGTGATCCCCTCACCAGCCGACGTTTTTGAAGACAGGATAAACTGGCACAGCGCCTTGTGCGGCCAGTAGGTTAAAGGCCAGGCGACGAGAGCGGTGATAAACAATACCACCGCACCTGCAGAACCCAGCTGTATGGGGAGGAATAGGGTTCCTGCGCCGACGGCAGTCCCATATAGTGCGAAGCTCCAGAGAGTCTCTTCTTTTGACCAAAATTTCGACATTATTTGAACGTATCAACTATAAAATAAACAAAAAGAAGCGCAATTTACCACAAATGGCAGGGGCTGGGGGAGGTGTGAACGAGCGGGCTGGTGAATGGATGAATAGCCGGAACCGAGAAAATTCCGACTATTATTTTAATTATCAGGCAGTAACGCGCTGCTGGCGACGCTTCATAACACGCTCGCGTAACGTGTCATAAGCCCAGTTATAGAACATGGTATACGGCAGGAAGAACAGGAAGAAACCTATTTCCAGCGTGAATGCCTGAAACAGGCTGACGTTCAGCACATACGCCACGATGCTCACCCCAATCACAATAAAACCACTCTCAAAACCTAAGGCGTGAAATGCTCGCACTTTCGCCGTACGTTTTACCAGGTGCGACGGCCACAGACGGTCAAACAGGGCGTTATAAATGATATTCCAGATCATCGCTGTAGTGGCGAGAAGAATGGTCAGTCCGCCCATTTCCAGCACCGAGCGCTGCATCAACCATGCGGTGGTTGGTGCAAGAACAGCGGTGGCAATGCCTTCAAAGCAGACGGCATGAAAAATACGCTCTACTAACGAGCGGCGTTGGACAGTATCGTGTTGCATAACCTAAAACCTTCTTTGATGCCCGGATAACGGAATGGTGGCAATTTTATCGTTTTATGTGATATCTAAAAGATAGTACCCATCGATAAAGTAGATAGTTCATGCGTTACTCTCCTGAAGCGTTAACGGCATTTGTAGAGACCGTTTCCTGCGGCTCATTTTCTGCTGCGGCCCGGCGGCTGCGCAAAATGGGTTATGTGCAGGCCATTCTGTCAGCGAGCGATCGTCTGGACGAGGCGGCGATTTCGCTGTCGGGTGAAACGGAAGCGCGTCTGACCTTCGTGTTGTCAGACACGCTGCATCCGGATGTGCTGGAAGAGTTGATGGTGCAGTTTGACCGCAAGTTTCCCCATACTGAGTTTGAATGTCTGATTGGCGAAGACGAGGACGTGATCGATCTGCTGCAAAAAGGACGTGCTCAGGTGGGGTTGATCGAAGCGCGGGAGGATTACCCGACCGACATGGGCGTTACGCGTCTGCCGATGCAAACCTGGATGGGATTATACGTGGCGGTATCGCATCCTTTGGCGGCTCAAGAAAAACTGCAGTGGGAACAGCTGCATACCTGGCGCGAGCTGCGTCTGAATACCTATCTGGAAAGCGGGACTAACGTGGCGCGCGGTCCCGTCTGGTCGGCTCCTAACTACCTGTTATTGCTAAGTATGGCTGTTCAGGGATTCGGCTGGTGCGCGCTCCCGTGTGCGCTGGTGGAGGAGTTTGCGGCAGAAAAACCATTGGTTCAATTAAAGCTGCCCGGCTGGCCAAAGGCTATCTCTATCGATCTGTTGTGGAATAAGAAATCACCGCCTGGCGTGGCGGGAAGTTGGCTGCGCGACCATTTACAGCAGAGTGGCGTTCAGATGACCAATAAATGATACGAATTTCCTTTGTGATAAAAATCACCGTTTTTAAACAACCTTGATAACTCTTTTTAACAATCATCTACTATTGCGGTGTTATTTTGCGCTGAGGTGGTGATGAAAGAGGTTGTGATAGTCGGGGCGTTAAGGACACCGATTGGTTGCTTCCAGGGGACGCTGGCGCGCCATTCTGCCGTTGAATTAGGCAGCATGGTGGTCAGGGCTTTACTGGAACGCACAGGCGTGGACGTTCATGCTGTGGATGAAGTGATCCTCGGTCAGGTGCTTACCGCAGGTGCCGGGCAGAATCCGGCGCGTCAGTCTGCCATCAATGGTGGGCTACCCAATACCGTTTCCGCCATCACCATTAACGATGTCTGCGGTTCGGGCCTGAAAGCGCTGCATCTGGCGACCCAGGCTATCCAGTGCGGCGAAGCCGACATTGTGATTGCGGGCGGGCAAGAGAATATGAGCCGTGCCCCGCATGTCCTTACCGATAGCCGCACCGGCGCACAGCTGGGGAACAGCCAACTGGTCGACAGCCTGGTACATGACGGTCTGTGGGATGCCTTCAACGATTATCACATGGGCGTTACCGCGGAAAACCTGGCGCGAGAATACGGCATTAGCCGCGAATTGCAGGATGCCTACGCGCTGCACTCGCAGCACAAAGCGCGGATGGCAATTGATGCTGGACGCTTTAAAGATGAAATCGTGCCGGTGGTAACACAGCGTAATGGGCAATCATTGGTGGTGGATACCGACGAGCAGCCCCGTACCGATGCCAGCGCCGAAGGGCTGGCGCGTCTGGATCCTACCTTTGACAGGCTCGGTTCGGTAACGGCAGGTAACGCGTCATCCATCAATGACGGCGCCGCTGCGGTGATGATGATGAGCGAGGCCAAGGCGCAAGAGTTGAACTTACCTGTACTGGCCCGTATTCGCGCCTTTGCCAGCGTCGGGGTCGACCCTGCGCTCATGGGGATTGCGCCAGTGTATGCGACGCGCCGCTGCCTTGAGCGTGTGGGCTGGCAACTGGCTGATGTTGATCTTATCGAAGCTAATGAGGCCTTCGCCGCGCAGGCATTATCCGTTGGGAAAATGCTGGAGTGGGATGAACGGCGGGTGAATGTTAACGGCGGAGCCATTGCGCTCGGTCACCCGATTGGCGCATCTGGCTGCCGAATTCTGGTTTCGCTAGTGCATGAAATGGTGAAGCGTCGGGCGCATAAGGGCCTGGCAACGCTGTGTATCGGTGGTGGTCAGGGGGTGGCGCTCGCTATCGAACGAGATTAACGATCTTACATTTACCGTCTTAAACGCCTTTCTACGTGTTTTCCCTGCACCTGTAAAAAAGCCCTCCAGCAGGAGGGCAAGGCCAGTTACAGAAACATACACTCTAAACACAGTCAATTTATCAAAACATTGTTTCATTTCATGTGATTAACTGCGCACTTTGTTAGAAAAGGTGTCTTTTCGACTGATCATCGCGGCTGAATTTTCCATTTTTTATCCCCGCCCCTAATGAATAAATAAATTTATCGTATTGTTATTCAATCATTTTATTAAGGTCCATTTCGCTATTCATACGCGCTAGCGTGATCGCACTTACACTTTTGATAATAAGATGCGAAAAAAGTGAAACATCGTTTTATTTATAATTGAAAACACATTCAGGGAGGAATATCATGAGTGCATAAGATAAAACGGAACAGCGTTTTGCTATTCGTTTAAGCATTCACGGTCAATTTATCACTGGAGGTAAATGTGGACGTAAGACAAAGCATCCATAGTGCGCATGCGAAAACCCTGGACACTCAGGGGCTGCGTAATGAGTTTTTGGTCGAAGAAGTGTTTGTCGCAGATGAATACACCATGGTCTACAGCCACATCGACCGCATCATTGTTGGCGGCATTATGCCAGTGGCCAAAACCGTCTCTGTGGGTGGCGAAGTCGGCAAACAGCTGGGCGTAACCTATTTCCTCGAACGTCGTGAGCTGGGTGTGATCAATATCGGCGGCCCGGGCACGATTACCGTTGACGGTCAGTGCTATGAAATTGGCCATCGCGACGCGCTGTACGTCGGAAAAGGGGCAAAAGAGGTGGTATTTGCCAGTATTGATACGACAAAACCGGCGAAGTTTTACTACAACTGCGCGCCGGCCCACACGACTTACCCAACTAAGAAAGTCACGCCTGCAGACGTTGCGCCAGTGACGCTGGGCGATAACCTCACCAGTAACCGTCGTACCATCAACAAATACTTTGTGCCGGATGTTCTGGAAACCTGCCAGTTGAGCATGGGTCTGACTGAACTGGCACCGGGTAACCTGTGGAACACCATGCCGTGTCATACCCATGAACGTCGTATGGAAGTCTATTTCTACTTCAATATGGAAGAAGATACCTGCGTCTTCCACATGATGGGGCAGCCTCAGGAAACGCGTCATATTGTGATGCACAATGAGCAGGCGGTGATTTCTCCAAGCTGGTCTATTCACTCCGGTGTCGGCACAAAAGCGTATACGTTCATTTGGGGCATGGTCGGCGAAAACCAGGTCTTTGATGATATGGACCATGTTGCAGTAAAAGATCTGCGCTAGTTGCGGGCGACAGCCGTGCCTGCTGCGGCGGGCATTATAAAAATTAAGGATTTACAATGATTTTGAATGCATTCTCTCTTGAAGGTAAAGTCGCCGTTGTGACCGGTTGTGACACCGGTCTGGGTCAGGGTATGGCGCTGGGCCTGGCGGAAGCGGGCTGCGATATCGTCGGTATCAACATTGTTGAACCGACAGAAACCATCGAACGTGTGACCGCACTGGGCCGCCGTTTTTTAAGCCTGACCGCCGATCTGCGTCAAATCGACGGTATTCCGGCGCTGCTGGAGCGCGCAGTGGCAGAATTCGGCCATATCGATATTCTGGTCAACAACGCGGGTCTTATCCGTCGTGACGATGCGATCGATTTCAGCGAAAAAGACTGGGATGACGTGATGAACCTGAACATTAAGAGCGTGTTCTTTATGTCTCAGGCCGCGGCGAAGCACTTTATCGCCCAGGGTAACGGCGGTAAAATTATCAACATCGCCTCTATGCTTTCCTTCCAGGGCGGGATCCGCGTGCCGTCTTACACCGCGTCTAAAAGCGGCGTAATGGGTGTTACCCGTCTGATGGCGAACGAGTGGGCAAAACATAACATCAACGTCAACGCGATTGCACCGGGTTACATGGCGACGAATAACACTCAACAGCTGCGTGCTGATGAGCAGCGTAGCGCAGAAATCCTCGATCGTATTCCGGCGGGGCGTTGGGGTCTGCCGAGCGACCTGATGGGGCCTGTCGTGTTCCTGGCGTCCAGCGCATCTGACTATATCAACGGCTATACCGTTGCGGTAGACGGCGGCTGGCTGGCGCGTTAATTGCTTTCCAGAGCCAACAAACCCTGCTAAATGGCAGGGTTTTTTTTACTTTTGAATCATTAAAATCCATATTGTGGTTATAAATTATTCCATATTAAATTTCATACGTATCAATTTATTGTTTTTAATATTCTTTAATATCAATAAATTAAATTTAATTGAGTGATTGTCGGTAAATTTTAAAATTGGAATATCCATCACATAACGATGTGGTGTAGCTATTTAATCCATGTTTTTGCCGTTTCCCGCCTGACGCTTCCTGCAAGGGATCCCTTACTTTCAATGGCATGGTTACTCTGTATCTGGCAGGAAAAAATGGTCTCAATAAATAATGATGCTGCTTTAGCGCCGCGCTCAGTGCGCGATACGCGACGTATGAATATGTTTGTTTCTATCTCTGCGGCTGTCGCAGGGTTGTTATTCGGCCTGGATATTGGCGTGATTGCCGGGGCGTTGCCTTTCATCACCGATCACTTTGTGTTGACCAGCCGCCTGCAGGAGTGGGTGGTCAGCAGCATGATGCTGGGCGCGGCAATTGGTGCGCTGTTTAACGGTTGGCTGTCATTCCGCCTGGGACGTAAATACAGTCTGATGGCGGGGGCGATCCTTTTCGTCGTCGGATCTCTGGGCTCGGCGTTTGCCTCCAGCGTAGAAATGCTCATTTTTGCCCGCGTGGTACTGGGCGTTGCGGTGGGGATCGCCTCTTACACCGCACCGCTCTATCTCTCTGAAATGGCAAGCGAAAACGTGCGTGGCAAGATGATCAGTATGTATCAGCTGATGGTGACGTTGGGCATCGTTCTGGCCTTTTTGTCTGATACCGCGTTCAGCTACAGCGGTAACTGGCGCGCTATGCTGGGCGTGCTGGCGCTTCCGGCTGTATTGCTGATTATTCTGGTTGTGTTCCTGCCCAATAGCCCGCGCTGGCTGGCGGAAAAAGGTCGCCACATTGAAGCTGAAGAAGTATTGCGCATGCTGCGTGATACCTCAGAAAAGGCCCGCGATGAGCTGAACGAAATCCGTGAAAGCTTGAAGCTGAAGCAGGGTGGTTGGGCGCTGTTTAAAATTAACCGTAACGTGCGCCGCGCAGTTTTTCTTGGGATGTTACTGCAGGCGATGCAGCAGTTCACCGGGATGAACATCATCATGTATTACGCGCCGCGCATTTTCAAAATGGCGGGTTTTACCACCACAGAGCAGCAGATGATTGCCACGCTGGTGGTTGGCTTAACGTTTATGTTCGCTACCTTTATTGCCGTCTTCACGGTCGACAAAGCAGGACGTAAACCGGCGCTGAAAATTGGGTTCAGCGTAATGGCCATCGGGACGCTGGTGCTCGGATATTGCCTGATGCAGTTTGATAACGGCACGGCTTCCAGTGGACTATCCTGGCTGTCAGTTGGCATGACGATGATGTGTATTGCCGGCTACGCAATGAGCGCCGCGCCGGTGGTGTGGATCCTGTGTTCGGAAATTCAGCCGCTGAAATGCCGCGATTTTGGTATTACCTGTTCCACTACCACCAACTGGGTGTCGAACATGATCATTGGTGCAACGTTCCTGACGCTGCTCGATAGCATTGGCGCGGCTGGTACGTTCTGGCTATATACTGCGCTGAACGTCGTGTTTATCGGTATTACGTTCTGGCTGATTCCAGAAACCAAAAACGTCACGCTTGAGCATATCGAACGTAAGCTGATGGCAGGTGAGAAGTTAAGAGATATTGGGGTGTAAATGTTGAGACGGAGTGTCGGATGACGTCTCATGTAGGCCGGGTAAGCGATACCCGGCTTTTTTATTTAGCGCTTTACCCGTGTAGAAAATCTTCGCGTATGGGCGTAAAGGTATCCAGCAGCGTTCCCGGTTTTAAACAGACGCAGCCATGCATAATGTTGGGTTGTTTATACAGGGTATCGCCCGCCCTAACGACATGCTTTTCTTCGCCGATGGTAAATTCAAACTCACCGGACAACACGTAAGTCAGCTGCTCGTGCGGATGATTGTGCATCGGGCCAATCGCGCCTTGCTCGAAGTTCACCTCAACCGCCATCATGTTACCGTCGTGAGCAAGAATGCGCCGGGTAACGCCATTGCCCAGATCGTCAAGCGTGGTCTCTTTATGAAAAATAAACATCCGGCCTTCCTGTAATTAATTAAAACAATGTTTCATTAAACCTATATCAGAAAATTAAAAAAAGAAATGCACGCCAACATATGTGGAAAGTTGATCACATCTTTGGTTCACTGGAGAGACAACAACGAGTCAGGGGAAATGATGAAAACGATCGGTCTGTTAGGCGGTATGAGCTGGGAATCTACCATTCCTTATTATCGACTCATTAATGAAGGGGTAAAACAGCGCCTGGGCGGCCTGCATTCAGCGCAGATCCTGCTGCACAGCGTGGATTTTCATGAGATTGAAGTCTGTCAGTCAAGCGGTGACTGGCAGCGAGCCGGTGAGATCCTCGCGCAGGCCGCCACAGCGCTACAGCAAGCCGGAGCGCAAGGGATTGTGCTGTGTACCAATACCATGCACAAAGTTGCTGAGGCGATTGAAAGCGCCTGTGATGTGCCGTTCCTGCATATTGCCGATGCGACGGGGCGGGCGATACAAAAGCAGCAGATGAGCAACGTGGCGCTACTGGGTACGCGCTACACCATGGAACAGGATTTTTACCGCGGTCGTTTACAGACTGAATTTGGCATTAGCACGCTGATTCCTGAAGCTGATGACCGTCAGAAAATAAACCAGATTATTTTCGATGAGCTGTGTCTCGGTGAGTTCAGCGAGGCTTCCCGCGATTATTACCTGGGCGTCATCGACCAACTGGCGAACCAGGGGGCGCAAGGGGTGATATTTGGCTGTACTGAGATTGGTCTGCTGGTTCCCGCCGAGCTAAGCCCACTACCGGTTTTCGACACCGCGGCAATCCATGCGCAAGATGCGGTGGCATTTATGCTTTCGGTTGTGGATGCAAAATAGCCTCCAGCGGGTCAATAAGACTTGGTAGATGGTCCTGCAGATGCGCCGTAAAAGCATCAACCAGCGCCGAGGCGGGGCGATGAAGTGGGTGAATCAGGCTGACCGTAAAGGGTACCGAAATACTGAAGCGGCGGATGACGATCCCGCTACTGGCGTAATCCAGCGCGGTCAGTGGGTTTACCACCGAGATCCCCACGCCTGCCCGCACCATTGCACAAATTGAAGCGGCGCTATGGGTTTCAATCACCATACGGCGCTTCACCTGGTGCTCATTAAACAGGCTATCCAGTAGCTGACGGTAACTGTCGGTCCGTGACAGGCTGATGTAGTTTTCCCCCTGAAAATCCTGCGGCGTTAACACCGCTTTCTTAGTCAGCGGATGCCCCTGGGGCAGCACACACACTTCATCCAGCGCCAGCAATTCGGTGCGTTTTGTTCCGGCTGGCGTATGCAGCGTTTCCGTTAACCCCAGATCGTGGCGCTGCGCCGACAGCCACTCTTCCAGCAGCGGTGACTCCTGCGGCACTATCTGAATATTGACCTGCGGATAGCGTGCGAGGAATGGCTGCAGCAGTGGTGGTAAAAAGGACTGTGAGAATACCGGCAGGCAAACAATCGACAATTCGCCCTGGCGAAACTCGCGCAGGCTTTCGGCGGCGCTCACAATTCTGTCCAGGCCATACCACGAACGTTGCACCTCTTCAAACAGACGTAACCCTTGCACGGTTGGGTGCAGCCGGCCACGCGTGCGTTCAAACAGCGTTAATCCCAGTACTTTCTCGAATCGGGCCAGTTCCCGACTGACGGTGGGCTGCGAGGTATGTAGCATGCGCGCGGCTTCCGTCAGATTGCCTGCCGTCATGATGGCGTGAAAAATTTCGATGTGTCGCAGGTTAACGGCGGGCATGGGCAATCCTCGAATGAACCAATCCATATCATTTTTGCATAGACTCACGATAAAACGATATTTTTTATTCTTTTCGGGCTGTGGCGTAATCATAAAAAAGCCAATACCGGAGCACACCATGCCACGCCCACTCAACAACACAGACACTGACCTGACCGCCGACAACCTGCTGCGCCTGCCTGCCGAATTCGGCTGCCCGGTGTGGGTCTATGATGCGCAGATTATCCGCGCGCAGATTGCCAAACTGAGCCAGTTTGACGTGGTGCGTTTTGCCCAGAAGGCATGCTCGAATATTCATATTCTGCGCCTGATGCGCGAGCAGGGCGTGAAGGTGGATTCCGTCTCGCTGGGCGAAATTGAACGTGCGCTGGCTGCGGGCTTTGAGCCAGGAAAAGATGAGATAGTCTTTACCGCCGATATGATCGATGACGCGACGCTCGCCCGGGTGCATGAATTGAGCATTCCGGTAAATGCCGGTTCAGTGGATATGCTGGAACAACTGGGTCAGGTCTCGCCGGGCCATCGCGTGTGGCTACGCGTAAACCCTGGCTTTGGGCATGGACACAGTCAGAAAACCAATACCGGCGGCGAAAACAGCAAGCACGGGATCTGGTATAGCGATCTTCCCGCGGCGCTGGAGGTGATTCAGCGCTACAAGCTGAAGCTGGTGGGGATTCATATGCATATTGGCTCCGGTGTGGACTACGCGCATCTGGAGCAGGTGTGTGGTGCGATGGTGCGTCAGGTAATTGAATTTGATCAGGATCTGGAGGCGATCTCTGCGGGCGGCGGTTTATCAATCCCGTATCGCGAAGGTGAAGAGGCGATCGATACCGATCACTACTTTGGATTGTGGAACGCTGCGCGTGAGCAGATTGCTAAATACCTGGGGCACCCGGTCGCGCTTGAGATAGAGCCGGGTCGTTTTCTGGTCGCGGAAGCCGGCGTGCTGGTAGCACAGGTACGCAGCGTAAAAGAGATGGGTAGCCGTCACTTTGTGCTGATCGATGCGGGCTTCAACGATCTGATGCGCCCGGCGATGTACGGCAGCTATCACCATATCTCCGCGCTGGCTGGGGATGGTCGGTCTCTGGAACACGCCCCGCAACGGGAAACCGTGGTGGCCGGGCCGCTGTGCGAATCTGGCGACGTGTTTACCCAGCAGGAGGGCGGAAATGTGGAAACCCGTCTGTTGCCTGCGGTGGTGCCGGGTGATTATCTGGTCTTGCACGATACCGGGGCGTACGGCGCGTCAATGTCGTCAAACTACAATAGCCGTCCTCTGCTGCCGGAGATTTTGTTCGATAACGGCGTGGCGCGGCTGATTCGCCGTCGCCAGACCATTGATGAGCTGTTAGCGCTGGAATTAATCTGATTACAGCGTGGTGAAATGCCGGATGGCGCTACGTTTATCCGGCCTACGAAATTAACTGTGGGCGCTGTTGGCCGGATAAGGCACTTGTGCCGCCATCCGGCATTTAATTACTTAAAGTACGGCCCGAGCGTTACTGAGTCACGTAGTACTAGTTTGCCGGTAAACGGTGGGATTGGCTCGACGCTCTCGCCGTTGGCCAGCCGGATAGCCTGGTCGATTGCCGTGGTTATCATGGTATCAATCGGCAGATAAACGGTAGACAGCCCCGGCTCCAGCCATTTGGCGCTGGGTGCATCATCAAAACCAAACAGTGAGACGTCCGTTGGGATCCTCAGCCCGGCCTGATGTAACGCTTTTGATGCGCCCAATGCCATGTCATCGTTACAGGCGAACAGTGCGCTGAATTTCACCCCTTCCTCCAGCAGTTCACGACAGGCTTCATAGCCTCGTGTCATCGTGGAGTCGCCGTATTTGACCTTGTCGGGATCCCAGGGAATACCGTTTTTTTCCAGCGCTTTACGATACCCCATCAGGCGGGATTTACCGGTCGGGGTATGGCCTGGCACAGTGATACAAGCAATATCGCTATGGCCCTGGGAGATAAGATAATTGACCGCCTGATAGGCCGCGTCTTCCTGTTCAAAGAAAATCGCGCGATCGCGGGCCTGGCTTACATCACGGTTGATGACCAGCAAGGGCATAGCGATGCTGTTCATCAGCGACATTATCTCTTTTTCACTCATATAGCGGGTATAGAGAATAATGGCGTCGCACTGCCTGTCCGCCAGCATTTGCACGGCTTCCTGCTCACGCTCTGGTGTGTCGTGTCCGTCGGTGACGATCAACTGCTTGCCGTGAGATTCCGTCTGGCGTGAAGCCTGTTGCAGCAGCCGGCCAAAGTAGAATCCATCAAATGTAGAAACCACCAGACCAATGCTGTTGCTGGTGCGGTTTGCCAAAGATCGTGCTAAAAAATTAGGCCGATAATCAAGTGCCTGCATGGCCTTAAACACTTTCTGGCGCGTGCTCTCTTTTACCTGACCCGTGCCATTCAGTACGCGCGAAACGGTCGCTTTTGAGACGCCTGCGTGTCGTGAAACGTCCAACATCGTAGTCATAACGCTATCCTGGTTAATCGTTTGACGATGAATTCCCCGGCTCTGTCAGCGTCGAAACGGAATGGCGACGCACCAGAGTTGGGTTAAAAACGTGGGTAATTTCAGGCACGGGGCGCTTCTCCGCCAGCGCGAGCGCCAGTTCGGCAGCCTGGGTTGCCATCGTCACGATCGGATAGCGCACCGTGGTCAGACGCGGGCGCACGTAGCGGGAAACCAGCACATCATCAAAACCAATCAGCGAGATTTCTCCCGGTACATCAATGCCGTTATCATTTAATACGCCCATGGCACCAGCCGCCATTGAGTCGTTGTAGCAGGCTACCGCAGTGAAGTTTTTGCCACGACCAAGTAACTCGGTCATCGCCTGTTCACCGCCGCTTTCATCCGGTTCACCAAACGTTACCAGGCGATCGCTGACCGGTATATTGCTCTCTGCCAGCGCGTCGTAATAGCCTTGCAGACGATCTTCCGCATCTGAAATTGTGTGATTGGAACACAGATAGCCAATGCGTGTATGGCCCTGTTGAATGAGGTGCCGGGTCGCGAGCCATGCGCCGAAACGGTCATCAAGGGCAACGCAGCGTTGTTCGAATCCTGGCAGAATTCGGTTAATTAATACCATGCCGGGGATTTGCTTCATTAGTGATGCCAGCTCAGCATCCGGGATGATTTTTGCGTGGACAACAAGGGCTGCGCAGCGGTGGCGAATGAGCTGTTCAATCGCCTGTCGTTCCTTCTGTTCGTTATGGTAGCCGTTGCCAATCAGTAAAAAATTACCGGTGTTATAGGCCACCTGCTCGACAGCTTTAACCATTGCCCCAAAGAATGGATCGGACACATCACCAACGACCAGACCGATGGTCTCTGTGGATTGTTGTGCCAGCGCACGCGCATTGGCGTTGGGGTGGTAGCTGAGAGATTCCATTGCACTCGTTACAGCCAGGCGCGATGCTTCGCTGGCTTTAGGGGAATCATTAATCACTCGAGAAACGGTGGCGACTGATACACCTGCTAGTCGGGCTACATCCTTTATGGTCGCCATGATAGTACCTGTTGTGGGTAAACGCTTACATTCCGTCAGTGTTACGGAAAATGGCTGGCTGTTCAAGCAGATTGCCCGTCAGAACGTCGCAAATGTGAGCGCACACGAGCGAAGTAAGACAGAAAATAGAAAATGCTAATTTTTGCTTACACTTTGCGATGTGCTGTTGCGATTGTTCGCTGGTGAGGGAACTGAGCAGATTGCTAGAGTTGAGATCCCAGAGGTATTGATAGGTGAAATCAACTTTCGGGTTGATCACTAGAATTACACCAGCCTGCGCAGATGCGCAGGTTTTTTTTTACCTTCAGCCTATCTGTAACAGTAACCGATAATTTACACAACTCGTTGCATTTGGGTTCATTCCTTTGCGTTTTCGCACTGGCGTATCTGGCTGCTGACGACCACAATCAAGATCCCAGAGGTATTGATTGGTGAGATTATTCGGTACGCACTTCGTACCTGTCTCTTGCACCAACCTGCGCGGATGCGCAGGTTTTTTTTCGAATTGTATTTAACAGTTACCTGTCGCGCCTATTCCCCAACTCGTATACTCTCCCACCATTGATGTTTATATAATTAATGGCACAGGGAGTTGAGATGCTATTTGGCTTTTTTCGTAATCTGTTTCGCGTGCTTTTCCGCGTTCGCGTCACGGGCGATGTCAGCGCGCTACAGGGAGAACGCGTTCTAATCACTCCCAACCATGTTTCATTTATAGACGGCATCCTGTTGGCGCTCTTTTTACCGATTCGTCCCGTCTTCGCTGTTTACACCTCGATCAGCCAGCAATGGTATATGCGCTGGCTAACCCCGTTGATTGATTTCGTACCGTTAGATCCAACCAAACCGATGTCGATTAAACATCTGGTTCGTCTGGTCGAACAGGGCCGCCCGGTGGTTATCTTCCCGGAAGGGCGTATTTCGACCACCGGTTCATTGATGAAAATCTATGACGGCGCCGGGTTTGTCGCGGCAAAGTCAGGGGCCACGGTGGTTCCTGTGCGCATCGAAGGCGCGGAGCTTTCCCGCTTTAGTCGCCTGAAAGGTCTGGTTAAACAGCGATTCTTCCCGCGCATCCGCTTACACATCCTACCGCCGACACAACTGCCGATGCCGGAAGCACCGCGAGCTCGCGATCGCCGTAAAATCGTCGGAGAGATGCTGCATCAAATTATGATGGAAGCACGCATGGCGGTTCGTCCGCGTGAGACGCTCTACGAGTCGCTGCTGGCGGCGAAATACCGTTTTGGCGCAGGCAAAAACTGCATTGAAGATATTAATTTCACTCCGGACAGCTACTGCAAACTGCTGACGAAAACGCTGTTTGTCGCGCGTATTCTGGAAAAATACAGCACCGAGGGTGAAAGAATCGGCCTGATGCTGCCAAATGCGGGAATCAGCGCGGCGGTCATTTTTGGCGCCATTGCGCGTCGACGCATTCCAGCCATGATGAACTACACCGCGGGTGTGAAAGGATTAACCAGCGCCATTACTGCGTCTGAAATAAAGACGATCTTCACATCCCGACAGTTTCTCGATAAAGGCAAACTCTGGCATTTACCAGAACAGCTCACCCAGGTGCGTTGGGTGTATCTGGAGGACTTGAAAGCCGATGTGACCTTTAGCGATAAGCTGTGGATTTTCTCACATCTGCTGGCACCGCATCTGGCGCAGGTGAAGCAGCAGCCGGAAGACGCTGCGGTGATCCTCTTTACCTCCGGTTCAGAAGGCCATCCGAAAGGCGTGGTTCACAGTCATAAAAGCATTCTGGCGAACGTTGAGCAGATTAAAACGATTGCCGATTTCACCGCCGATGACCGCTTTATGTCGGCGCTGCCGCTGTTCCACTCCTTTGGGCTAACGGTGGGATTATTCACGCCGCTACTGACTGGCGCAGAAGTGTTTCTTTATCCCAGCCCGCTGCATTACCGCATTGTGCCAGAGCTGGTATACGACCGGAACTGCACCGTGTTGTTTGGTACGTCAACGTTCCTCGGCAACTACGCGCGTTTCGCGCATCCTTACGATTTCCATCGCCTGCGCTATGTGGTTGCGGGAGCGGAAAAACTGCAGGACAGCACAAAGCAACTGTGGCAGGAGAAATTTGGCCTGCGTGTCCTTGAGGGCTATGGGGTGACGGAATGTGCGCCGGTGGTGTCGATTAACGTACCGATGGCGGCAAAATCGGGAACGGTAGGGCGCATCTTGCCTGGTATGGATGCTCGACTGTTGGCCGTTCCGGGAATTGAGGACGGTGGGCGTTTACAGCTGAAAGGCCCTAATATTATGAGCGGCTATTTGCGCGTCGAAAAACCTGGGGTGCTGGAGGTGCCAACGGCAGAGAATGCGCAAGGTGAGATTGAGCGCGGCTGGTATGACACCGGAGACATCGTACGCTTTGATGAAAACGGCTTTGTACAGATTCAGGGGCGCGCTAAGCGTTTTGCTAAAATTGCCGGAGAGATGGTGTCGCTGGAAATGGTTGAGCAACTGGCGTTGGCGGTGTCAGCAGACAAAATGCACGCCACTGCGATCAAGAGTGATGCCAGCAAAGGTGAGGCGCTGGTGCTGTTTACCACTGATAGCGAACTCACGCGTGAAAAACTCCAGCAGTATGCGCGGGCACACGGCGTACCTGAACTCGCCGTACCGCGTGATATACGCCACCTGAAGCAACTCCCATTACTCGGCAGCGGTAAGCCGGATTTTGTTACGCTGAAAAGCTGGGTCGATGAGCCGGAAAAACAACATGAGTGAGTCAGTGCACACTAACACGTCAATCTGGTCCAAAGGGATGATGTCCGTTATCGCCGCGCAGTTTCTGTCAGCGTTTGGCGATAACGCGTTGCTGTTTGCTACGCTGGCGTTGCTGAAGGAGCAATTTTATCCGGACTGGAGCCAGCCTATCCTGCAAATGGTGTTTGTGGGTGCTTACATTCTGTTTGCGCCGTTTGTTGGACAGGTGGCGGATAGCTTTGCCAAAGGCAGAGTGATGATGTTCGCGAACTCCCTGAAACTGCTGGGTGCGGCAAGTATTTGCTTCGGCATTAATCCGTTTCTCGGGTATACGCTAGTGGGGATTGGCGCGGCGGCGTATTCACCGGCCAAGTATGGCATTCTCGGTGAACTGACCACCGGCGACAAACTGGTGAAAGCCAACGGCCTGATGGAAGCTTCCACCATTGCCGCGATTTTGCTCGGTTCTGTCGCCGGTGGCGTTCTGGCCGACTGGCACGTGATTGCCGCGCTTTCTGCCTGTGCGCTGGCCTATGCTGGCGCAGTGGTCGCTAACCTGTATATCCCGAAACTGGCCGCGGCTCGCCCTGGCCAGTCCTGGCATCTGGGGAAAATGACGCGCAGTTTCTTCTGTGCCGCCTCTTCGCTGTGGCGCAACGGTGAAACACGCTTCTCGTTGGTGGGAACCAGCCTTTTTTGGGGGGCGGGCGTTACGCTGCGTTTTCTGCTGGTACTGTGGGTTCCGGTGGCGCTCGGCATCACCGATAACGCCACGCCGACCTATCTCAATGCCATGGTAGCGATCGGGATTGTCGTCGGCGCGGGGGCGGCTGCGAAGCTGGTGACGCTGGAAACCGTGTCGCGCTGTATGCCTGCGGGGATCCTGATTGGCGTCGTGGTGCTGATTTTTTCTCTTCAACATTCGCTGCTTCCGGCCTACGCATTGCTGATGCTTATCGGCGTGTGTGGTGGGTTCTTTGTGGTGCCGCTGAATGCGTTACTGCAGGAGCGGGGTAAGAAAAGCGTCGGCGCAGGTAATGCGATTGCGGTGCAGAACCTGGGTGAAAACAGCGCGATGCTGTTGATGTTGGGTATTTACTCACTGGCGGTGCTGGTGGGGATCCCGGCGGTAGCGATTGGTATTGGGTTCGGTGCGCTGTTTGCGCTGGCGATTGCGGCGCTGTGGATTTGGCAGCGCCGCCATTAGTCTGTTATATGCTGTTGCAACCAGGCCTACAGGGAACGCTGTCTGTAGGCCTGATAAGCGCAGCGCCATCAGGCGCTAACTGTTAAGGTGCAGGATAGGTATACACCTGATGCACCGCTTCAATCTCTGCCAGCACTTCCTCGCTCAACTCCAGATGCAGACTTTCAACGTTGGTTTTTAGCTGCTCCATGGTCGTGGCGCCCAGCAAAGTGCTGGCGACAAACGGCTGACGACGCACGAATGCCAGCGCCATTTGCGCAGGATCCAGATTATGGCGTTTCGCGATATCCACATAGGCCGCAACGGCTTTCTGCGTCTGCTCGCCGCTGTAGCGCGTGAAACGGCTAAACAGCGTATTGCGTGCACCGGCAGGTTTCGCGCCGTTCAGGTATTTCCCGGTTAATGTACCGAAGCCCAGGCAAGAGTAGGCCAGCAGTTCAACGCCTTCATACTGGCTCACTTCTGCCAGTCCAACCTCAAAGCTGCGGTTCAGCAGGCTGTAGGGGTTCTGGATGGTGGCGATGCGTGGCAGATCGTGTTTGTCCGCCAGGTGCAGATAGCGCATCACGCCAAAAGCTGTTTCATTAGAAACGCCGATGTAGCGAATTTTCCCGGCGCGCTGAAACTCTGCCAATGCGTCCAGCGTATCCAGCAGGGAAACGACCGGCGCGGAGTCTGTCCAGCTGTAGCCTAACTTACCAAAGCAGTTGGTCGGGCGCTGCGGCCAGTGAACCTGATACAGATCCAGGTAATCGGTTTGCAGTCTTTTCAGGCTGTCGTGCAGCGCTTCACGGATATTTTTACGATCCAGCGCCTGATTCGGGCGGATGCCGCTGTCGTTGTTGCGTGATGGTCCACTGACCTTAGAAGCGACGATCAGCTTTTCACGGCTGCCGTGTTTGGCGAGCCAGTTACCTACGTAGGTTTCGGTGAGACCCTGGGTTTCAGGACGCGGCGGTACCGGATACATCTCGGCAACGTCGATCAAATTAATGCCCTGTGCTACGGCATAATCGAGCTGTGCATGTGCGTCGGCTTCGCTGTTTTGTTCACCAAACGTCATTGTGCCCAGCCCCAGTGTACTGACTTCCAGCGAGCTGTGGGGTATACGGTGATATTGCATAGCCGTTTCCTTTTTATAATCACGACATAAGGATTATAAAAATGGCTGAGGGAAGCGAAAAAGGGAAGTAAAATTGTTAAGGCCAGCGCGCTGCTGACCTCAACCATCAGCGTTCAATGATTTGGGACACATCATCGCGGTTAATCTGCATCGCATTGCCCTGCTGGTCGTGATAGCTCACCAGACCGGTATCATCGTCAATTTCTGGTTTTCCATCGGTCAGGATCATTCGACCATCTTTTGTCGCCATTACATAATCGCTGCTGCATCCGGAAACGGCAAAAGCCAGTCCTACGGCGGAAATCAAAACTGCCCATTTTTTCATCTGCTTATCCTCACATGGCCTGCGTCTGACAATAGTTTAGTAATAACGCGAAGTTGTGCAGGGTGAAAGCAGTAAAATCTTAAACTGTGAGAAGGGGTAGGTGTGGTGGGCATTCGCTCCCCTTGCAGGGAGCGATGGATTTCATCAGAGCGGATTTTTTTTATTACGCCACAGGTTCAGGGTCTCTACCGCGATAGAGAAGAACATGGCGAAATAGATATATCCTTTCGGAACGTGGACGTCGAAACTTTCCAGAATCAGCGTAAAACCGACCAGAATCAGAAACGAGAGCGCCAGCATTTTTACTGAAGGGTGACGATCGACAAACTCACCAATTGGGCGAGCAGCAAACATCATCACGCCTACGGCAATCACTACTGCCGCCATCATGATAAACAGATGATCGGACAAACCAACCGCAGTAATCACGGAATCCAGGCTGAAGATAATGTCTAACAACATGATCTGCACAATCGCGCCCAGGAAAGAAGATACGCGGGTTTTTAACCCCTCTTCCTCACCTTCAATGGATTCGTGGATCTCCTTGCTGGCTTTCCAGATCAGGAACAATCCCCCCAGCAGAAGGATCAGGTCGCGTGCTGATATTGCCTCGCCAAACAACTCGAATAGCGGGTTTGTCAGTCGCGTTACCCAGGCGATAGAAGCCAGCAGAGCCAGACGCATGATCATCGCCGCCGCCAGCCCAATACGTCGGGCATGATTGCGTTGCGCTGTCGGGAGTTTGGCTACAACCAGAGAAAGGAAAATAATATTGTCGATCCCAAGAACGATCTCCAGCAGCGTCAGCGTACCGAGCGCAAGCCAGGCGTTAGGATCGGTTATCCATGCAAATAACATCGAACAAAGTCCTGCCAAAAAAAAGAAGCGGTAATTATAGGCTCGTAACGCGGCGGGTGAAAGGCCGGGCGGTGCCTATTGCGCCTGGAACAAGAAATGTCGCTCAAGCAATGCGCGGGTGAAGTTCTTTTTCAGGTAAAAGCCGCGTGGCAGGGTCAGGATGGGCTCGCCGTTGGCGCCAATGGCCTCGGTAAGCGCGCGGGCGTTGGCGGCTTTAGGACGCAGTTGCAGTACTTCCCCATGGCGAGCGGTGATGCGTTCGACATGACCTAACACAATCATGTCCATTAATTCTTCCCAGTCCAGACGCAATTGCTGGTCCTCTTCTTCATTCGGGCTCCACAGCAGGGGAGAGCCGACGCGGCGCTCAGCCAGCGGGATGCTGCGTTCGCCTTCTACCGGGATCCACAGAACGCGTTTGAGTTTGTGCCGTACATGGCTGGTTTCCCAGGTGACGCCGGTATTGCCGGTTAACGGTGCCACGCACACAAAGGTGGTTTCCAGCGGTCTGCCAAGACTGTCCACAGGGATCGTTTTCAGCTCCACGCCCAGCGCCGCAAAATCCTGCTCTGGTTTACTGCCCGCGCTGGCACCGAGCCAGATTTCCAGTAGCACGCCAATCCAGCCTTTATCGCGCTTAAGATCCTTCGGCGTAACGATTCCCGCCATTGCCGCTAATTCTCCTAACGCGTAGCCCGAAAGCTGTCGTGCCTGGCTCAGCAACTGGGCTTCAGATTCAGGGGGAGAAAGCAACGGACGGAGTTCTGGCATCGGGTTAACCCTTAGGTGAAAAAATAAGCAATGATTTTATACCGTGTGGACAGAGTTTATCTTTTTCCACATGCTTTATTCAATTATATGATTTATATTGGTTTTTAGATTCACGTTTGCAGAGTTGCGCAACAGCGAAGCGGGTTTTCCAATTCTGGTCACTGACAATGAACAGGATCTTACACCATGTTATCCACAGAAAGATGGGATAACTGTGAAAAACCCCCACTACTGTTTCAATTTACAGCCTTGACGTGCGACGAAAATCGAATTTTCACACAAATTGTGCCTAACTTATTGGCATAATCTGTGGATAAAACCGACGCTGGTCGATCTTTCATCAGCGTGAAGATCGTATGAGTGATGTACATCACATTTCTGTGTGTTTATCTGCGTGGATCAGTTTTAACTTTATGAATGTATAAGACTATTTTTACTCTGTGACGAATGTCTTATTCGGACTGTTCTGGGTTTTCCCATAGTAATTCCGTACTTCTTCACAACTATATCCACAGAAAAGGTGAATAAAATCGCCTTGCTTGCCCTTCTTCTGTTTATAACTCGGCCTTTAACTGTGAGTTATTCAATTGTTATTAGAATATCGCACCCTTAACAGAGTGGTTTACCGCCCCTCAGGAGTGTGAAACAATCGTTTGTATATAAGGTTTATGTTGAGGTAGTCCGGTGATTGATGACGATGGCTACCGCCCGAATGTAGGGATAGTAATTTGTAACCGCCAGGGGCAGGTCATGTGGGCCCGGCGATTTGGTCAGCACTCCTGGCAATTTCCACAAGGTGGGATCAACGCAGGAGAGACAGCAGAGCAGGCGATGTACCGGGAACTCTTTGAAGAAGTGGGTCTCAGTCGTAAAGATGTACGGATCCTTGCTTCTACTCGTAACTGGTTGCGTTACAAGTTACCGAAACGTTTGGTGCGTTGGGACACGAAGCCGGTTTGTATCGGCCAGAAACAAAAGTGGTTTCTTCTGCAATTGGTCAGCAGCGATGCTGAAATCAATATGCAAACCAGCAGTACACCTGAGTTCGACGGCTGGCGCTGGGTGAGTTACTGGTATCCGGTTCGACAGGTGGTGTCATTTAAACGCGATGTCTATCGCAGGGTGATGAAAGAATTCGCAAGTGTTGTCATGGCGCTTCAGGAGAGCACTCCTAAGCCGCAAAGTACACCTGCGTACAGACGTAAAAGAGGTTAAGCTACGCAAATTATGCTCACCCGCCTGCGCGAAATAGTCGAAAAGGTGGCCAGTGCTCCGCGTCTGAATGAAGCGCTCAATATACTGGTTACCGACATCTGTCTTGCGATGGATACAGAGGTCTGTTCGGTTTATCTGGCCGATCACGATCGACGTTGTTATTACCTCATGGCGACCCGGGGACTGAAAAAACCACGTGGTCGCACTGTCGCACTCGCGTTTGATGAAGGTATCGTTGGCCTGGTTGGCAGGCTGGCGGAACCTATCAACCTCGCCGATGCGCAAAAGCATCCCAGCTTTAAATACATACCTTCGGTAAAAGAAGAGCGTTTTCGTGCATTCTTAGGCGTACCGATCATTCAGCGTCGCCAGCTTTTAGGTGTGCTGGTGGTGCAGCAGCGTGAACTGCGTCAGTACGATGAAAGTGAAGAGTCTTTCCTCGTCACGCTCGCCACGCAAATGGCGGCCATACTTTCGCAGTCGCAACTAAACGCGCTGTTCGGTCAATACCGGCAAACGCGCATCCGTGCATTGCCTGCCGCCCCCGGCGTGGCAATAGCTGAAGGCTGGCAGGATGCGACGCTGCCGCTGATGGAGCAGGTCTATCAGGCTTCAACGCTGGATCCGGTGCTTGAGCGCGAGCGACTGACCGGTGCGTTGGAAGAGGCGGCGAACGAATTCCGCCGCTACAGCAAGCGTTTTACCGCTGGGGCGCAGAAAGAAACGGCGGCGATCTTTGATCTTTACTCGCACTTGCTTTCCGATACCCGTCTGCGCCGCGAACTGTTTGCGGAAGTGGATAACGGTTCAGTGGCCGAGTGGGCGGTTAAAACGATCATTGAAAAGTTTGCCGAACAATTTGCCGCGCTGAGCGATAACTACCTCAAAGAGCGGGCCGGAGATTTACGCGCGCTCGGCCAGCGTCTGCTGTTCCACCTTGACGACTCTATCCAGGGGCCGAATGCCTGGCCGGAACGCTTCGTACTGGTGGCGGATGAACTTTCGGCGACCACGCTGGCGGAGCTTCCTCAGGACCGGTTAGTCGGCGTGGTTGTCCGGGACGGCGCAGCCAACTCTCATGCGGCAATTATGGTTCGTGCGCTGGGTATCCCTACCGTTATGGGGGCCGATATCCAGCCGTCGGTGCTGCATCGCCGCACGCTGGTGGTGGACGGTTATCGCGGTGAACTGCTGGTCGATCCGGAACCGGTATTGATTCAGGAATACCAGCGTCTTATCAGTGAAGAAATTGAGCTGAGCCGCCTGGCGGAAGACGACGTCAACCAGCCAGCACAGTTGAAAAGCGGCGAGCGCGTGAAGGTGATGCTCAATGCGGGTCTCAGCCCGGAACATGAAGAAAAGCTGGGTAGCAGGATCGACGGTATTGGCCTGTATCGCACCGAAATCCCGTTCATGCTGCAAAGCGGTTTTCCTTCGGAAGAAGAACAGGTTGCGCAGTATCAGGGCATGCTGCAAATGTTTAACGACAAGCCGGTGACCCTACGTACGCTGGATGTCGGTGCCGATAAACAGCTGCCCTACATGCCGATCAGTGAAGAGAACCCGTGCCTTGGCTGGCGAGGGATCCGCATAACGCTCGATCAGCCAGAGATCTTTTTGATCCAGGTTCGCGCCATGCTGCGTGCCAACGCGGCAACCGGTAACCTCAGCATTTTGCTGCCGATGGTAACCAGCATTGATGAAGTGGACGAAGCGCGACGTTTGATTGAACGCGCCGGACGCGAAGTGGAGGAGATGATCGGTTACGAGATCCCGAAACCGCGTATTGGCATCATGCTGGAAGTTCCGTCGATGGTGTTCATGTTGCCGCATCTGACAAACCGGATTGACTTTATCTCGGTCGGAACCAACGATCTTACCCAGTACATACTGGCCGTCGATCGTAACAACACACGGGTAGCCAGCATTTATGACAGTCTGCATCCGGGGATGTTACGTGCGCTGGCGATGATTGCGCAGGAAGCCGAAAGAAGCGGTATCGATTTACGCCTGTGCGGTGAAATGGCGGGCGACCCGATGTGCGTGGCTATTCTGATCGGCCTGGGTTTCCGTCATTTGTCGATGAACGGTCGTTCTGTCGCTCGCGTAAAATATCTGCTGCGTCATATCGATTTTGATGAGGCGCAAACGCTGGCGCAGCGCAGCCTGGAAGCGCAGATGGCGGCTGAGGTACGCCATCAGGTAGCGGCCTTTATGGAGCGCCGCGGCATGGGGGGGTTGATTCGCGGGGGATTGTAGGCCTGATAAGCGTAGCGTCATCAGGCATTACGGGGTAAAGATTACTTATACAGATCTTTTACATCTTCCCGGCATCCGCTTCTAACCCCTTGTGCTATCATTCGCACCTTTGGAGCGCCTGCATTATGCAGGCGCGCTTATCAATTGCTGTCTGACTTCAGCGAAATAACAAGAACTTGTGGTGACAGATGACCAGTAGCTATCTGCATTTTCCGGATTTCGATCCGGTCATTTTCTCAATCGGACCCGTCGCGCTTCACTGGTACGGCTTAATGTATTTGGTGGGGTTTATTTTTGCGATGTGGCTGGCGACGCGCCGCGCTAATCGCCCGGGCAGTGGCTGGACCAAAAATGAAGTAGAAAACTTACTGTATGCGGGCTTCCTCGGGGTTTTCCTCGGTGGGCGTATTGGTTACGTACTGTTCTATAACTTCGAGTTATTCCTCGATAATCCCCTGTATCTGTTCCGCGTCTGGGACGGCGGTATGTCCTTCCACGGTGGACTTATCGGTGTGATCCTGGTGATGATTATCTTCGCCAAACGCACCAAACGTTCGTTCTTCCAGGTTTCTGATTTCATTGCCCCGCTGATTCCGTTTGGTCTGGGTGCAGGGCGTCTGGGTAACTTTATCAATGGTGAGCTGTGGGGACGCGTTGACCCGAACTTCAAGTACGCCATGCTGTTCCCGGGCTCCCGTACCGAAGATATTTTACTGCTGCAATCTAACCCGCAATGGCAGTCTATTTTTGATACCTACGGCTCGCTGCCGCGCCACGCCTCACAGCTTTATGAGATGGCGCTCGAGGGTGTTGTGCTGTTTATCATTCTCAACCTGTACATTCGTAAGCCGCGTCCAATGGGCTCGGTATCCGGTCTGTTCCTGATTGGTTATGGTGCGTTTCGTATTATCGTTGAATTCTTCCGCCAGCCGGATGCGCAGTTTACTGGCACCTGGGTACAGTACATCAGCATGGGGCAGATCCTCTCTATCCCGATGATTGTCGCAGGCATTATTATGATGGTTTGGGCGTACCGCCGCAGCCCACAGCAACACGTTTCCTGAGGAACCATGAAACAGTATTTAGAACTGATGCAAAAAGTGCTGGATGAAGGCACACAGAAAAACGACCGTACCGGAACCGGAACGCTTTCCATTTTTGGTCATCAGATGCGTTTTAATCTGCAGGAAGGGTTCCCGCTGGTTACGACGAAACGCTGCCATTTACGCTCGATCATTCATGAGCTGCTGTGGTTTTTGCAGGGCGACACTAACGTTGCCTACCTGCATGAAAACAACGTCTCAATCTGGGATGAATGGGCGGATGAAAACGGTAATTTAGGCCCGGTTTATGGTAAACAGTGGCGCGCGTGGCCTACGCCAGATGGTCGCCATATTGACCAGATCACCACCGTGTTAAACCAGCTTAAAAATGACCCGGACTCTCGCCGCATTATCGTTTCTGCATGGAACGTCGGTGAGCTGGATAAAATGGCGCTGGCACCGTGCCATGCGTTCTTCCAGTTTTACGTCGCGGATGGCAAGCTCTCCTGTCAGCTGTATCAGCGTTCGTGCGATGTGTTCCTCGGCCTGCCGTTTAACATTGCCAGCTACGCTTTGCTGGTACACATGATGGCGCAGCAGTGTGATCTGGAAGTGGGTGATTTTGTCTGGACCGGTGGCGACACGCACCTGTACAGCAATCATATGGATCAAACGCATCTGCAGCTTAGCCGTGAACCTCGCGCGTTGCCGAAACTGGTTATCAAACGTAAGCCTGAATCTATCTTTGACTATCGCTTCGAAGACTTCGAAATTGAAGGCTACGATCCGCACCCGGGTATTAAAGCGCCGGTGGCTATCTAACCAGCTTTATGCTGACACAACCGACGCCCGTGAGCGTCGGTTTTTTTTGTCTAAAATCACGTTATTCGGCCAACATTCCTGAAATAGTGCAACGGTCTGCAACGCGACGAATATTTCCCGTAGCTCGCCGTAGAAACCGAATTTCCCGCTCGTTATTCATTTTCCTCACGCCATACTGGCGACATGAAAAAACAACAAGGTTACACGCTTCTCGAAACCCTGATTGCGATGCTGATCGTCGCGGCGCTTGGTGCATCTGGGCTGTATGGTTGGCAGCGCTGGCAGCAGCAACAGCGGCTGTGGCAGACCGCCTGCCAGGTGCGGGACTACCTGCTGCAACTGCGTGAAGATGCTAACTGGCGCAATCGTGATCACGTCATCAACGTGCTCCGCGAAGGGGGGACATGGTGTCTGGCAAGCTCAGCGACATCACAAGCTTCGTGTCAGCCTGTTTCACCGTTGATATTTGCGCCACTCTGGGCTGATGTCGAAATGGCAGATATCACGCCTTCACTGGCTTTTTTTGGACTGCGCAATACGGCATGGGCCGGACATATACGCCTGAAAAATGCGGCAGGGGAATGGCGCGTGGTGGTGTCTGGCTGGGGGCGAATCAGGCTTTGTGAGCGCGATGAGGCCAGATTATGTCAGTAAACGAACGGGGATTTTCACTGCTGGAGGTGCTCATTGCCATGGCGATTAGCAGTATTTTATTACTTAGTTCAGCACGATTTTTACCGGCGCTACAGCGAGAGATTCTGCGTAACACGCGCCAGTTAGCGCTGGAAGATGAAATATGGCAGCGGGCCTACACCGTGGCGAAGCATCTTCAACGGGCGGGATATTGCCGAGGAAACTGTGTCGGAGAGGGACTGGTGATATCGGCTAAGGGGGACTGTGTCATTGCACGCTGGGATGCCAACGGCAACGGCGTTTGGGAGAGCAGTTCCGCGAAAGAGGCTGATGCTATCGGGTTTCGTTTACAGGACAAGGCATTGGAAACCCTGCGTGGAGCCACCGGCTGTACTGGAAAAGGATGGGAGAAAATGACCGATCAGACTACCATCCAGATTCAGGCATTCCAGGTTGAACGGCTGAATTTTAGCGGATATTCCCCGCTTCTTACGCTGCGTTTGCGTGGAGTGAGCAATGACGAACCACAAAAAGTTGTTGAAGCGGTCTACAGCGTTACGGGATTCAACCTGTGAACCGTGAGCGAGGCGTATCCTCTCTGGCAATGGTCCTGTTGCTGCTGGTGCTCGGTAGTCTGCTGCTGCAAGGCGTTAGCAGACAGGAGGCTAGTTTTGCTGCGCGTGTGTCCACACAAAGTCAGGCGCTGCAGCGTCAGGCGGTAGTGCAATCCGCGATGGAATGGGGGCGTATACAACCCTGGCGCTTACAACCCGTCGTACAGTGTCGGCGCGATCCCACGCAGAATGCCGCGGTTTGCCTGCGCCTGCTTACCAATAATTTCGTGCTGCTAATCGCCCACTATGAAGGAGTATTTTTATGGCGTCAGGGGGCGGTTATTGATGGCAACATAGAATTCTCGGCGCATGGCTGGAGCGATTTTTGTCCGCTTAAGGAGCAGACGTTATGCCAGATCCCCTGAACAGTCACCGTGGCTTTAGTCTGCCGGAAGTGATGCTGGCAATGGTACTGATGATCATGATTGTGACCGCGTTGTCAGGATACCAGCGGGTGCTAATGAACAGCTTTATTATCAGAAACCAGTATCAACAACTCTGGCGTCACGCCTGGCAGCAAAGCCAGCTGTACCAGTTTTCATCGCCTGTGAACTGGCAGGTTAACCGAATGCAGACAACGAGAGCGGGATGTGTCAGCATCAACGTCATAATTTCTTCACCCCTCGGCAGGCAGGGTCAGATGACGCGTCTGCATTGCCCGAATCGTCTGTAGTCAGGAGTCGCTATGTTAAGGGTCTACCACTCCAACCGTCTGGATGTGCTGGAAGCGTTAATGGAGTTTATCGTTGAGCGCGAGCGGCTGGACGACCCCTTTGAACCTGAGATGATCCTGGTTCAAAGTACCGGTATGGCGCAGTGGTTACAAATGACTCTTGCACAGAAGTTTAGTATTGCCGCCAATATCGATTTTCCGCTGCCCGCGAGTTTTATCTGGGATATGTTTGTGCGCGTGCTGCCGGATATCCCGAAAGAGAGCGCGTTCAGCAAACAGAGCATGAGCTGGAAGTTGATGACGCTGTTGCCGCAATTACTGGATGGCGATGACTTTGCATTGCTGCGCCACTATCTGACGGACGACACCGATAAACGTAAGCTTTTTCAGCTTTCCTCGCGCGCGGCTGACCTTTTCGACCAGTATTTAGTCTACCGCCCTGACTGGTTGACCCAGTGGGAAGCGGGGCGACTGGTTGAGGGACTCGGCGAGTCTCAGGCCTGGCAGGCACCGTTGTGGAAAGCGCTGGTGGAATACACCGCGGAGTTGGGCCAGCCGCGTTGGCATCGTGCCAATTTATACCAACGATTTATTCAGACGTTGGAAAACGCGTCCGAGTGCCCGCAGGGACTGCCTTCTCGCGTCTTTATTTGCGGCATTTCGGCGCTGCCGCCGGTTTATTTGCAGGCATTGCAAGCGCTGGGTAAGCACATCGATATTCATCTGCTGTTTACCAACCCTTGTCGCTACTACTGGGGAGATATTAAAGATCCTGCCTGGCTGGCGAAGCTTATGGCGCGTCAGCGTCGGCACAGCTTTGAAGAACGGCACCTGCCGCTGTTTCGTGATAACCAGAAAGCCGAAGGATTATTTAACAGCGATGGGGAACAGGATGTGGGCAACCCGATGCTGGCCTCGTGGGGCAAGCTGGGGCGTGATTACATTTATTTGCTTTCGGAGCTGGAAAATAGTCAGGAACTGGATGCGTTTGTCGACATTACGCCTGACAACCTTTTGCATAATATTCAATCGGATATTCTGGAACTCGAAAGCCATGCCGTGGCGGGCGTCACGCTGGAAGAATATTCCCGTAGTGACAATAAACGCCGGCTTGATCTGAACGATACCAGCGTGACTTTCCATGTCTGCCATAGCCCACAGCGCGAGGTGGAAATTCTGCATGACCGGCTGTTGGCCATGCTGGAAGCGGACCCAACGCTGACGCCGCGCGATATTATCGTGATGGTGGCGGACATCGACAGCTACAGCCCATTCATTCAGTCGGTCTTTGGCAGTGCACCAGCCGAGCGTTACTTACCTTATGCGATTTCCGACCGTCGGGCACGCCAGTCCCATCCCGTCTTACAGGCTTTTATTAGTCTGCTGTCTCTACCGGATAGCCGTTTTGTCTCAGAGGATGTCCTGGCGTTACTGGATGTCCCCGTGCTGGCGGCGCGTTTCAACATTGATGAAGAAGGGTTGCGCTATCTTCGCTTATGGGTCAATGAATCCGGGATTCGTTGGGGAATTGACGACGATAACGTGCGTGAACTGGAACTTCCGCCTACAGGTCAGCATACCTGGCAATTTGGTTTAACGCGTATGCTGCTCGGCTACGCGATGGAAAGCGCGCAGGGCGAGTGGCAATCGGTATTGCCTTACGATGAGTCCAGCGGTTTGATTGCCGAGCTGGTAGGACATCTGGCCTCGTTGCTGATGCAGCTTAATCTCTGGCGTAGAGGGTTAGCGCAGGAACGACCGCTGGAAGAGTGGCTACCTGTTTGTCGGGAAATGCTTAATGATTTCTTCCTGCCGGACGCGGATACCGAAGCGGCGATGACGCTGATTGAACAGCAGTGGCAGGCTATTATCACTGAAGGTTTAGGGGCCGAGTACGGCGATGCTATACCGCTCTCTCTGTTACGTGATGAGCTGGCCCAGCGCCTTGATCAGGAACGCATCAGCCAGCGCTTCCTGGCGGGTCCCGTTAACATTTGTACGCTGATGCCGATGCGCTCCATTCCGTTCAAAGTGGTGTGCCTGCTGGGTATGAACGATGGCGTTTATCCACGCCAGCTTGCGCCGCTGGGCTTTGATTTAATGAGTCAAAAACCGATGCGGGGCGATCGCAGCCGTCGTGATGATGACCGCTATCTGTTCCTCGAAGCATTGATTTCGGCACAGCAGACGCTCTACATCAGCTACATTGGCCGCTCTATCCAGGATAACAGCGAGCGCTTCCCGTCGGTGCTGGTGCAAGAACTGATGGACTACATTGGGCAAAGCCATTATCTGCCGGGTGACGAATTGTTGACCTGCGATCAAAGCGAGACAAGGGTAAAAGCGCACATTACCCGTTTGCATACCCGTATGCCCTTTGATGCGCAAAACTATCTACCAGGCGAACAGCAAAGCTATGCCCGGGAATGGCTACCTGCGGCGAGCCTGTCAGGAAAAGCGCACACGGATTTTGTGCAGCCTCTTCCTTTTGAAATGCCAGAAACGCTAACGCTGGAAACACTGCAGCGATTTTGGGCACATCCGGTACGCGCCTTTTTCCAGATGCGTCTGAGGGTCAACTTCCGTTCTGAAGAGAGTGAGATCCCGGACACGGAGCCTTTCACCCTTGAAGGATTAACCCGCTATCAGCTTAATCAGCAATTGCTTAATACACTGGTTGAAGAGAACGACGCTGAACGACTGTTCCGCCGTTTTCGTGCGGCGGGCACGCTACCCTATGGGCCGTTTGGCGAAATTCTGTGGGATACGCAGCGTCAGGAGATGCAGTCGCTGGCTGAGCGTATTATCGCCTGTCGTCAGCCCTGTCAGAGCATGGAAATCGATCTTAACTGTAACGGCGTACAAATCACCGGTTGGTTGCCGCAGGTACAAGAGGACGGTTTGTTGCGCTGGCGCCCATCTTTGATCAGCATTGCGCAGGGCGTGCAACTTTGGCTGGAACATCTTGTCTATTGTGCGAGTGGCGGTACGGGAGAGAGCCGATTATTCCTGCGTAAAGACGGGGAATGGCGTTTTCCGCCGCTGGATGCAGAACAGGCGTTGCTGTATCTGTCGCAACTCATTGAGGGGTATCGGGAAGGCATGTCGTCACCATTGCTGGTATTGCCCGAAAGCGGCGGTGCATGGATAAAAACCTGTTATGACGCCGCAAATGATGCCATGTTAGATGACGATGCAACGTTGCAAAAAGCGCGCAGTAAGTTTCTGCAAGCCTATGAAGGCAACATGATAGTACGTGGCGAAGGTGATGATATCTGGTATCAGCGTCTTTGGCGTCAACTGGATGCTGATACGCTGGAGACTATTGTTTTACAGTCTCAACGCTACCTGTTACCGATTTTTCGCTTCAATCAGTCATGATGGCTGTATAAAAATTGCGCAATTCGATAGCTTCCACTATGATGCGCATTCTGTCACGGACTGATTCTTACAAAGAGAAGATGCTGGCTCGTTCAGCACATAGTCTTGCCCTGTTCAGACCATGTATTTATGCGTGGTTTGTAGTGAACAGGTGAATACGTTAATGATGAGGTTTGTGAATGCCCCGCAGCACCTGGTTCAGCGCATTACTGTTGTTCGTCGCCCTTTGGGTTCCCGTAAGTCAGGCAGATACCGGTTGGCAGCCTTTAGCTGAAACCATCCGTAAAAGCGATAAAGATACCCGCCAGTATCAGGCCGTGCGCCTTGATAACGGCATGGTTGTGCTGCTGGTATCCGATCCTCAGGCCGTGAAATCCCTTTCTGCACTGGTAGTTCCCGTGGGCTCGCTGGAAGATCCGGACGATCATCAGGGGCTGGCGCACTATCTCGAACACATGTGCCTGATGGGCTCGAAAAAATACCCGCAGCCGGACAGCCTGGCTGAATTTCTGAAAATGCACGGCGGTAGCCACAATGCCAGCACTGCGCCTTATCGTACGGCCTTCTATCTTGAAGTCGAAAACGACGCGTTGGTGGGGGCGGTGGATCGCCTGGCGGATGCTATTGCCGATCCATTGTTGGATAAAAAATATGCCGACCGTGAGCGTAACGCGGTTAACTCCGAGCTGACGCTGGCGCGTACCCGAGACGGGATGCGTATGGCGCAGGTGAGCGCTGAGACTATCAACCCGGCGCACCCTGGCTCGCGTTTCTCTGGCGGGAATCTAGAGACATTAAGCGACAAACCGGGCAACCCGGTGGTACAGGCGTTACAAAAATTTCATGAAAAGTACTACTCCGCGAACCTGATGAAGGCGGTGATTTATAGCAATAAACCGCTGCCAGAGCTGGCGCGGATAGCGGCTGACACCTTTGGGCGCGTGCCGAACAGAAATATCGAAAAGCCTGAAATTACCGTACCGGTCGTCACTGATGCGCAAAAGGGCATCATCATCCACTATGTTCCGGCAATGCCGCGTAAAGTATTGCGCGTCGAGTTTCGTATTGATAACAACAGCGCGCAGTTCCGCAGTAAAACCGATGAGCTGGTGACCTACCTGATTGGCAATCGTAGTCCGGGCACATTGTCTGACTGGCTGCAAAAGCAGGGCTTGGTTGAAGGTATTCGCGCAGACTCCGATCCGGTGGTCAACGGGAACAGCGGCGTGTTAGCCATTTCCGCGACGTTAACCGACAAGGGGCTGGCGAATCGCGATGAAGTTGTCGCGGCAATCTTTAGCTACCTCAATTTGTTACGCGAGAAAGGCGTCGATAAACGCTATTTTGACGAGCTGGCGCATGTGCTGGATCTCGATTTCCGTTATCCCTCCATCACCCGTGATATGGACTACGTGGAATGGCTGGCTGATACCATGATCCGCGTTCCCGTCGAGCATACGCTGGATGCGGTGAATATTGCTGACCAGTACGATGCGAAAGCTGTTGAGCAACGTCTGGCAATGATGACGCCGCAGAATGCACGTATCTGGTATATCAGCGCGAAAGAGCCGCATAATAAAACCGCTTATTTTGTCGATGCGCCTTACCAGGTGGATAAAATCAGCGACAAAACCTTTGCCGACTGGCAGCAAAAAGCACAGGGCATTGCGCTGTCGTTACCGGAGGTGAACCCCTACATTCCGGATGATTTCACGCTGATTAAGACGGATAAAAAATATGCTCATCCGGAGCTGATTGTTGATGAGCCGGATTTACGCGTGGTGTATGCCCCGAGCCAGTACTTTGCCAGCGAGCCGAAGGCTGACGTCAGCGTGATCCTGCGTAACCCGAAAGCCATGGACAGCGCCCGCAACCAGGTCTTATTCGCACTTAACGATTACCTGGCGGGGATTGCGCTCGATCAGTTAAGTAACCAGGCATCGGTAGGTGGAATTGGTTTCTCTACCAACGCTAACAATGGGTTGATGCTTAACGCCAACGGCTACACCCAACGTTTGCCGCAGCTTTTTCAGGCGCTGCTGAGCGGCTATTTCAGCTATACCTCAACGGATGAACAACTGGAACAGGCGAAATCCTGGTATGCCCAGATGATGGATTCCGCAGAAAAGGGTAAAGCCTACGATCAGGCTATTATGCCGGTGCAGATGCTTTCTCAGGTGCCTTATTTTTCACGTGATGAGCGCCGTCAGTTGCTGCCTTCCATCACCCTGAAAGAGGTGATGACCTACCGCGACGCCTTAAAAACCGGGGCGCGACCTGAATTCCTGGTCATTGGCAATATGAGCGAAGCTCAGACAACGAGCATGGCGTGGGATATCCAAAAACAGCTTGGTGCGAACGGGTCACAGTGGTGTCGCAACAAAGATGTGGTGGTGGACAAGAAGCAGTCCGTCATCTTTGAAAAAGCAGGCAGCAGCACGGATTCAGCATTGGCGGCGGTATTTGTGCCAACCGGATACGATGAATACGCCAGTTCAGCCTACAGCGCCATGTTGGGGCAGATTGTTCAGCCGTGGTTCTACAATCAACTGCGTACTGAAGAACAGTTAGGTTACGCCGTATTTGCTTTCCCGATGAGCGTTGGCCGTCAGTGGGGAATGGGGTTCCTGCTGCAAAGCAGTGATAAGCAGCCGTCTTACCTCTGGGAGCGTTATAAAGCGTTCTTCCCGACGGCGGAAGCGAAGCTGCGGGCGATGAAACCTGAAGAGTTCGCGCAAATTCAGCAGGCGATTATTGCGCAAATGCTGCAGGCGCCGCAAACGCTGGGGGCAGAAGCCTCACAGTTAAGCAAAGATTTTGATCGCGGCAATATGCACTTCGATTCACGTGATAAAATAGTGGCTCAGATTAAACTGCTGACGCCGCAAAAACTTGCCGACTTCTTCCATCAGGCGGTGGTTGAGCCGCAAGGCATGGCGATATTGTCACAGGTTTCCGGCAGTCAGAACGGGCAAGCAGAATATGTGCACCCGGAAGGCTGGAAAGTGTGGCAGACCGTCAGCGCGTTGCAGCAAACCTTACCCCTGATGAGTGATAAGAATGAATGATGCCGCTGAGTCCCTTGATCCACTGCGTTTGCCCCTGACGGGCGAGCGTCTGATTGAAGCCTCTGCGGGCACCGGTAAAACCTTTACCATCGCCGCCCTGTATTTACGTTTACTGCTTGGACTGGGCGGCTCTGCCGCCTTTCCTCGTCCTCTGACCGTCGAAGAACTGCTGGTAGTCACCTTCACTGAGGCGGCTACCGAAGAGTTGCGCGGTCGAATTCGTAGCAACATTCATGAACTGCGAATTGCCTGCCTGCGTGAAACCACCGACAACCCGCTATATGCCCGTTTGTTAGATGAAATTGCCGATAAAAAACAGGCTGCTCAGTGGCTGTTATTGGCTGAAAGACAGATGGATGAAGCGGCGGTGTTTACCATCCACGGTTTTTGTCAGCGTATGCTCAGCCTTAACGCCTTTGAGTCTGGCATGTTGTTCGAACAGCAACTGATAGAGGATGAATCGCTGCTGCGCTATCAGGCCTGCGCGGACTTCTGGCGTCGGCACTGCTACCCGTTGCCCCGCGACATTGCGCAGGTGGTTTTTGAAACGTGGAAAGGGCCGCAGGCGCTGCTGAGAGATATCGATCGCTATCTGCAAGGGGAAGCACCGGTTATCAAGGCTCCTCCGCCCGATGACGAAACGCTGGCCTCCCGGCATGAACAAATTCTTGCACGCATTAACCAGATCAAGCAGCAATGGCGTGATTCTGTTGATGAGCTGGATGGTCTGCTGGAAGCCTCCGGGATCGATCGGCGTAAATTTAATCGCGCTAACCAGGGTAAGTGGATCGAAAAGATCAGCGCATGGGCGCAGGAAGAAACCCAAAGCTATCAGTTGCCTGATGCGTTGGAGAAATTCTCCCAGCGCTTTTTAGAAGAGCGAACCAAAGCGGGCGGGATAACTCCTCAGCACCCGCTTTTCGTCGCTATTGATGAACTGCTTAGCGAACCGTTAACCCTGCGCGATCTGGTGATCACCCGGGCGCTGGCGGAGATCCGCGCGGCGGTTGCCGAGGAGAAACGCCGCCGCGGCGAGCTGGGTTTTGACGATATGCTCAGCCGTCTGGATGCAGCGTTGCGCAGTGAAAGCGGCGATGCGCTGGCGACGGCTATTCGCACCCGTTTTCCGGTTGCCATGATCGATGAATTCCAGGATACCGATCCGCAGCAGTACCGTATTTTTCGTCGGATCTGGCAGCATCAGCCGGATACCGCACTTCTGCTGATTGGCGATCCAAAACAGGCGATTTACGCGTTTCGCGGTGCGGATATCTTCACCTATATGAAGGCGCGCAGCGAAGTCAGCGCACACTATACGCTTGATACCAACTGGCGTTCGGCCCCTGGCATGGTCAATAGCGTGAATACGCTTTTCAGCCAGATGGACGACGCCTTTATGTTCCGCGAAATCCCCTTCAGCCCGGTAAAATTCGCAGAAAAAAACCAGTCGCTTCAGTTTGTTTTACACGGTGAAACGCAGCCAGCCATGAGTATGTGGCTGATGGAAGGGGAAAGCTGTGGCGTAGGCGACTATCAGAACTACATGGCGCAGGTGTGCGCCACGCAAATTCGCGACTGGCTTAAGGCCGGACATTCTGGCGCTGCGCAACTGGTCAGTGGCAAAGCATCCAGCCCGGTACGCGCGTCGGACATCAGCGTACTGGTACGTAGCCGCCAGGAAGCGGCGCTGGTCCGCGATGCGCTGACGCAACTGGCCATTCCCTCCGTCTACCTCTCTAACCGTGACAGCGTATTTGAAACGCTGGAAGCGCAGGAGTTGCTGTGGGTGCTGCAGGCGGTGATGACGCCGGAGCGTGAGAACACGCTGCGTAGCGCGCTGGCGACCTCAATGATGGGGCTGAATGCGCAGGATCTTGAAGCGTTAAATAACGACGAAAATGCCTGGGATGCGGTGGTCGAGGAGTTCGATGGTTATCGTCAGATCTGGCATAAACGCGGCGTGATGCCGATGCTGCGCGCGCTGATGGCTGCCCGCCAGATTGCGGAGAACCTGCTGGCGACGGCGGGGGGCGAACGTCGACTGACCGACATTTTACATATCAGCGAACTGTTGCAGGAAGCGGGCTCGCAGCTGGAAAGCGAGCATGCGCTGGTGCGCTGGTTGTCCCAGCATATTCTTGAACCCGACAGCAATGCGTCCAGTCAGCAGCTCAGGCTCGAAAGCGACAAGCATTTGGTTAAAATCGTCACCATCCATAAATCGAAAGGGCTGGAATATCCGCTGGTCTGGCTGCCATTTATCACCAATTTCCGCGTCCAGGATCAGGCTTTCTACCACGATCGCAGCTCCTTTGAAGCGGTGCTGGATCTCAGCGATGCCGAGGAGAGCGTTGAGCTGGCAGAAGCGGAACGTCTGGCGGAAGACCTGCGTTTGCTGTATGTCGCGCTAACCCGTTCGGTATGGCACTGCAGCCTTGGCGTTGCGCCGTTGGTACGACGTCGGGGCGATAAAAAAGGGGATACCGATGTGCATCAGAGCGCCCTTGGTCGCCTGTTGCAAAAAGGCGAGCCGATGGATGCCGCGGGTCTGCGTGGCGCGATTGAAGCGCTGTGCTGCGACGATATTGCCTGCCAGATTCCCGCGCAGCCTGACGGCGAACCCTGGCAGGTTGCGCAGTCTGTTAGCAGTGAACTGAGTGCAAAAATACTGCAGCGTACGCCCGGCGATAGCTGGCGCGTGACCAGTTATTCCGGTCTGCAACAGCGTGGACATGGTATTGCGCAGGATCTGATCCCTCGACTGGATATCGATGCCGCAGGCGTCGGTGAGGTTATTGAAGAATCAGGACTCACACCGCATCAGTTCCCGCGCGGCGCTTCGCCGGGTACGTTCTTGCATAGCCTGTTTGAAAATCTCGATTTTACGCAACCGGTGGATCCGCATTGGGTCGAGGAGCAACTGGCGTTGGGCGGTTATGACGCGCACTGGACGCCGGTTTTGACCGAATGGCTGGACGCCATTTTGCAGGCGCCTCTCAACGAGACGGGCGTGAGTTTGAGCCAGCTTTCCGCGCGAGAAAAACAGGTGGAGATGGAGTTTTATCTGCCGATTTCGCAGCCGCTGATGGCCAACCAACTTGATGCGTTGATTCGTCAGTACGATCCGCTCTCGGCGGGGTGCCCTGCGTTGGACTTTATGCAGGTGCGCGGCATGCTAAAAGGCTTTATTGACCTGGTATTCCGCCATCAGGGGCGCTATTACCTGCTCGATTACAAATCGAACTGGCTGGGTGAAGACAGCTCCGCCTATACGCAGCAAGCGATGGCCTCTGCCATGCAGGCGCATCGCTACGACCTGCAGTATCAACTTTATACCCTGGCGCTGCATCGCTACTTGCGCCATCGCATTGCTGATTACGATTATGAACGCCATTTTGGCGGAGTTATCTATCTCTTCCTGCGTGGCGTTGACCGTGAAAATCCGCAGCAGGGAATTTATGCGACCCGACCTGACGGAGAGTTAATCGCTTTGATGGACGAGTTGTTTGCCGGTGTGCCGCTGGAGGAGATGTCATGACAATCCAGAAACGATTACTGGAAGCCGTTGAGCAAAAGCAGCTCCGCCCTCTGGATGCCCAGTTCGCGCTGGCGGTTGCCGGAAATGATAACCCTGCCGTTGCGCTGGCAGCGGCGTTGCTCAGCCGTGAAGCAGGAGAAGGGCACGTCTGCTTACCGCTTTCGCGTCTATCCCGAAGTGAGGACGCCCATCCTCTGTTAAGCGCCTGGCTCGCTGAAGCGGGAGAGCCCGAAGACTGGGCGGAATGCCTGCTGGCCTCCGGGGCGGTAAGCCGTGGCGAGCAGCCCACACCGCTGGTGCTGTACGGCGATCGTTTGTATCTGAACCGGATGTGGCATAACGAACGCGCGGTGGCGCGCTTTTTCGGTGAAGTTAACTACGCCATTGAGGTGGATGAACAACGGCTGACCCACACGCTGGCAGCGCTGTTTCCGCCCGTTGAAGGCGTTAACTGGCAAAAAGTGGCCGCTGCTGTCGCGCTCACCCGGCGTATATCGGTGATCTCCGGCGGACCGGGGACCGGAAAAACAACAACGGTGGCGAGGCTTCTGGCGGCGTTGATTCAGATGGCGGACGGTGAACGCTGTCGTATTCGCCTGGCGGCGCCCACGGGAAAAGCAGCAGCACGTCTGACCGCCTCGCTGGGCGCGGCGTTGCGTGAACTGCCGCTGACCGATGAGCAAAAGAAGCGCATTCCCGATGATGCCAGTACGCTGCATCGATTATTAGGCGCTCAGCCTGGTAGCCAACGCTTGCGGCATCATGCAGGAAACCCGCTGCATCTTGACGTGCTGGTAGTGGATGAAGCCTCGATGATCGATTTGCCGATGATGTCGCGCCTTATCGATGCGCTACCGCCACACGGGCGGGTGATTTTTCTGGGCGATCGCGACCAGCTCGCTTCTGTTGAAGCGGGGGCGGTACTGGGGGATATCTGTGCTTTCGTCGGTGATGGTTTTACCCCAGAGCGTGCCCGCCAGCTTAGTCGTCTGACTGAAACCACTATTCCGGCTGGTTCGGGAACTCAGGCGGCTGCTCTGCGCGACAGTTTGTGCCTGCTGCAAAAGAGCTACCGTTTCGGTAGCGATTCCGGAATCGGTCAGTTGGCTGCGGCGATTAATCGTGGTGACAAAGCCGCGATAAAAACGGTCTTCCAGCAGGGATTTGGCGACATCGAAAAACGCGCTCTGCACAGCAGCGAAGATTACGCTGCGATGCTGGAGGAAGCGCTGGCTGGTTATGGTCACTATCTGGATTTACTGCGCGAGCGCGCCGAGCCGGATGCTGTCATTCAGGCCTTCAATGAGTATCAGCTATTGTGTGCCCTGCGGGAAGGACCGTTTGGCGTGGGTGGTTTGAATGAACGCATTGAGCAGGTGATGGCGCAAAAACGCAAAATTCACCGTTCGACGCATAGCCGCTGGTATGAGGGAAGGCCAGTGATGATCGCGCGCAATGACAGTTCGCTGGGATTATTTAACGGTGATATTGGCATTGCCCTGGATCGTGGGCAGGGTCTGAGGGTGTGGTTTGCGCTGCCGGGCGGTTCTATCAAATCGGTCCAGCCCAGCCGCTTGCCTGAACATGAAACCACCTGGGCAATGACGGTGCACAAATCGCAGGGATCTGAGTTTGACCACGCGGCGTTGATTTTACCCAACCAGCATTCACCTGTGGTGACTCGCGAGCTGGTCTATACCGCCGTTACCCGCGCGCGCCGTCGTTTGTCGCTGTATGCTGATGAGCGGATATTGAGTGGCGCCATTGCCACCCGAACCGAACGCCGCAGCGGATTGTCGGCGTTGTTTAATGATGGCATGATGTAGGCCGGATAAGCGTCAGCGCCATCCGGCTGTGTGCCTGATGGCGACGCTATCGCGTCTGATCAGGCCTACGATCTGCATACCAAAGATGTGCCAGCGAACTTTATGCCGCATCCGGCAACCACGCCTATGCCAAATCCGCCATCAGCACTTTTGACCGCCGCTGATAGTTGTACATCTCTTTTTTGCTTTCCGGCAGCAGGTCGATATCTACCGGCGTGAAGCCTCGCTCCTGAAACCAGTGAATGCTGCGCGTGGTCAGCACGAACAGCTTGCTCAGCCCCATTTGCCGGGCCTGCGCGGCGATCCGTTCCAGCAACACTTCCCCGCGCGACGAGCTACGGTAGTCCGGATGTACCGCTACGCACGCCATTTCGCCAATTCTCTCTTCCGGGAAAGGGTACAGAGCGGCACAGGCGATAGTCAGGTTATCACGCTGAATAATCGTGAATTTGTCGATCTCCATTTCCAACTGCTCGCGCGAGCGGCGGACCAGAATACCTTGCTGTTCCAGCGGGCGGATAAGCTCCAGAATCCCGCCGATATCGTTGATGGTAGCGCGACGGATCTGCTCGGCGCTTTCCATCACGATCTGCGTACCGATGCCGTCGCGGGAGAACAGTTCTTGCAACAAGGCGCCATCTTCCTGATAGCTGATCAGATGGCAGCGGCGTACGCCACTGCGACAGGCTTTCACTGCTCCGCGCAGGAAACGCACCGTACCGGAGCTGTAATCGCCTTTCTCTTCCTGCAACTCAACGCGAGCCTGAGCTTCGTTAGGAAACAACTCGGAAATAATATCGCCATCATCGTTGGTGACACCCTGAGACGAGCAAAAACCGATCATTTTCTCTGCCTTCAGTTTGATAGCCAGCTGCGTGGCGACCTCTTCTGACGTCAGATTAAAGCTCTCACCAGTGACGGAAACGGCGACCGGGCCCATCAACACAATCGCGCCGCTATCTAACTGGCGGTGAATGGCATCTTCATCGATGCGACGAATACGCCCGCTATGGCAGTAATCTACGCCGTCATCAACGCCCAGCGGCTGGGAGATAATAAAATTACCGCTGACCACATTGATGTGTGCACCCTGCAATGGCGTATTATTCAGGCTCATCGACAGGCGGGCGGTAATATCAAGCTGAAGTAGCCCTGCAGCCTGTTTGACCAGCTCCAGGGTTTTCGCATCGGTGACGCGCGTGTTTTTGTGGTACACCGGCTCATGATGATGCGCCGCAAGATTGGCATCAATCTGCGGTCGAGCGCCATAGACCACGACCAGGCGGATGCCGAGGCTATGAAGAAGACCAATGTCATTGACGATACTGGAAAAGTTTTCATGCTCGATGGCTTCACCGCCCAGCATAATGACAAACGTTTTTCCCCGATGGGTATTGATATAGGGAACAGAATGGCGGAATCCCTGTACCAGTTCGGTTCTACGCTCCTTCACCACGGCACACCCTCATTGCATGATTATTCGTAATTTGTGTATTTTTATTCTGTTTTGGTTCTGTGCGCAAGCGTAATTTTTACCCATGCTGAAGATTTTTATCAGTAATACCGTGAATATAAAAAGAATGTTTACCCTTTTATAGATGACAGATTATGCGTCATTCGCTAAAGTTTCCTGTCAATTCGGACGTTTTACGTATTACCTCTAAAAAGATTTCTTTTGCTCGGGAGAAGCATGTCGGGATCCAACTCAGCAATCAGTCGCCGCCGTTTACTGAAAGGTGCGGGTGCTATGTGGCTTTTAAGCGTCAGCCAGGTGGGTCTGGCTGCCGCGAGTCAGGTCGTTGCCGTACGTATCTGGCCTGCGTCCAGCTATACCCGCGTCACGGTAGAATCTAACCGTCTGCTGAAATACAAACAGTTTGCCCTGAGTAATCCTGAGCGTGTGGTTGTGGATATTGAAGACGTTAATTTGAATTCGGTGCTCAAGGGCATGGGAGCGCAGATTCGTCCTGACGATCCGTATATTAAGTCGGCGCGCGTTGGCCAGTTTGATCCAAAGACCGTACGGATGGTGTTCGAGCTGAAACAGAATGTGAAGCCGCAACTTTTTGCCCTGGCACCGGTGGCGGGCTTTAAAGAACGTCTGGTGATGGATCTCTATCCCGCAAATGCCCAGGATGTTCAGGATCCGCTGCTGGCATTGCTGGAAGATTACAACAGGGGCGATCTGGATAAACAGGTACCGCCTGCGCAGAGTGGCCCACAGCCGGGCAAAGCGGGACGCGATCGCCCCATTGTCATTATGTTGGATCCGGGCCACGGCGGGGAAGACTCCGGTGCGGTGGGGAAATACAAGACGCGTGAAAAAGATGTGGTACTGCAGATTGCCCGCCGTCTGCGAGCTCTCATAGAGAAAGAGGGCAACATGAAGGTCTTTATGACGCGAAATGAAGATATTTTCATTCCGCTTAAAGTCCGTGTGGCAAAAGCGCAGAAGCAGCGCGCAGACCTGTTTGTCTCTATTCACGCCGATGCCTTTACCAGTCGACAACCCAGCGGTTCTTCGGTGTTTGCGCTCTCGACCAAAGGCGCGACCAGTACCGCAGCGAAATATCTGGCGCAGACCCAGAACGCCTCGGATCTCATTGGTGGCGTCAGTAAGAGCGGTGACCGTTACGTCGACCACACCATGTTTGACATGGTGCAGTCGCTGACCATCGCCGACAGCCTGAAGTTTGGTAAAGCGGTATTGAATAAGCTTGGTAAAATCAACAACCTGCATAAGAACCAAGTTGAACAGGCCGGGTTTGCGGTACTGAAAGCGCCGGATATCCCGTCCATTCTGGTCGAAACGGCATTTATCAGTAACGTTGAGGAAGAGCGCAAACTCAAAACGGCGACCTTCCAGCAGGAAGTTGCAGAGTCGATTCTGGCAGGGATTAAAGCCTATTTTGCCGATGGGGCGACGCTGGCGAGAAGGGGATAAATACACGTCCTGGCATTCTGATGCGATATAACGAATGATTGTCCAGGACGAAATATTATAGTAGGACTATTTACAGGTTCATTTATTATTATCGGATAAATTACAGATAACATATATTCATAAAGTATCTTGTTGATTATATAATTTTAAAATTAATACATCTGTTTGAAGTTTATTTTTAATTATTTGGTGGTGTTATTTTATTTATTAACTGATAATTATTTCATATTGATGTTTTCCTAAAAATAAATCTAATGATGTTTTCTGGCACATAGTGTCTCTTCACTTGGGATATAATTTTATCGCATCACCTCTGGTAGGAATGCAGACACCATAAATTATGGTATTGGATATTTATCACCAAGGGAAAAAAATGAAAAAATTTACTATTGCAGCCATTGCTATGGCATTTGCAGGAAGCGCTTTTGCGGGCGATCAGGACTCTGCGGATATTCACTTTGCCGGTGAAGTACAGACTAACATCTGTACGGCAGCGCTTTTAGGGGGAGGAACTTCAGTGCAACTGGATCCGACTGACGTTAAGACCGTCTCGGCAGCCACCACTGACTCGGTAATGAAAAAAGACTTCACAGTCTCTCTGGATTGTACGGCCCAGGGTTCCAAAGACAAAATTACCGGTGCGAGCTATGCCACTGTAACAGGCTATCTGGCGGCTGCAAAAGGAACAGCGGTTAATGCCAGCACTTCTGCGCTGGATAACACCGACGTTTCTGCTGCGGGTGCGCAAGGGGTTGGTTTCCAGGTGCAAAACAAAGACAGCAGCAATGCAGTCCAGACGTTTACCACCGCGGATCGCCAGGCGAAAGTGATCGATACTGCGGCGCCAATGCTGTTTAACTACAACGTTGGCTACCTGAAAACCGGCACCGTCAGCGGCGGTCTGGTTGCAGCTGACGCCATGTTTATCGCAACGTATCAGTAATATCAAAATAATGTCAGGCAGGGCCGTTGAGCCCTGCTTTTTCATCCAGGAGGGAGGGCGTATGCGTAAAGGAAAACCGTTATTGTTGCTCCTGATGATATTCGGTCTGTTAAACGGGCAAGGGGCGCTGGCTGCGGTTGCCCCTGATGCGGAACTTATTGTGCAGGGGCGTATTTATAGCACAACCTGTACCGTACAAACGCCGGGAGACGGTACTTCGATAGCGTTGGAGGAGGTGACCACACAGGCATTACATGATGCACGAAGCTTTCCTGTTTCGCCGAAGGAATTTACGATTAATGTCAGTTGTTCTTCACCTTCAAACTGGCATGAAGTGACGGGAAAATTTACCACTGACGGGGAGATCGAAGGTTCCAATTTTTCTGTTCATTTAAAAAATACGATTACCGATACGACTGGCGCAAAATATGTCGGCCTACAAATTAAAGATAAAATTACCGATACTGTTGTTGATTTCAGTGCAACGCAGCAGTTCACGTTAGCTTTTAGCAATGAGGACAGCGCCTCATTTAAGTTTGAAGTGGGTTATATGCCTTATGGTGTGCCGGAAAAGGGCGACGTACATGCGGCGGCGACCTTTACCCTGACCTATGCCTGACGGAGCGTCTGTGAATAAATTAATTGTTCTGCTGCTGTCTGGGCTGGCGTGGGTTAATTCAGCGCGTGCTGCCGATACGGTGGAATATGAATTTACCGGTCGGGTGACGGAGTTAACTTGTAAGGTGGAACTTTATTCCTACACGGGAACACCATTAAGTGCTCTTTATGTCGGCGGGCTCGTGATCGATACTCTGCCAGCCATAGGTGATATTACTTGGGTATCGAATGCGGGAGATTATTATTTCCGCGTTTCCTGCCCGTCCGGATATAAGGCGTCAACAGTGACAGGAAAAATAAGTACATCGCAGGAGGTTGATGCCGCCACCCTCGCAATAAAATCTGAAGATAGAAATAATCAGTTTGGCTTCGTTTTTAAAGATACCGATCAGAATATGATGATTGATTTTAGCACGGCGGAAAATACGCAGACCCTTGTCCAGGATGGCGATGTAAAAAGGGCTGATTTTAATTTTATAGTGGGTGTCGTGCCTTACGGTGTGAACGTGAACTACGGTTTCCTGCAAGCTTCTATTATGTTTACTGCCACATTTGAGTAACAGGGGAAGAAAATGAAATATTTACCATTCCTTTTGTCTCTGATGGCTTTCTGTGTTTATGGTGCAGCGCCGGTTTACGACACGGTACAGACGCCTGAAATTGTTGTTTCGGCTTTCGTCGAGCCTATACCCACACAATGTAAAGTATGGGTCGAGGTGGATGGCGTGAGCAGCACCACTATTGCGTTAGAGACGGCTTCCCTGAAGGAACTTCAGGGGGCGACTTCAGGCGCGCTGCATCAAAAGAGTTTCGCTATACGTTCTGAGTGCACTCAGGCCGAACAATATTATCCGAATATTCGTTGGGTGACGAGCGGAGAGACCGACCCTGCAACCTATGCGTTAAAAAATACCGCCTTATCAGGCGCGGTAAACGTTGGTTTCCTGGTACAGGATCAATCAACACCACCGGGCTCAGTCGTGAATTTCCAGACGGGTAGCCGAAAAGATTATGAATATGTAGATCGCGGCCGTTGTTATAAATTAGAGGAAGGTGAACGAGTCTGCTTTAACTGGGCGTCAACCTATTCAGTCGGTTATATCGCCTACGGTACGCCCGGCGCGGGCATTGTTACTGCCGATGCTACCGTAATTATTAATGTTGAATAAAATAGCTAAAATATATTTGGTTGGTTTATATATCAGATTTGCATAGTGTAAAAATATTGTTTCTGTCAAAGGGATTTATATGAAAAGGTATTCATGTTCGCTATTTATTGCGTGTTTGATGACGCTCACTACAACTTCATCACTGGCCAGCGTGGTGATTCAGGGAACGCGGGTCATTTACCCTGAATCGGCGAAAGAAGTAACGGTAAAAATGGTAAATGAGGGCAGGTCGCCTTTATTGGTCCAATCCTGGCTGGATGACGGTAATGAAAACGGCGATCCGGCTAAAATGAAGCTACCGTTTATTGTCACTCCCCCCGTCTCGCGTCTTGATCCACAAAAAGGCCAGAGCGTGCGTATTACCTGGACCGGTAAGGCGTTAGCGCAGGATAAAGAGAGTATTTTTTGGTTTAACGTGCTGGAAATTCCACCTAAAGATAAGAATGCGGAAGGGAAAAGCAAACTTAATCTGGCTTTACGTTCGCGGATTAAATTCTTTTATCGTCCGGCCTCATTGAAGGGCAGCTTTATTGATGGTTTAAATAATGTTAAGTGGTCGCTGGTCAATGACGCGGGTAACGTGGCGATCGTCCTGAAAAACGACTCGCCTTATTATCTCTCACTGATTGGCGGCGCGGTGTGGGCAGGGGCGAAAAAATATGACTACAAACCGAAAATGCTGAGTCCTTTTAGTGAGGAACGCTTTGTCGTACCGCAATTAACCACGACTTCCGTTAATAAAGTGTCATGGGTTGCGTTGAATGATTACGGTGCGGATGCGGAAGTCGTCAAAACGGTTAAATAAAAAAGTACCCGCAGAGTAACAGGATTATTAATTAAAAGGGAATGATGGTGCGCCGATTATCACGATCTATTTATTTATCGACGTTTCTGACTGGCTTTTTTTCGCTGACATCCGCACAGGCAGATGAAGGTACGCCCGATGAAAGCGCCAGCACCGAAATGGTGGAGTTTAGTGACGCCTTTTTAATGGGTGATGCGGGCAGCCAACTTGACCTGAAGCGTTTTTCACGTGGTAATCCTGTTCTTGCCGGAACATACAACGTTAAAGTTTTCCTTAATGGCAAGGAAATGTTCAAAACTCCGCTGACTTTTCACGAAAACAATACGGATTATGCGTCGGCGTGTTTTACCCATGCGCTGCTGGAACAGCTCAGTGTGGATCCCGAGCCGCTAAATCAGGAGGATGAGGATGGCTGTTATGATCTGGCTGCCACCCTGCCGAAGTCATCCAGCCGCTACGACCCATTGACGCAGGAGCTGAATGTAACCATCCCGCAGGTCTATCTGGTCAGTCATCCTGCCGGCTATATTCCTCCTTCGCGTTGGGATTCCGGGATCCCGATGGCGTTGCTCTCCTATAACGCCAACGCCTGGCATTCCAAAAGCGACAATACCACGCAGGACACCTTTTACTCCGGGTTGATGTTGGGTTTGAACCTTGGCGCATGGCGTTTACGCTCAAATGGCGCATACAACTGGGATAACGATAACGGCGGAGAGTACAGCAGCTACGATCTTTTTATTGCACGCGACATTGTGCCGCTGCGCGCAAAACTGGAAGCGGGGGAGGTACGCACCAACGCCAACATGATGGACTCCGTTTCGCTGGACGGTGTGCACCTTTACAACGATGCACAGATGGATCCGTCGGCTAACAGCTATGTGCCGGTGATTCGCGGCGTCGCGAACAGCAATGCCAAAGTGACGGTACGCCAGGAAGGTCGTATTGTTACGCAGATCACCGTCCCTCCGGGGCCGTTCGCCATCAGCGACTACTATGCCGCACAAAACGGCAGCGATCTGGATGTTACCGTTGAGGAGTCTGATGGCAGTACGCGCGTATTTTCTATGCCCTATGCCTCTATTGCCCATTTACTGCGTCCTGGTGAAGTGGACTGGGATATCGGTATCGGCACGGTGGATAAAGACACGGTTGATGAAACGCTGTGGGCGGGAGTCGCCACCGCCTCTTACGGTCTGAGCAATATGTTTACCGCCTACGGCGGTGTGCAAATGGCAGACAACTTATACACCGCCGGAATGCTCGGCGTAGCAATGAACACCAGCATTGGGGCGTTTTCATTCGACGTGACGCACTCACAAACCACCGCCGATGACGTTGGCACCTTAAAAGGGCAGAGTTACAGCCTTAACTACAGTAAAAATTTCACGGCGACGGGGACCACCTTCAGCGTGGTCGGCTATCGTTTTTCCTCTGAAAACTACATGTCGATGAACGATGCGCTATCGCTCAAAAATACGCTGAATAATTATGCTTCCGATAAAAACACCACGACGCAGGAGGCATATCATGCCTATACACGCACGCGCAATGAGATACAGGCCAACGTCTATCAGGATGTGACTATCAATGGTGAAAGTTATGGCTCGTTTTATCTGAACGGGACCTGGCGTAGCTATTGGGGCGATGATGGCAATACCTCGCAGTATTCCGTAGGTTATAGCAACTCTGTGGGGAGCGTGAGTTACAGCATTTCCGCCCAGCGCAGCTATGACGAATTTGGCGAAGAAGACGATAGCATCAACCTGGGTTTCTCTATTCCGTTGGGGTCAGGCTCCAGCGTGGACTATCGTCCATTCTCCAGTATGAGCGTCAACAGCAGTAGCGACTTTAAAGGTAATGACAGCGTCAGCGCGATGGCGACAGGGAGTTCTCGGGACAATATGTATAACTACTCCCTGAACACCACGAGCAGCCGCAACAAAGACAGCGAAGACCTCACCACGATAGGCAGTTGGGTGACGCGCAACGGCGCGTACAGCACCACCTCATTATCGGCGACGCAGGGGCTTAACGGCGATCAACAGTACTCGCTAAGTACAACCGGTGGCGTGGTGCTGCACAGCGGCGGGCTGACGCTGGCCTCCGGCTATTTAACGCCAGACTCGACGATGGCGCTGGTGCACGCCAGCGGGGCGAAAGGCGCGTCCGCCTCAATGGGCAATGGGCAGATAGACGGTTTTGGCAATATGGTCGTCACCAGCCTGAGTCCCTACCGGGAAAACACCGTCGGTCTGAATATTGACACGATGGAAAACGATGTGGCGATTAGTAATACCACCGGTGTCGTGGTGCCGACCAGCGGGGCGCTGGTGCGTGTGGATATCGAAACCGACGCCCGTAAAGCGTTTATGCTGGAACTGATGCGCGACGATGGCGGGTTTATTCCGCTGGCGGCAGATGTGCAGGATAGTGCTGGCAGCTCGGTCGGCACCGTAGGCCAGGCGGGGATTGCCTTTGTGCGCGGCATGGATGACAGCGGTACGCTCTCCGTCATTTGGGGCAGCGGCGCAGAAAGCCGCTGTCAGGTGAGCTATCAGTTAGATGGCAATGCCAGCATGATCGGTAAAACGCCGCTTATCTCCGGTCTGCGCTGCCGGATGTCCTCAACCAGCGTGAAGGTGACGCCATGATCCATCATCGAATTTTTCGCCATGTAGTATTAGGCCTGTGTTCATTTTGCTTTAGCGCTGCTGCTTTTGCTGATTGCCTGGCAAAAAGTGATCCGTTGAAATGTATGGGGAGTACCAAGACGGTTGATGTAACCTTTACCGCAACTCTTCAAACTCCTTCGTGCAATGTTTCTTTAGGGGGAGAGAGTAATCTGGGAGGAAAGTCTCTCGTTATTGATTTTGGTCAGATTATAGCGCGTGATCTGGATTTGAATGATGAACGTTATAACCGTCCTTTAGGTATATTTTTAACTGGTTGTGACAATATGCTTAATAAAGCAAAGGTGACTTTTTCCATAAATAGTGCTGATCTCTGTTCAGATCCCCATAAAACATGCCTCGGGATGGGGACAATGTTGGGATTAAAAATTAAGGATCGAGTCAAGGGAGATTTTATTACATTCAACAGCGAGAGGGATATGACGTTGAATAGTAATGGTGAGGGGTATTTCACGATTTACGATATATATATTATGGCAGCCTTTGGGGGGGCTACAATGAGCTCTGGTTATTTCGAGGAATCGTTTCAAATCATTGTCCGTTATAACTAAATACCTGGGGTTATCATGCGCTATTATCTTCCTTACCTGTTCACGTTAATCCTGTCTTCTCCAGCGCTGGCGGCAGAAACGTTTATTGCTGCACCCACGATGGATGTTACTGTAACGGCAACAACCGTATTACCCGTATGTAATGTTAGTGTTGCACAGGAGATAACCCTTCCTGATACACATATAAGCCAGTTTGCTGCCGGCGGTGTATTGAACGCTTTAACCCCTACTGATTACAGTGGAGGAGATATCTATACGCCGTTTAATATTACGCTCACCAACTGTGGCAGCGAAACGGCGTCAATATCCAGAACAATGCGTTTAACGCTTCGTAATATAGGTGCCGGACCTATTATCGATGGCGTATTCAGCGATTATTTACAAAACAGTACCAACGTTGGCATTGTTATTTTTAATACGGATGGCGCCAGCGCAAGAAATGTCCTGCTGGATGAAATTATATTCACTAATCAAATTGCTACGAATAGTGAACAAGTCTTCCATTTCGCGGCGCGTTTTCAGAAAGTGGGCAACGGTGAAAGTGGCGTCGCAAGCGGATTGTATGCAGCGAAAGTTTCCGTGACCGCAGCGTATGAATAAAAAGGATATGTCATGCTGAAAAAATATGGATTTATCATGCTGTTATTGCTGGGCTTATGTGGCGTTCGCAGCGCATTGGCGAGTTGTGCATTTACCACGCCAACGGGAACATATATTGATCAAACTATGGCATCGTCGCCCGTAACGGCGGTCACGCTGACAAGCACAAATTTGCAGCAGTTATTCCAAAGTTCGGTGCTGGTTGGCGGACCGGTCATTTCCACCTGTAATCCGTCCACGGGAACCGCCATCACCGTATCGGGGGATGGTTTTTCTTCGGGTTCACTGCCTGAAACGATGCCTGATGGTGGTTTGCTGATAGGCGGCATCGCCGATGGATTTGGTTATGGATTCTGGTACACCGTGACCTATGGTGATGGCAGTGGAAGCGTTTCGGGGCATCTTAAAAAAGGGGGGATGTTCACCGCGACGCCTGCCCAGCTTAATGGCGCAAGGTGGGAGTTTCAGGCCGAATTATGGTATGCGGGGGGAAGCTATGGTGATAAGGTAAAAAAGAGCCAGATCGTGGCAGTGAACACTACGTATTTTAAAGTGGGCTTTAGTAATGTTATGAAAGGGTTTCGTTTTAATTCCCCTGCCATTCCGATTACGCCAACCACTTGTAACTTGTCTATTGACAGGTCAAAAGTCGATTTTGGTTCGTTTAACTTTTTGCTCTATGGCGGAACGGGGGGAGTTAAAAATGGGCCGTATCAAGAGATACGTGTTAGTAACAATAACTGCAAGATGACGACTAAAATTGAGACTCGTATACTGAGTAATGGGAATCCGGTGAGTTCTGACCAGCATTTGTTGCTAAACAAACTGGCTGGTGATGATGCCGCCAGCGGTTTTGGTGTGGCGCTTTATACTTTTGACAATCCCCTTATCATTGATGCTCTTTCGGGGAACGGAGACATTAGTGGCCCGTACACTTCCGCGCCGAAAGAGTTTGATGCCTCTGATCGTATTTACTTATATCTTGAGCCCGACGGTACGCCGCTAAGGAATGGGAAATTCGAGGCTACCGCTACTATTAACGTCAGCTACTATTAACCCCAATGAACGACCACTGCCTGTGCCTTTGATCGATACGGGCGGATGACAGAACGGCAGACACAAAAAAACCGCATAAAGCGAAACGCTTTTGCGGTTTTATTTTTTAAGGTCTTATTTAATAGCCTTAACAAACTATGTTGGTTGCGGGGGCCGGATTTGAACCGACGACCTTCGGGTTATGAGCCCGACGAGCTACCAGGCTGCTCCACCCCGCGTCCGTCTTTTCGCTTCGTATTTCAAACCACATCTGCGTTGGCTTTCCTCTTTCACCTCAGTCACTTACTGGAGTAAGCTCCTAAGGATTCACTGCGTCGCCACCTTGCTGTGATTTGAACTACTTTGCAAAAATATTACATCAGATTTTAATTGGTTGCGGGGGCCGGATTTGAACCGACGACCTTCGGGTTATGAGCCCGACGAGCTACCAGGCTGCTCCACCCCGCGTCCGTCATTACTCTTCCATCGAGTAACGTTACTGCTTCTGATTTTAATTGGTTGCGGGGGCCAGATTTGAACTGACGACCTTCGGGTTATGAGCCCGACGAGCTACCAGGCTGCTCCACCCCGCGTCCGTGGATGCGCACTATACTCTGCTAATGATTTCATGCAACCCTTTTTTCACCTTGATCACGTTTTTAGGGTGAAAACGAACAAAAACAACGCATTCTGGACTGTTTTTTGCGCAAAATTTGCGTTCGGGTAGGTATACGCATTTCATTAGGTTCGGGGGTTTGTTATCTTCGTCTCGCATTCAGGCAACATAAGACGAGAACAATGAAAGGACGTTGGGCAAAATATCTTCTGGCGGGAGCAGTAGTCGCGATGCTCGCCGCGTGTTCCTCAAAACCCACCGATCGTGGGCAGCAGTATAAAGACGGGAAATTTACCCAGCCTTTCTCACTGGTGAACCAGCCTGATGCGATTGGCGCGCCAATCAATGCCGGTGATTTCGCCGAGCAGGTTAATCAAATTCGCAGTGCATCGCCACGTTTGTACGGTAACCAGAGCAACGTTTACAACGCTATCCAGGAGTGGTTACGTGCGGGTGGCGATACGCGCAGTATGCGCCAGTTTGGTATTGATGCATGGCAAATGGAAGGGGCGGACAACTACGGTAACGTCCAGTTTACGGGTTACTACACGCCGGTTATCCAGGCGCGCCATACGCGTCAGGGCGAATTTCAGTACCCTATCTATCGCATGCCGCCAAAACGTGGGCGCTTACCAAGCCGTGCCGAGATTTATGCGGGCGCCCTGAGCGACAATTATATTCTGGCGTACAGCAACTCCCTGATGGATAACTTCATTATGGATGTTCAGGGCAGTGGTTACATCGATTTTGGCGATGGCAGCCCGCTTAACTTCTTTAGCTATGCCGGGAAAAACGGCCACGCCTATCGCAGTATCGGTAAAGTGCTTATCGACCGTGGCGAAGTGAAAAAAGAAGATATGTCGATGCAGGCTATTCGTCATTGGGGTGAAACGCACAGCGAAGCCGAAGTGCGTGAGCTGCTGGAGCAGAACCCATCGTTTGTCTTCTTTAAACCACAATCTTTTGCTCCGGTGAAAGGGGCCAGCGCGGTACCGTTGATTGGCCGCGCATCCGTGGCTTCTGACCGCAGTATCATTCCTGCGGGCACAACGTTACTGGCGGAAGTCCCGTTACTGGACAATAACGGCAAGTTTACCGGCCAGTACGAACTGCGTCTGATGGTGGCGTTGGATGTGGGCGGGGCGATAAAAGGACAGCACTTCGACATCTATCAGGGTATTGGCGCAGACGCCGGACACCGTGCCGGGTGGTATAATCACTACGGACGCGTGTGGGTGCTGAAAACCGCGCCGGGTGCGGGTAACGTATTTAGCGGCTAGTTGCCTGATGGCGGCTAGCCTTATCAGGCCTACAAATTAGCGCGTAGGCCGGATAAGCGAAGCGCCATCCGGCAGCCATACTGCGTAGTATTAATGAATTTGAGGTGTTATGTCTGTGGTTATAAGTGATGCCTGGCGTCAGCGTTTTGGCGGTACGGCGCGTCTGTATGGCGAAAATGCGCTGCAACTGTTTGCCCAATCGCACGTTTGCGTGGTTGGGATTGGCGGAGTGGGGTCATGGGCGGCGGAAGCGCTGGCACGAACCGGCATTGGCGCCATCACGCTCATCGATATGGATGATGTGTGTGTCACCAATACTAACCGCCAGATCCATGCTTTACGCGATAACGTCGGCCAGGCAAAAGCTGAAGTGATGGCTGAACGTATCCGCCAGATTAACCCGGAGTGCCGGGTGAACGTGGTTGATGATTTTGTCACGCCGGATAACGTTGCTGAATATATGAGTGCAGGATTTTCGTATGTCATTGATGCGATTGATAGCGTGCGTCCAAAAGCGGCACTGATCGCGTACTGTCGGCGTAACAAAATTCCGCTGGTGACCACCGGTGGTGCGGGCGGACAGATTGATCCTACGCAGATTCAGGTCGTTGATTTGGCAAAAACCATCCAGGATCCGTTGGCGGCCAAGCTACGTGAGCGGCTGAAAAGCGATTTTGGCGTGGTGAAAAACAGCAAAGGCAAGCTGGGCGTGGACTGTGTGTTCTCGACCGAAGCGCTGGTGTACCCGCAGGCAGATGGCTCGGTATGTGCGATGAAAGCGACGGCGGAAGGGCCGAAACGTATGGATTGCGCATCCGGGTTTGGCGCGGCCACGATGGTGACCGCCACCTTTGGTTTTGTTGCCGTCTCCCATGCGCTGAAGAAGATGATGGCCAAAGCGGCGCGCCAGCCCTGATTGTGTCGGATGGCGCTATGCTTATCCGACCTACGGTTTGTGCGGTGTTGTAGGCCGGATAAGATACATCAGCGCCGTCATCCGGCTTTCTGGGCAGCCTCGATAATTGCCTCGTTAAGAGCATGTAGCCCCTGGCTACGCGAGGCGCTGAGCTGCGCGCGTAAACCCAGCTCGTCAAATAATTCCATTGGTGAATGCGCCAGTAACTCGGCGGCCGTTTTACCTTCGACCGCGGTGAGTAATACCGCCAACAGCCCGCGTACTATTCGACCTTCGCTGTCACCAAAGAAATGCAGAGTGCCATTCTCATGAAGAGTATGCCCCAGCCAGACGCGGTTTTCACAGCCCGCGATTTCTTTGGCCTGTGCTTTTAGCGCATCCGGAAGTGCCGGCAACTGCTTACCCAGCAGTATCAGCTGACGATATTTATCTTCCCACTGAGTGAGCGGGATAAAGGTATTGCGTAACGTCTCTTCGGTTACGGTTGTGCCAAACGGGTGTCCGGCGAACAGAGGGCTTGTCATTAATCCACCAATATTTCCAGCGCGCGGTCGACGGCTGCGACCAACGCATCCACATCGCTTTGTGTATTATAAGGGGCAAATGAGGCGCGTAGTGTCCCGGATACGCCCAGTTCTGCCAGTAACGGTTGCGCGCAGTGTTGCCCCGCGCGCAGCGCAATGCCATATTCGGCCAATAGCGTAACCATATCGCTGTGATGAACACCCGAGAAATCAAAGGCTAACAGACTGGAATCCTGGCAGCGGAAGGACCGAAAGCCGGGGCGTTTCGCCAGCGCATCTTCTGCCAGCGTCGCCAGACCCCGGCTCCAGTTTTCGGCCTGTGCAACGTCGACGTCCGCCAGCCATTCGAGCGCTGCGCTTAGCCCGATAACGCCAGCAACGTTAGGCGTACCGGCCTCCAGCTTCCATGGGGCTGCCTGGGTGGTGAAACCGTCGAAGCTGACTTCGCTAATCATCTTTCCGCCGCCGAGCCACGGTGACATAGCTTCCAGTAATCCAGGCTTACCGTACAGCACGCCAATGCCGGTTGGACCATACAGCTTGTGGCCCGAGAACGCATAGAAATCAATATCTAACTGTTGTACGTCGGCAGGAAAATGGACAATCCCCTGGGCACCATCAACCATCACCACCATGCCAGCCGCATGGGCGAGCGTGATGGCGCGGGCCAGATCCGGGCAGCCACCGGTGACGTTCGACATTTGCCCGAGTGCCAGAATGCGGCTGCGCGGGGTAATGAGTTGCGTGAGGCGCTCAACGTCTGGCAATAAATCGGGGGTGAGTGGGAGTTTGACGACCTTAGCCCCCGTTTGCTCCGCGACCATCAGCCAGGGCACGAGGTTGGCGTGATGTTCCGCTGCGCTAACGATAATCTCATCACCCGGCTGAAGGCGTGGACGCGCATAGCTTTGAGCAACCATGTTGATCGCTTCCGTTGTGCCGCGGGTCCAGACGATGGTTTTTTCATCCGGCGCATTAATCAGGCTTGCGACTTTTTCCCGCGCGGCTTCATAGCGTGCGGTCAGGCGCTGGGCTTCAGCAAACTGGCTGCGATGGACGTTTCCGGCGCTCAGGCTATAAAACTGGTGGGTAGCCTCAATCACCGCCTGTGGCTTCAGCGCCGTAGCAGCGCTGTCGAGATAGACGCCAGCATCGTTGAGTGCGGGAAATTGTGCGCGAAACTGCGCGGGGTTAAAAGCGTTCATGGTATTCCTCAGTTCAGTAAACAGATCGTGGCGCAAAAAGGGCATTGATACAAGGGTTGCGCTAACCATCGGAATACTCTGGATATCCTGGCAAAGCCCGCTCAGTGTCTTATGCTAAATAGCGTTAGGCGAGCAATTTTGCCTGTTACGGAGTGTGTTTTTAATAGCATAAATCGCTTTAAGGAGAAGAAGATGAAAAAGACTGCCGCAATTATCTCTGCCTGTATGCTGACTTTTGCCCTGAGCGCCTGTTCCGGTTCGAATTACGTGATGCATACCAACGATGGTCGATCAATCGTAGCTGACGGTAAGCCACAGACCGATAATGAAACGGGGATGATTTCGTATAAAGACGCTAACGGCAACAAACAGCAGATTAACCGCACTGACGTGAAAGAGATGGTAGAACTGGATAACTAACCGGTCATCCATCGACAAAGAGTCGGACAAAAAAAAGCACCGCAATTTGGCGGTGCTACATTAATCACTATGGACAGACAGGGTAAATGTACAGGAAGTGAAAAAGGGTAGCTTTGCTACCATGGTCTGAATCGCAGACCAATTGCAAACACAACAACACAACATCACAACCGTAAGCCAAAAGCCCACCAGAACACGCATTCCGATAAAACTTTTCGTTCCGGCTTCAGGAAGTGCCGCCACTATAGGTATTTGCTGGTAGAACCTCAACGGACAATTTATAATGGCTCAGATAAAAAAACTAATAGGTTACAGCCTGTTAGCTAATTGTTAAATTCATTTAACATCAAAGCCTAAAAGTCATGTCAAAACGATTACCACCCTTAAATGCGTTGCGTGTTTTTGATGCTGCAGCGCGTCATTTGAGCTTTACTCGCGCAGCAGAAGAGCTTTTTGTGACGCAGGCCGCAGTAAGTCATCAAATCAAGTCTCTTGAGGATTTCCTGGGGCTGAAGCTGTTTCGTCGACGCAATCGATCTTTGCTGTTAACGGAAGAAGGCCAAAGCTACTTCCTCGACATCAAAGAGATTTTTTCGCAATTAACCGACGCGACGCGTAAACTTCAGGCACGTAGTGCAAAAGGTGCACTTACCGTCAGTTTATTGCCCAGTTTTGCGATCCAATGGCTGGTGCCCAGACTCTCTAGCTTTAACTCAGCTTATCCGGGAATCGATGTCAGGATCCAGGCGGTGGACCGTCAGGAAGACAAACTGGCGGACGATGTAGATGTGGCGATTTTCTACGGACGCGGCAACTGGCCGGGTCTGCGCGTTGAAAAATTGTACGCAGAATATTTATTGCCGGTCTGCTCGCCGCTATTACTCACCGGTGATAAACCGTTGAAGACGCCCGACGATCTGGCTAAACACACATTATTGCACGATGCGTCGCGCCGTGACTGGCAAGCCTATACGCGCCAGCTTGGCCTGAATCATATCAACGTACAGCAGGGACCTATCTTCAGCCATAGCGCCATGGTGCTACAGGCTGCTATCCATGGACAGGGGATTGCGCTGGCTAATAACGTCATGGCGCAGTCCGAAATAGAAGCCGGACGTCTGGTCTGTCCGTTTAACGATGTTCTGGTCAGCAAAAACGCATTTTATCTGGTTTGTCATGACAGTCAGGCAGAACTGGGTAAAATAGCCGCCTTCCGTCAGTGGATTTTGGCTAAAGCGGCCACGGAACAAGAAAAATTCCGCTTTCGTTATGAACAATAATTTACGTAGGGTATTCACATGACCAGCCGTTTTATGCTGATTTTTGCCGCCGTAAGTGGCTTTATCTTTGTGGCGTTGGGTGCCTTTGGGGCACATGTTCTGAGTAAAACCCTCGGTGTCGTTGAGATGGGGTGGATCCAGACTGGCCTTGAGTATCAAGCGTTCCATACGTTGGCTATCTTTGGCCTGGCCGTCGCCATGCAGCGACGCATTAGCATTTGGTTTTACTGGAGTAGCGTGTTTCTGGCATTAGGAACGGTGCTGTTTAGCGGCAGCCTGTATTGCCTTGCGCTCTCTCATTTACGCCTGTGGGCGTTTGTTACCCCCGTCGGCGGTTTCAGCTTCCTTGTGGGCTGGGCGCTGATGTTAGTGGGTGCTATTAGATTGAAACGTAAGGGCGTTAGCCATGAATAAGGTTGTGTTGTTGTGTCGCCCGGGTTTTGAAAAAGAGTGCGCCGCAGAAATTACGGATAAAGCAGGGCGCCGGGAAATCTTCGGTTTTGCCCGCGTGAAAGACAATGCGGGTTACGTCATCTTCGAATGCTATCAGCAGGATGATGCCGAAAAGCTAGTGAAAGAGCTGCCGTTTAGCTCACTGATTTTTGCCCGTCAAATGTTTGTGGTGGGCGAACTGCTGCAATATTTACCGCCGGAAGACCGCATTACGCCGATCGTTGGCATGCTGCAGGGCGTGGTGGAAAAGGGTGGCGATCTGCGTGTCGAAGTCGCCGACACCAATGAAAGCAAAGAGCTGGTTAAGTTCTGCCGTAAATTTACCGTACCGCTGCGCGCGGCGCTGCGTGAAGCGGGCGTACTGGCAAAATATGAAACGCCGAAACGTCCGGTGGTTCATGTTTTCTTTATCGCCCCTGGCTGTTGTTATACCGGTTATTCCTGGCCTGACAATAACTCACCGTTCTACATGGGTATTCCGCGACTCAAATTCCCGGCCGATGCGCCGAGCCGCTCAACGCTGAAGCTGGAAGAAGCGCTGCACGTGTTTATCCCTGCCGATGAATGGGATGAGCGTCTGGCGAACGGAATGTATGCGGTGGATTTAGGGGCCTGCCCGGGCGGATGGACCTATCAGCTGGTTAAACGCAACATGTGGGTTTACTCGGTGGATAACGGTCCAATGGCGCAAAGCCTGATGGATACCGGACAGGTTACCTGGCTGCGTGAAGACGGATTTAAATACCGTCCGAATCGCAACAATATTTCGTGGATGGTCTGCGATATGGTGGAGAAGCCGGCGAAGGTTGCCGCGCTGATGGCACAATGGCTGGTCAACGGCTGGTGTCGTGAGACAATATTCAACCTCAAGCTGCCGATGAAAAAACGCTACGAAGAGGTATCACAGAACCTGGCTTATATTCAGGCCCAGCTTGATGAACATGGCGTAAATGCCCAAATTCAGGCGCGTCAGTTGTATCATGACCGTGAAGAAGTAACCGTTCACGTACGTCGTCTGTGGGCGGCCGTTGGCGGTCGTCGCGACGAGCGATAAGGCTACAATCCAGGTTGGATGGCGGCGAAATCGCCCTATTCGGCCTGGATTGATTCAATCAGCTGTGTATCTGAAACAATATGCGTCACATCATCCAGATGCCCAATTCTGGCCTCTCCCGAACGATTAAATTTACTTTTATCGATCAACAATAAAGATTGCGATGCGCGCTTAAGCAGAATGGATTTGAAGTCTGCGTTGGTTGCATTTGAGTCCCAGAGCGCGCCGTCGCTATTGATCCCTTCGCAGGAAAAAATAAACAGGTCAATATCGAGGGATTTAAGCTGCGAGATAAGCGAGGGATTAACGTAGCAACCGTATTTGCGCTCAAGGCGACCGCCGGAGCTGATAAGCTGAATGTGTTCACGTTTAGCCAATTCCTGGCAGATGGGCTGGCTGTTGGTAAAAACGTGAATGTTGATGTCCGGTAGCTGTCGCGCCAGGTACCAGCATGTTGAGCTGGCGTCTAAAGCTATCACCATACCTTCTTCGATCCATGCCAGCGCTTCGCGGGCAATATTTGCTTTGTGGGCATAGTGGCTTTTTAGTCGTATATGGAACGGGTCGCCACTGTCCTGATTTTCCCGATGAATAGCCTTGGCCCGCCCGTGATTGCGTAGCACCTTGCCCTGGGTTTGTAATTCACTGAGATCGCGGCGGATGGTCTCTTTGCTAACGTTTAGCTGCAAAGACAGGGCTTCAGTTGTCAGGCTTTTGTGGTGGGTAAGCAGATCTACGATTGCCTGCTGGCGCGCCGCTTTCATGTTCAGATCCTCATCTGATGATAAATGCCCGTACCAGACGGGCATTCTGACCAGAGATTACGGCGTTACCCCTTTTTTTAAAAGAATATTCCCGTACTTTGCCCGCTCTCCTGTGATAACGATTGCAAACGCCTTTTGCGCTCGTTCGTAAAAGGCATAACGGTCAATACGCGTGATGTCTGGACAGGGGGCCTGCAATGAAAGCGCCTGTCGATAGCGAGCCTCGACGTCAGGATCGAGAGCGTCGCCTTCTACAGCGGCCATCATCACCAGCGGTGGGGCGTAGCTGTCCAGTTCAAAAAGCGGAATAATCGCCTGCAGCAGGTCGCTGACCAGCAGGCCGTCGGCGCGAATCACCTGCGGTCCCATGCTATGAGCCGGAAAATGAGCATCGGAAAAGATAATCTCATCGCCGTGACCCATTTCAGCCAGCACCTTCAGCAGGTCGGGGGAAATTAAGGGGGATATTGTTTTGAGCATGTTACTCGACTCCTGTCAGTTCGGATTCGGTTTGCGGATAGAAGTAACGGTACTGGTAGCGCACCTGTGCACGGGCCTGTTCCGGTGAGGGAAATTCCCTAATGCCTGACCAGGCAAACATCGCGGCGCCTGCGACGGTGGTTTCGGCGTCATCCAGCACTTTGACAGGGATCCCAAGCACATTAGCTTTAATCTGGTTCCACAATGCGTTACGGCTTCCCCCGCCAACCAATAACAATTCAGTGGCCTGGAAATGACCGATTTTTTCCAGCGTGTGTAAATTCCGCTGCAACTGTTCTGTCAGCCCTTCCAGTGCGGCGCGATAAAAATGCCCGCGGGTGGTATTGAGCGTAACCCCTTGCCAACCCGCATTCTGAGAGGTCAGCAGGTCGCAGTGCATCTTGACGCCTTCTGCGCCAGCAGGAATGGACCGGGCTTCGTCAATCAGCGTTTGCCAGGGCGATTCGGCAGTCCAAAACAGCTTACGCACCCATTCAAGCACGCCGGAAGCCAGCCACTGCATGCCGGGATTATACAGCCCGACCTGACTGTCTAATTCACAGGTGGAACCCGCATAATGGCTGAGCAGAGAGGTGTCCACCTGTGCGCTGCGTACCATCAGAATTTCCCATGTACCGGAAGAGAGCACCGGTTCGTCTGGCTGAGCTCCTGCGCCAAAGAGCGCAAACTGCGTGTCGTGCCCGGCAGATATCACAGGAATACCCACTGGTAGCCCGAGCAGGCTGGCGGCCTCGTTTTGCAGTACCCCAATCTGTTCGCCCGCTTCCACCAGCCGTGGAAACAGTCGGCGCGGTATGCCGGTCGCCTGCAAAATGTCATCACTGAAATCGCGCTGCTGGATGTTCAGCATCTGGCTGGTGCCCGCCATGGTGATATCTGTGGTGAACTCGCCGGTTAAACGGTGGTTGATAAGCGATGAGATAAACAGCCAGGCGTGCGCCTGTTCCAGTAATTGTGGATGGTTTTCTTTCAGCCACACCAGTTTATACAGCGTGTTAAAGCTAAACGCGCCGACGCCGGAGATTTCCTGCAACTGCTGCGGTGACATGTAGCGATGGATATTTTCCATTACTGCTGCGGTGCGTGGGCACTTCCAACTGATTACCGGATATAACTGCCTGCCGTGTTGATCGACCAGCGCACCGTCTACGCCGAAGGTGGTGACGGCGATCCCGCAGATACGGCAATTGGCCAGTTGCGTGGAGAGCCGCTGACAGCAGCCGGCGAAGCGTTGCAAAATGGCTTCCAGCGACCACTGATGCCAGATACCGTTCTCCGCGGCAATATCACTGGCGTTGGGCGTAGAGGCGCGGGCGATAATTTTTCCCTGACGGTCAACGGCTATGGCCCGCACGTTGGTCGCGCCACAGTCGAGGACCAGGATAACCTCTTGTTTCATAATTGCTCCTGGGAGATTACCTATTGCCGGATGGCGGCTTCGCCTTATCCAGCCTACAAAACCGTGCGCTTCGTAGGCCTGATAAGACGCGTAAGCGCCACCATCAGGCAATTGCTCGATGTTTAACGCTTATACAGCGGACCGTAGTTCTGGCAGGCGCGATAATCCTGGCCTTCCGTATCCATTCCGTGGGCTGCCCAGGCTGAAGGACGGTAAATTTTCTCGTCTTCCACGTTGTGCATGCAAACCGGGATACGCAGCATGGCGGCCAGAGTGATAAAGTCTGCGCCCACGTGACCAATTGTCAGCACTCCGTGGTTTGCGCCCCAGTTAGCCATAACCGAATAGACATCGCTGAACGGGCCTTTACCGGTTAAGCGCGGGGCAAACCAGGTGGTCGGCCAGGTAGAGTTGGTGCGCGCATCGAGCTGGTCATGCATATCTTCCGGTAATTCCACGCTCCAGCCTTCTGCGATTTGCAGTACCGGCCCCAGGCCCTTGATGATGTTGATGCGAGTCATGGTGAACGGCACGCCGCCCTCGGTCAGGAAGCGAGAGGAGTAGCCGCCGCCGCGGAAGTATTCGTGAATAGCCGGACACCATTCGGTTGCCGCCAGGCAATCATCGACCTCTTTTTGCGAGATTTCCCAGTGCGGTTTCATGGTCGGTTTCCCTGCGTCGTCGCGCTGTTTGCAGGAGCCGTCCAGTGCTGCCGAGCCGGAGTTAATCAGGTGAATAATGCCGTGCTCAGCAAGGCCGGTCAGCGGTTTACCCGTGACACGCTCCACCGCTTCTGGCGACCAGTAGGTGCGCACATCGGCAAAGACCTGCGCCGTGCCGGTGAGTTGATGGCCGAACAGCATCGCCACGCCGTTCAGGCTGTCGTTTTCGGTGGCGACAACGAACGGTTCGCGTATGCCATTCCAGTCAAAGGAGCTGTTGAGCAGCGCTTCGGCGGTATCACCATTCGGATATTGATCGGTCCAGTGACGCTGGCCCTGGAAGCCTGCGGCAATCGCGTTGTATCCCAGCGACTCTTCAACCCGACCTTTGTCGGCCAGCTTCTGGTTACCCTGCATCATGTCGCGAATGCACATGGCCATTAGCAGACTCTCTTTCAGCACCGTACGGCTCTGTTCTGCATTGCGCTTATATTGCTGCGCGTTCTGATCCTCGCCGTAGCGGAAGTTTTTGTCCGCCCATGCCAGCGCCATTTCCAGCTCAGCTTCGTCATAGATTTTTTGGTCGATGCGACGACGCAGTTCGGTCATATCAACGGGTTGAACTTTCATTCCCAGCCAGGATTCAAAGAAGTTATGATCGACAATAGAGCCGGCAATACCCATTGAAACGCCGCCTACGGACAGGTAGGTTTTGCCTTTCATACCGGCGACGGCTAAGCCCGCGCGGGCAAAGCGCAGCAATTTTTCTTCCACATCGGCAGGGATCGTGGTGTCGCCGGCGTCCTGTACGTCATGGCCGTAAATAGAGAAGGCAGGAAGTCCTTTTTGATTATGCGCAGCCAGCGCGGCGGCCAGATAAACGGCCCCCGGACGTTCTGTACCGTTGAAACCCCAGATAGCTTTCGGCCGCATTGGATCCATGTCGATGGTTTCGCTACCGTAGCACCAGCATGGGGTCACTGTGATGGTCACGCCCACATTCAGGCTGCTGAATTTTTCTTCGCAGGCGGCAGATTCCGCCATCCCGGCGATACAGGTGTCGGCAATGACACATTCAATTTGCGCGCCGCAGGCGTGACGAAGTTTCTCAGCGATCAGCGCAGCGGTGGCTTTAGCCATATTCATGGTTTGCTCTTCGAGCGATTCACGAACACCCATACGGCGCCCATCAATCACCGGACGAATGCCAATTTTCGGTAAGCTATTTTTTTTCATTCGAGGTTCCTCATCTCACTTTATGCCGTGCTGCAAAAGCGGATGTTGAACACCACCGTCGCAGTTGGCTGAATAATTCATTTTTGCTAACTCGAGTTAGCTTAGGTATTAGAGAGTTTTTTGCACAACTTTTTTGTTGTGGAACTGTGAGAGGCTTCACGAGAAGTGGTTAAAATTCGATCTGTGTCAAATAAACCAGAACGCATATTTTTGTATAAATTCTTTTAAATTAAGTAGTTGCAATAAATTGTTTGTTCAGCGTCACAGATTTAAACCAAATGATTTGGCTAATTTGAGTAGCTAAAATAGCTTTAAAAGGCACTTCGCTAACTCGAGTTAGCATGATTGATGAAACGCATATGAACGTATAAGTAGTATTCGCATTAACGGTGACGATGGCTTCCTGGCAACGTTTTTTCGCCTGATTCACTGATTGCAGTTTCTGTATATTGAGGAAAGCAGCAATGTCTGAAACATTTTTACAGATGAGTCATATTACGAAACGTTTTCCCGGCGTATTAGCGTTGAGTAATGTGGATTTTGCTTTACGCAAAGGCGAGGTTCATGCGCTGCTGGGTGAGAATGGCGCAGGAAAGTCTACGTTGATGAAGATTTTATCCGGTGTTTATCAGCCTGATGAAGGAGATATTATTTTTGAAGGGCAATCTGTTTCTTTTGCGAACCCGTTGAGCGCACAAAGCGCAGGTATCACGATTATTCACCAGGAATTTAATCTTTTCCCTGAACTCACGGTAGAAGAAAATATTTTTATTGGCAGGGAGTTTTGCAAAAATAACCGCTGGCGTCTGGATGAAAAACAACAGCGACAGGCTGCTATCGATATTTTGCAAAAATTAAACCTGAATATCTCCCCAGAAACGCTGGTGGCCGATCTGACCGTCGCGCAACAACAAATGGTTGAGATTGCTAAAGCGATATCGGTGAATGCTAAGATCCTTATTATGGATGAACCGACGGCGGCACTGACGGAAACGGAAATCGACAGCTTATTTCAGGTGACCCGTTTGCTGAAAGAACAGGGAACGGGCATTGTTTATATCTCGCACAGACTGGAAGAACTGGCGCTGATAGCCGATCGCGCTACGGTGATGCGTGATGGTCAGTTTATTGCCACTGTAGATTATGATGCGGTTAAAATTAGCGACCTGATTGCCATGATGGTTGGGCGGGACCTCGGCAATATCTATCCTCGCCGTGGACCTTTGGCTCAACGTAAGCCGGTGTTGGAAGTCAGCGGTCTGACTCGCAATGGTGTACTGAACAACATTGATTTCACCCTGTATCAGGGCGAAATATTGGGCTTTGCCGGTCTGATGGGCGCAGGGCGTACCGAGCTGGCGCGGGCGATTTTTGGCGCGGATCCCATTGATGGCGGTACCCTCAAGCTAAACGGAAAAGTGACGGTAATTAAAGATATTCCTGATGCTATCCAACAGGGTATCAGCTATTTAACCGAGGACAGAAAAAAAGAGGGGCTGGCATTAGGACTGTCCGTTGAGCGTAATATTATGTTGGGCAATTATCCTGAATATTCTGACCGCTATGGCAATGTGGACAGCAAACGTTGTCAGAAAACCAGCGAGGAACAGGTTAAAGCTCTACGGATTAAAACACCACATTTAGAGCAGGCTGCACTGAATTTAAGTGGCGGTAATCAGCAGAAAATTATTATTGCCAGATGGGTATGTAAAGATACCGATATTCTCATCTTTGACGAACCCACTCGCGGTATTGATGTGGGGGCCAAACTTGAAATTTATGAATTAATGAATCGACTGGTGGCAAAAGGGAAGTCAATTATCATGATTTCCTCTGAATTACCGGAAGTGCTGGGTATGTGCGATCGCATTTTGGTTATGCGTAATGGACGTATTACCGGGGAGTTAGCTTCTGATGACGCCACACAAGAAAAAATCATGCAATACGCGACGTTAGAGGACTAATTTATGACTATCTCTGTAACCTCTTCAGACAGCAATAATAAGAAAATAAAAATTAACAAAGAACTTTTAATGCGCCTTGCGCCGCTTTTGAGTCTGATTATTTTAGTAATATTTTTTAGTTTTGGTTCGCCATTTTTCTTTAACACTGAAAACATCATGACAATTGCCTTGCAAACGTCAGTGATTGGCATCATGGCGATTGGCGTTACCTTTGTCATTATCACTTCAGGAATCGATCTTTCTCTTGGCTCGGTAGTGGCCTTTTCTGGTGTTGCGGTAGGCATCAGCGCCACGCTGGGATTGCCTCTGCCCGTATGTATTCTGGCGGGGGTGCTGGCCGGGGGATTATGCGGCTATATCAACGGCCTGCTGGTCACCAAAATGACTATCCCGCCTTTTATCGCCACGCTGGGCCTGATGATGTCAGTCAGAGGCATCAATATGGTGATGACCGATGGTCGTGCGATTTATTTCGCTGATTACCCCACCTTCAAAATGCTGGCCCAGGGACGTTTGTTTGATGTGCTGCCTTATCCCGTTTTTTACCTGGTGGTGGTGGCGTTAATTGCCGCCTACATCCTGAAGAAAACGGTGATTGGTCGCTATGTTTACGCCGTGGGTAGCAATGAGGTAGCCGCACATCTTTCCGGTATTAAAGTTCAGCGCGTCAAAATTTTCGTCTACGCCTTTTGTGGTCTGCTGACTGGGATTGCCGGGGTGATTCTGGCTTCTCGTTTGAACTCAGGACAACCAACGGTCGGCGTGGGGTATGAGCTGGAAGCTATCGCGGCGGTTGTTATTGGCGGTACGAGCCTGATGGGCGGAATTGGCACCATCGGCGGCACGATCATCGGCGCATTCATTATGAGCGTGCTGAAGAATGGTCTGAACCTGATGGGCGTTTCCCAGTTCTGGCAAATGGTTGCCATGGGCGTGGTGGTCATTGCCGCGGTTTATCTCGATACATTACGCAAAAAAATTCGTTGATTTACGCTCCCGGAAGTCACGGGGCATCATAACCCTGACGTTTAGGGTGACTCACTCAGAACGGAGTAAAACAATGAGAACCAGGAATTTTGTCTATGCGTTATCCCTGCTGGCCTGTATGACATCCAGCGTATTGGCTAAAGATATGAACCTTCCGGTGGTCAGTAAAGGTTTCCAGCATGAATTCTGGCAAACCGTGAAAATGGGGACGGAAGCGGCAGCAAAAGAGTTGGGCGATAAAACCAGCTATGTTGGCCCGGCGGATGAAACTCAAATTGCTGAGCAGATTCAGTTGGTTGAAAACGCGATGGCGCAAAAACCCAATGGATTATTACTGGCAGCGTTAGATGCCAATGCGCTTGCGCCATTAGTTGAGACCGCAAATTCACGCGGCATTAAAGTTGTGACGTTTGACTCCGGCGTGAATTCCGATATTCCGGTGAGCTTTGTCGCCACGAATAACCGTAAAGCCGGTGCAGAAGCCGCAGATGCGCTGGCAGCGGAAGTGGGCAGCAAAGGAAAAGTTGGCATTATTGCGCACGTAGCGGGGACCTCCTCAGCGATTGAGCGTTCGGAAGGGTTTATTGCCCGTATGAAGGAGAAATATCCGGATATTCAGGTGCTACCGGTCCAGTACAGTGATGGCGATCCGCAAAAGGCGATGGATAAAACCATCGATATGATCCAGGCCAATCCTGATATTGCAGGGATTTATGGCACGAATGAAGGTTCAACGCTGGGCGTAGCAAACGCTATTGATAGTCAGAACCTGAAAGGCAAAGTGAAAGTGATTGGTTTTGATAGCACAGAGGCAATTATTGCCTTCCTGAAGTCCGGAGTGATTCAGGGATTTGTGGTGCAGGACGCTTATCAGATTGGCTACCAGGGTATCAAGACGCTGAATGCAGCGGTATCGGGTCAGTCTGTACCGAAAGAAATTGATATTCCGGTGAAATTTGTCAGTGCGAAGAACATTGATACCCCGGAAATTGACAAATTGTTACACCCATTTGGTAAAAAATAAGACCGTTGGGGCGAGGTACTCGCCCCATCATTAGCCAGCGTCAGGGAGTTACTATGGGCAGTGGATATTTCCTCGGTGTGGATGTCGGTTCCGCCAGCGTCAGGGCTGGTGTCTTTGATGCCAGTGGCACACGGCTGGCTTTTGCGACACGCCCCATCTTGCAGTTTCGACCCGGTCCTGAGCGGGTTGAGCAGTCATCTGCAGAAATCTGGCAGCAGGTTTGCCAGGCAGTGAAGGAGGCGGTGTCGTCATCCGGGGTTTGTATTGAGGATATTCGCTCATTGGGATTTGATGCCACCTGTTCATTGGTGGTACTGGATGAACAGGGGCGGGGCCTGGCGGTTTCACCAGGCGAACCGTCAGACCATAACATCATCATGTGGATGGATCATCGTGCGTCGCAGGAGACGCAGCGTATTAACGCCACGCAGGATCCGTCTCTACGCTACGTTGGCGGTGAAGTCAGCGTCGAAATGGAGCTTCCCAAAGTGCTATGGCTGAAAAAACATTTTCCAGCCACCTGGGAGAGCGCACATCGCTTCTACGATCTGGCGGACTTTCTGGTCTCTAAAGCTACCGCTAATGATGTTGCAGGACTGTGCACGCTGACCTGTAAATGGAACTATCTGGCACATGAACAACGCTTCAGCCACTCCCTGCTCGACGCCGTTGGATTAACGGATTTGTTGGGCAAAATCCCGTCGCGTATTCTTCCGCCAGGCGCTGGCGTTGGAACGCTTAGCAGCGATTCGGCCCAGGCGCTGGGGCTGACGACTGCAGTGGTCGTCGCCAGCGGTATGATTGATGCCCATGCTGGCGGAGTTGCGCTTGCCGGGGTTGAGCCTGAGGGGACGTTGGCGCTGATTAGCGGAACGTCAAATTGCCATATGCTGTGCAGCGAGCAGGAAATTCATACGCCAGGTGTTTGGGGGCCTTATTGGTCAGCCATGCTGCCAGGCTACTGGCTGACGGAAGGGGGGCAGAGTGCTGCTGGGGCGTTAGTCGACTGGACGCTTCAGGAATCAGGAGCCAGTGCTGAGCTGTTTCACAAAGCTGAGGCCCGGGGCTGCCATCCCATTGTTTTAGTTAATGAATGGGTTGCCGCACTTGAGGAGCAGGAGTCTGAGCCTGGTCGTTATCTGCATGTGCTTGCCGATCACCACGGTAATCGTTCGCCGCGCGCACGGCCCGATGCTCGAGGCAGCATCTGTGGTTTGACGCTGGAACGAGGCGAGATGCAGGTAGCTCGCCTGTACCTGGCGACATTACAGGCGATCGCCTGCGGTACGCGGCATATTATGGAAGTGATGCGTGAAAACGGTCACACCATTTCCCGACTGACGCTGTGCGGCGGCGCAACGCATAACCCACTGTGGATGAGAGAATATGCCGATGCTACCGGATGCGATATTCATCTTATGCAGGAAGAGGATGCGGTGACGTTAGGTGCGGCTATCACTGGCGCGGTAGCATGCGGCGCGTGGGCAACTATACCGTCCGCATGCCGGGCGATGGTTCGATCGGGCGAGGTGATTAAGGCGAACCCGGCGCGGCGGAACTTCTATGATCGCAAATACCAGGCTTATCTGATGCTGTGGGATCAGCAGCAGGCGATTAACCAACTTATGCAGTAAGACAAAAGTTTAAAATACTTTTATGATTGTAGATTGACGTTTTTGGATGTGGACTGGGGCATATAGATGGCTAAAACAGTAGAACAGATAGCCAGCGATCTGAATTTATCGGTTACGACCGTACGACTGGTGCTGAACGGGAAAGCAGAGCAATATCGAATCAGTGTCAAAACCCAAACGCGTATTAATGAATATGTCGAGCGCTATGGTTACGTCATTAACCATTCAGCACGTAGCCTGAAATTAAATAAAACGGATACTTTGGGATTGATTGTACCCAATATTTCCAACGTCTTTTTTGCCACACTCGCAGAAAAACTTGAGCAACGCTGTCGTCGTTCAGGTTATCAGTTAACGATCAGCTGTACCTATGACGATGTTGATTACGAAAATAAACTGACCAAAGCGTTAATCGCCCGTAATGTCGATGGCCTTTTTATTGTCCCCTCAACGTTAGAGAATCAGCAACACCATTTACGTCAGGTCAGAAAACCGATGGTGTTACTTGACCGTGATTTTAAGTATACCGATAACGCACTGGTAGAAAGTCATAACATCTTGGGCGGCGAGAAATTGACGCAGAGTCTGTTTGACGCTGGAAAGTCGCCAATCTGGTTTTTAGTGGGGGATACCGGATTACCCAGCATTGGTGATCGTTTGCAAGGTTATCTTAATGCATTGAACAATAATGGTATTTCACATAGAGATTGGGTGCGCGAAGGTCCGGACAACACACCTGAAGGTGGTTATCGACTGATGGATGAGTTGATCGGCGAACAGGGCTGTCCGCAGGCGTTTATCGCCTCATCATTACCGGTACTGGAGGGGGCCATTAACGCTATTCGTAATCGTTTGGGCACAATTCCACCGGAAATTAATATTGGGACATTCGATGAACACCCAATGCTGGGATTCCTCGCCAATAATGTCTGGTCAATGCAACAGGATGAAAATGTCTGGGCGGAAAAAGCATTCGATATGATGATGAGTGCTATTGATGATCACCCAATTAAAGAAACTGTAAAAGTTGAGATGAAACTTATTAAGCGCGTAAGACAACCTTAATATTTCGCTATAAATAAATCGGCCAACTGAATCTGAATAAATACGTTCAGTGGCTGCCTGTACCTAAAACCTGACCCGTCTTATTCTGCGGCTGCATTTTTCGCAATAAAGACGAGGGGAAACTGTACCCGGAGAATCATTATGGAAAGAATGCGTTTGTCGCGAGAAATCATTGAAACCTGTCTGGAAATGACCAGCCTTGGATTGAATCAGGGGACGGCGGGAAATGTGAGTGCGCGTTATGAAAACGGGATGCTGATCACGCCCAGCGGTATTCCTTACGAAAGACTTACTGAAAACATGATCGTGTATGTAGATAACGACGGGAAATATGATAAAGGACAATTACCCTCCAGTGAATGGCGTTTTCACCTGGCGGCATACCAGACGCGTCCGGATGCCAATGCGGTTGTCCATAACCATGCCGTACACTGCACGGCCGTTTCAATTCTTAATCGCCCTATCCCGGCAATTCACTACATGATTGCAGCGGCGGGGGGGAACTCTATTCCGTGTGCGCCTTATGCGACGTTTGGTACACGAGAGCTGTCAGAGCATGTGAGCGTCGCCCTGAAAAACCGTAAGGCAACGCTTTTACAGCACCATGGGTTGATTGCTTGCGAAGCGAATTTGGAAAAAGCACTGTGGTTGGCGCATGAAGTGGAAGTTCTGGCCCGTCTGTACCTGAGCACGCTGGCGATTGTTGACCCGGTGCCGGTGCTGGATGACGAGGAGATCGCTATTGTGCTGGAGAAATTCAAATCTTACGGATTACGCATTGAAGAGTAATTTCGCATAGCGAAAAGGAGAAATACAATGGCGAACAGAATGATTCTGAATGAAACGGCATGGTTTGGCCGGGGGGCTGTTGGCGCATTAACCGATGAAGTTATTCGTCGCGGTTATCGCAAGGCGTTGATTGTAACTGATAAAAATCTGGTGCAGTGCGGCGTTGTTGAGAAAGTGACTTCCCGAATGGATGCTGCAGGTCTGGCATGGGAAATCTATTCAGGCGTTATTCCTAATCCAACCATTGCGGTAGTGCAGGAAGGATTGAGTGTCTTTCAGCAAAGCGGCGCAGACTATCTGATAGCAATCGGCGGAGGCTCCCCGCAGGATACCTGTAAAGCGATTGGCATTATCAATAATAATCCTGAGTTTGCTGATGTACGCAGCCTTGAAGGGTTATCGCCGACACGCAACCCAAGTGTGCCGGTTATGGCTATCCCAACCACCGCGGGAACGGCGGCGGAAGTGACCATTAACTACGTGATCACCGACGAAGAAAATCGGCGCAAGTTTGTTTGTGTCGATCCACATGACATCCCGCAGGTGGCGTTCATCGATGCTGATATGATGGACGGCATGCCTGCTGCGTTAAAAGCGGCTACTGGGGTAGATGCACTGACTCATGCCATTGAAGGTTACATCACCCGGGCAGCGTGGGCGCTTACCGATGCGCTGCACATTAAAGCCATCGAAATTATTGCCGGGTCATTACGCGGTTCCGTTACGGGTGACAGCCAGGCGGGTGAAGCGATGGCGCTGGGCCAATACGTAGCCGGGATGGGCTTTTCCAACGTAGGTCTGGGATTAGTGCATGGCATGGCACACCCGTTAGGCGCGTTTTATAACACGCCGCATGGCGTAGCGAATGCTATTTTGCTGCCGCACGTGATGCACTATAACGCCGAATTCACTGGGGAAAAATTCCGCGATATCGCCCGGGTAATGGGGGTTAAGGTTGAAGGGCTGACATTGGCGCAAGCACGTAAAGCGGCAGTGGATGCCGTCTTCGCCCTTAACCGCGATGTAGGGATCCCCCTGCATTTACGCGATGTTGGCGTCCGTAAAGAGGATATTCCTGCATTGGCGCAAGCCGCATTTGACGATGTTTGTACCGGGGGAAATCCGCGTGAAGCGAGCCTTGGGGATATCGTCGAGCTGTACCATACTGCCTGGTAATCACCTGGCGTTTATCTGGCCTACAGGGTTATACGTTAAGTAGGCCGGATAAGCGCAGCGCCATCCGAAAATAAGACTACCGTGCCAGCCGTAGCTGCTGTAGGTTTCCGTCGATATGTAAGTCCGTTTGCAGCCGCGCGATATCGCGGCACAAAAACGCCATTTCCCGATGTTCTTCGAGTTTCTTGCGCCATTTCTCCGGTACGTCATCCAGATGTTCATACAGTGCTTCCAGCGTTGGAAACTGCGTCAACAATTGTGTGGCGCTTTTAGGACCAATACCGGCAACCCCAGGTATCTTAGAACTGCTGATCCCTGCCAGTCCCCAGTAATCAGGCAACTGTTGCGGCAGTACGCCGAACTCTTTCTCGATAAACGGCGCATCCAGCCAGCGTTTCTGGAAATAATCGCGAATACGCAGTGTTGGGGAGAGTAGCTGACAATAGCCTTTATCGGTTGAGACGATGGTTGCCTGATGTCCGGCCTGGCTAACTTTCACCGCCAGAGTTGCGGCTAAATCATCGGCTTCATTCCCGCTGGATTCCCAGCAGCAGACACCGCGCTGTTCAAAAGCGGCGCGTAAGGCGGGCATTTCCTTGTGTAAATCGTCAGGCATTGGCGGGCGACCGGCTTTGTAGTCAGGTAAGCGTTGGTGACGCCAGCCGCTGTTGCGCGCTTCGTCATCAAATACCGCCACGGCGTGTGTGGGCTGACTGTGCACAATCAACTGATCGAGCGCGTGCTGGCACGTCTCCACGCAGGGGGAGCCCTGTACGGCGTGAATTCGGCGGATAAGATTCAGTGCATCGACAATGAGCAGATGGACGGCCACGGTGTTCTCCCTAACAAATCAGTCTGTAGGGTAACATTCACGGCGAGTGGAGGCGAAGATCTGATACAACATTTTGCCGGATAGCGGCTGAAGCCTTATCCGGCCTACAAATGAATACGGCACTGTAGGCCGGATAAGCTTGCGCCATCCGGCAATGGGGTGGGACTTAATCGCAGGTGACAATTTTCATTGCCAAACCGCCGCGAGATGTTTCGCGGTATTTGGCATTCATGTCTTTACCGGTTTCGTACATGGTCTCGATAACTTTATCGAGGCACACGCGTGGCTCACTGGTACGGCGCAGCGCCATACGTGCGGCGTTCACCGCTTTCACGGACGCGATCGCGTTACGCTCAATGCACGGTACCTGTACCTGGCCGGCAACCGGATCGCAGGTCAGACCCAGGTTATGTTCCATACCGATTTCTGCCGCGATGCACACCTGCATTGGACTACCACCCAGCAGTTCAGCCAGACCAGCCGCTGCCATGGAGCAGGCCACGCCAACTTCACCCTGACAGCCGACTTCGGCACCAGAGATAGAGGCGTTCATCTTATACAGTGAACCAATGGCGCTCGCGACCAGCATGTAGCGTGCCAGCGAGTTAGCGTTCACTTCACGGATAAACTTGTCGTAATACGCCAGTACGGCAGGAACAATCCCGCATGCACCGTTGGTTGGCGCGGTAACTACACGTCCACCTGCTGCGTTTTCTTCGTTCACGGCCAGCGCGAACATGTTGATCCAGTCAACAACCGCCATCGGGTCAGTGGTGGTTTTGTCGCTGCTGACCAGCATGCGACGCAGCGCAGCAGCACGACGCGGGACGCGCAGTTTGCCCGGCAATACACCTTCGGTGGTGATGCCGCGCTCAATCCCGCTACGCATCACTTCCCAGACGTTAGCAAAGTGCTGTTCCAGCTCTTCTTTGCTGTGTAGGGCCAGTTCGTTTTGCATCATCAGACCGGAAAGTGACAGGCCGGTTTCCTGGCAATGACGTTGCAAATCAGCTGCGGATTTATACGGATACGGCACGTTTACCGGAGAGTTATTCGGTAAACCAAAATGTTCTTCATCAACGATGAAACCACCGCCAATGGAATAGTAAGTCTGGCTGTAAATGGCTTTTTCGCCTGCCAGTGCGGTAATACGCATTCCGTTTTCGTGCAGGGACAGATTGTCCGCATGGAAATTCATGCACTTGTCGACCGGGAACTCGACCTCATGTTGACCGCCTGCCAGCAGCAAACGCCCATGAGTATTCACATCCTGGATAAATGAAGGGATGGCATCAATGTCTACGGTATCCGGCAGATTACCCGCCAGGCCCATAATAATCGCGATGTCGGTATGGTGACCTTTTCCCGTCAGAGATAAAGAGCCATAGACATCAACCACTACGCGGGTTACGTCAGTGAGAATTCCGCGTGCAATCAGGTCATCCGTGAATTGTTTGCCTGCTTTCATCGGGCCAACAGTGTGGGAGCTGGAAGGGCCAATGCCGATTTTGAAAATATCGAATACGCTAATCATGAGGCGTCCATTGTGTATCGAGATGCGCCGCCCCGAAGAGCGGCGCAGGGGAATTAACTGAACAGAGAGTAGAAAATAGCGGAGATAGCGATCAGGCCCATAATCACAACGAAGACGTTGCTGATATGGCCGCTGTACTTACGCATTGCCGGAACTTTCTGGATGGCATACATCGGCATCAGGAACAGAATCATCGCGATGATTGGGCCACCCAGGGTCTCAATCATACCGAGGATGCTCGGGTTCAGCGTCGCCACAATCCAGGTGGTTACCAGCATGAACAGTGCAGTGATTTTGTTCAGTTTGTTGATTTCGATGGATTTGCCTTTGCCGCGCAGAGACTTAATCACCATCCCGTTGAAGCCTTCACGTGCGCCCAGGTAGTGGCCGAGGAAGGATTTGGTGATAGCGATAATCGCGATGATCGGTGCCATCCAGGCAATAATCGGCGCGTTAAAGTGGTTCGCCAGGTAAGACAGAATCGAGATGTTCTGCTCTTTTGCTGCTGCCAGGTCCGCCGGGGTCAGGCTGAATACACAGCTGAAGACGAAGAACATAACGGTCAGTACCATCATGATGTGAGCGAATGCCAGAATCTTGGAGCATTTCTTCTCAGCTTCATCACCGTACTCTTCACGCTTCGCCACGGCGAAGGAGGAGATGATCGGGGAGTGGTTGAAGGAGAACACCATTACCGGAATCGCCAGCCACAGGGTCAACAGCAGGCCGTTCCCGGTGGTTGCCGCAGAGTCAAAAGACATAGTTTCCAGAATCGCACCGCTCCACTGAGGGATCAGATACAGCGCCAGCAGCATCAGAGCCGCAACGAACGGGAATACCAGGATGCTCATCGCCTTAACGATCATCTGCTCACCGAAGCGCACGATGGTCATCATGCCGACAATCAGGATCAGAGACAGGATTGCACGCGGCGGAGGAGTAATCGCCAGCTGATGGGTCAGGAAGCTTTCAACGGTATTGGTGATTGCTACGCTGTAAACCAACAGAATCGGGTAGATAGCGAAGAAGTAGAGCAGGGTAATCAGTTTACCTGCGCCAACGCCGAAGTGTTCTTCTACAACTTCGGTGATGTCTTCACCCGGATTTTTACCGGACAGCACAAAGCGAGTCAGACCGCGGTGTGCAAAGAAGGTCATTGGGAAGGCAAGGATCGCCATGATGATCAGCGGGATCATACCGCCTACGCCTGCGTTGATCGGCAGGAACAATACACCCGCGCCAATCGCCGTGCCGTAAAGGCCCAGCATCCACATGGTGTCTGTCTTGCGCCATGCGCTGCGGGTCTGGCCCGTAACGATAGTGCCGGTTTGAGTGTTTTCCATCTATTTCTCCTGGAGGAAGCTTAAAAAGCCGGGTTTGAGGTCAATCCAATGAGAAAGTACCCGGCTGTAAATCGAAATTCGTTGAGCGATTTTTATATAATTTTTCGCCGTAATAATTTTCGGGCGGAAAGATACATTTTAGTAATGAATGTATCAGTGATCGGGATCCCAAATGCAATAATCCACCTTTTATGTGGATAAATTTGGGCCATTAATCTGTTAAAAAATAGTCAAAGCGAATTTACGGGCGCGAAGGCTAACATTAACGACATATCTCATGAAAGCGAAGGCGCGAAGATAGGCGTGTTCAGCTGTAAAAACTGTTGTTTTTAGATGATTTCGGCGACTAATAATAATTTACTAAGATAAATCACGGTTGGTTTTTCAAGGTAATCGTTTGCGTGGTGCGCTGTTTTTAATGAATCATCACTGGTATTTATATGATTGTCAGAGCTATGTGACTGGTATCACTAAAAAAAGCCGGGAGGCAAATGCGCCAAACCCGGCTTTGATATGGACAAAACTGTCACCGCAATAGCATTTGCTGGCGGCTGTTGGAGGTTAGGCGCAGATCTCGTAGCAAGGGATATACGCAGAGCCTGGTAACTTCATACGATGTTGTGCAACAAAGCCCTGCAGGAGATCGTCCATGCGGCGCATCATTTCGCGGTCACCGTGGATTTTGTACGGGCCAAACTCTTCAATAGCGCGGATGCCGACTTCCTTCACGTTACCTGCCACAATACCGGAGAATGCACGACGTAAATCGGCGGCCAATACTTCAACGGGTTGATCCGGGTACAGCTTCAGGTTGGCCATGTTTTCATGGGACGGTTCGAACGGCATTTGCAGATCGGGCGCGATACGAATCGACCAGTTAAAGCTGTAAGCATCACCTGTGTCGCGACGGTTTTCTTTCACCAGAGGCATCGCTTTTTTCATCAGACGCGCCACTTCTGCCGCATCGTCAATGATAATGCGATAGTGGCGACGCGCATCTTCCCCCAGCGTGTGCACGATAAATTCGTCCAGCACGCGGAAGTAATCCGCACTCTCTTTTGGTCCGGTCAGGATCAGCGGTAGTACCTGATCTTTGTTGGCCGGATTCATCAGGATCCCCAGCAGATACAGCAGCTCTTCTGCTGTCCCTACGCCACCCGGGAAGATGATAATACCGTGGGCGATACGCACGAACGCTTCCAGACGTTTTTCAATGTCCGGCATGATGATCAGTTCGTTTACCAGCGGGTTAGGCGGTTCAGCGGCGATGATTGACGGTTCGGTCATGCCAATAAAGCGGCTGTCTTTGTATCGTTGCTGGGCGTGGCCTACCGCAGCGCCTTTCATTGGCGCTTCCATCGCCCCTGGACCGCAGCCGGTACAGATGTTCAGTTCGCGCAGGCCCAACTGGGTGCCGACGCGACGAGCGTACAGGTACTCATTTTCGTTGATTGAGTGACCGCCCCAGCAGACGACCATGTTCGGCGCTTCACCAACGTGCAGCGCCCGGGCATTACGCAGGATCGAGAATACCAGGTTGGTAATATGCACCGAGCTTTCGAGATCCAGATGCTGAAAACGACCGGCGTTATGGATCTGGCCATTGACGAACAGAATGTCGCGCAGCACGGCAAACAGGTTAGCCTGTAGCGCACGAATAATGCGTCCATCAACAAACGCATCTTCAGGTGGGTTGATCAGTTCCAGCTTCACGCCCCGTTCGCGGCGCAGTACGTTAATATCGAAACTTTCAAAGCGTGACAGCAGTTCTTTACTGTTGTCGGTCAAACTGCCGGAGTTCAGAACGGCAAGCGAACAGTTACGAAACAGTTGATACAGGTCGCTGCTGGCCGTGCGTTTAAGCATATCGACTTCCAGCTGCGACAACATGTCCATTGAGCCAAGCGGGCTAATATGTGTAATCAAGTAAACTCCTTATGGGACGCAACACGTCATTCCCTGTGATTACAATAGCCCTGGCTTATGACCTTTCACAACCTTGTGCGCGGAATCCGACACGCAAAATTGAGAAAAAAGATTACTGACGCACCAGACGACCGGTTGCCGGAGTGAAATCGGTGTTGGTGCGCCATGGGTTAATGTCCAGGCCACCACGTCGCGTGTAGCGTGCGTAAACGCTCAGTTTCTCCGGCTGGCAGAAGCGCAGAATGTCATTGAAAATGCGTTCCACACACTGCTCGTGAAATTCATTATGGTGGCGGAAGGAGACCAGATAACGCAGCAGCTTCTCCCTGTCGATTTTCCGTCCGCGATACTGAATTTGTATGGAGCCCCAGTCGGGCTGATGGGTAATCAGACAGTTGGATTTCAGTAGATGACTGACCAGTGTCTCTTCCACTGCCTTTTCACCGCTCACGGCATTTTCCAGATACACAGTGCTGAACTGGTAGTTATCGATGACGATATCCTGATTGTCGATACAGGTGCCGTTAAAGTGGGCTATCGGCTGCCCTTCCAGTTCGTCAAGGCGGTACAGCGCCACGCTGACATCGCCCTGAGCGCAGGCGCGAAGATCGTTTTCCAGTGTCTGACGTACCGCATCCCAGGAATCAAAACGCGTCTGATTAAAACTGTTCAGGTAAAGCTTAAAGCTTTTCGATTCAATCAGATTTACGCTGGTGTAATCCAGTTCCACGTGACCGACTGCGACCTGCGGTAAGCCGTTGGTATTCAGCCACGACAGTTCATACAGCGTCCAGATATCTGCACCGTGAAAAGGCAGGGTATCGGCCTTTAAATCCAGCGGATCGCGGTTCAGGCTGCGCGGAACGCCCTGCAACAGACTTGCATCGTAATTGTCTCGGTAATCCGTTGATTTACCTAGAGTCAGGCCGTCAAGCGCCTGATGATTTTCATAAGAGGACATGTTTCACCGTCATAAACCAGATACACTATGCGACAAGTGTATCCTGGCTTTTGTGAAGAGAGAAATCAGTGGACGAATTGACAGCGCAGGCGTTGGTAGCCTTTACGACGCGTTATTGCGACGCATGGCATGAAAAAAACAACAGTTGGCCACTCAGTGAAGAGCTGTATGGCGTACCTTCTCCGTGCATCATTTCTTCCACAGACGATGCGGTATTTTGGCAGCCTCAGCCTTTTGTCGGCGAAAAAAACCTCAATGCGGTTGAACGGGCCTTTGATATTGTGGTACAACCTGCCGCTCACGCTTTTTACACCACCCAGTTTGCCGGGGATATGCACGCGCAGTTTGCGGATGAAAAGCTGACGCTGCTGCAGACCTGGAGTGAAGATGACTTCAGGCGCGTTCAGGAAAACCTGATTGGTCACTTGGTTACGCAAAAGCGACTTAAGCTTTCGCCTACGCTTTTTATTGCCACACAAGATAATGAGCTTGACGTCATTTCGGTGTGCAATCTGTCCGGTGAAGTGTGCAAAGAAACGCTGGGAACCCGTAAACGAACGGTGCTGGCGGCCTCACTTGCGGAATTCCTCACTCAACTTAAGCCAGTTCTGTAATCCTGTTTGCCCTGAATCTTGTGAGAGATCTCTTACAAACCCTGTAGGACATTGCCAGGTGATAAGTAAAGACTTAATGAATTAATAAAATAATAATTTATTATTATTCAATTGGTTAGTCTTTTATTGTCAACTTTCATACGAAAATAATCGTAAGGGTAAGCCTGTAAGCATCTTGTAAGACAAAGCGAAACAGGCGATTCTATATCTGTCGACAAGGAGTCGCACAACGAAGAGAACATCAGGATGATGGCTCTTCACCTGGATACACCAGGACGGTGTTGCAAGGACAGGCTTCAGGACGAAGCAAAGAGGAAGACGCTGGATGCGTTAAAGGACACCTCCAGGACGGAGAATGAGAGCCGGTCAGGATGTTCGGCGGGTCAGGATGGCCAGGATACTTCAGGATGAAGTTTTCACATCGGGGTGATGTGAGCAGGATGCAAAAGTTCAGGATGAACAAGGTCGCAAGACCACAGGAAAAGTTGTCACGGATGAGCAGGGAGCACTAAAAGTAGCTGGAATGCTGCGAAACGAACCGGGAGCACTGTTTTTTTACAGTGCTCCCTTTTTTTATTTCCCTCCACTAGTGCTATTCTTCGCGCCAGATTTTTCATCATTGAGGTTTATTTCATGACGACTCATGACCGTGTGCGCCAGCAGTTACACGCACTTGAAGCGCTACTGCGTGAACATAATCACTGGCGGATGGATGAGCCAGCAGAGCATCTGTTTACCAGTACGCAGCCTTTTTGTATGGATACCATGGAGCCGGTCGAGTGGCTGCAGTGGGTGTTGATTCCCCGCATGCATACGCTACTCGATAACGCGCAGCCGCTTCCGCAGGCTTTTGCCGTTGCACCGTATTACGAAATGGCGCTAGCAGCCGATCATCCGCAACGCGACATTCTCCTGGCGGCATTGCAGGAGCTGGATGCGCTGTTTACCAGTGATAACGCCTGATGCTGGAAATTCTTTATCAGGACGAATGGCTGGTTGCAGTCAATAAACCTTCGGGCTGGTTGGTTCACCGCAGTTGGCTCGACCGGGATGAGAAAGTGGTGGTGATGCAAACGGTGCGAGACCAAATTGGTCAGCACGTTTTTACCGCCCATCGACTCGACAGACCAACCTCCGGTGTGCTGCTGATGGGACTGTCCAGCGAAGCCGGGCGTTTGTTGTCTCAGCAGTTTGAACATCATCAAATTCAGAAACGCTATCATGCGATTGTGCGTGGCTGGCTGATGGATGATGCCGTGCTGGATTACCCGTTGGTCGAAGAGCTGGATAAGATTGCCGATAAGTTTGCCCGCGATGATAAAGGCCCGCAGCCTGCCGTCACCCATTATCGCGGCCTGGCAACGGTAGAAATGCCGGTAGCGACCGGGCGTTATCCGACCACCCGTTATGGACTGGTGGAGCTGGCTCCTAAAACCGGTCGGAAACACCAGCTCAGGCGCCATCTGGCCCACTTACGCCATCCGATAATTGGCGACAGCAAGCACGGTGATTTACGGCAAAACCGCAGCGCCGCAGAGCATTTCGGTTGTCAGCGATTAATGCTGCATGCCAGCCAGCTTGCGCTGACGCATCCATTCACCGGTGAGCCTCTGGTTATTCGCGCCGGGCTGGATGACGTCTGGATGCAGGCATTGTCACAATTTGGCTGGCGTGGACTTCTCCCTGAGAATGAAAGGGTTGAGTTCGTCGAGCGGTCAGGTCAGGATGAGCAGATAGATTCTTAAGTCCCAGGAGATTACGGTTATGGCGGAAATTGGAATTTTTGTCGGCACAATGTACGGAAACGCGCTGCTGGTTGCCGAAGAGGCCGAGGCCATTTTGACGGCACAGGGTCATAAAGCCACGGTGTTTGAAGATCCGGAGCTTAGCGACTGGCAGGCATATCAGGATAAATATGTGCTGGTGGTGACCTCAACGACCGGGCAGGGCGATCTGCCCGATAGCATCGTGCCGCTGTTTCAGGGGATCAAAGATAATCTCGGTTTCCAGCCAAATCTGCATTACGGAGTCATTGCGCTGGGCGACAGCAGCTACGTTAATTTCTGCAATGGTGGCAAACAGTTTGATGCGCTGTTGCAGGAGCAAAGCGCACAGCGCGTGGGTGAAATGTTGCTGATTGACGCCAGCGAACATCCTGAACCGGAAAGCGAATCCAACCCTTGGGTAGAAAACTGGGGAACCTTGCTCAAATAATCTCTCGCCCGTACGGGCATACAACCCCCATTTGAACCGTAGGCCGGGTCAGGCGAAGCCGCCACCCGGCAATAAAACCCCAATTACGTGAACTAACTTCCACTGCTTTGGGCTTATGCCCCAAACAACTTCTTACTGCCTCCCGAATGTTGTGTTCATGCACGGTGAGGGTAAGAGCCACTCCTTCATATACTTTTCCCGTCAGTTCCCGAAAAGGCAGCGAGTCAGAATAAAACGGCCCTGAGCTGTACCAAAACTGCCACACACTAACCTCTCATTCTGATCACCCTACAGGTGCTGTACAGAATGAACTGGCGAAAGCCAAGATTCAGGAGTGCAACAATGAGTTCATTAAGTCAGGCGGCGAGCAGCGCTGAAAAACGCACTAACGCTCGCTACTGGATAGTGGTGATGTTGTTTATCGTCACATCCTTCAACTACGGCGATCGCGCCACCTTATCCATTGCTGGTTCGGAGATGGCCAAAGACATTGGTCTGGATGCGGTAGGGATGGGTTATGTATTCTCCGCTTTCTCATGGGCCTATGTTATCGGCCAGATCCCTGGCGGCTGGTTGCTTGACCGCTTCGGTTCAAAACGTGTTTATTTCTGGTCCATCTTTATCTGGTCCATGTTTACCCTGCTGCAAGGCTTCGTCGATATCTTTAGCGGCTTCGGCATTATCGTTGCGTTGTTTACGTTGCGATTCCTTGTCGGTTTAGCTGAAGCACCTTCCTTCCCCGGTAATAGTCGTATAGTTGCGGCATGGTTCCCGGCACAGGAGAGGGGCACGGCGGTCGCAATCTTTAACTCTGCGCAGTACTTTGCCACCGTTATTTTTGCGCCAATCATGGGGTGGCTGACCCACGAAGTGGGCTGGTCGCATGTGTTCTTCTTTATGGGCGGCCTCGGGATTGTTATCAGCTTTATCTGGCTGAAGGTGATTCATGAACCAAACCAGCACCCGGGCGTAAACCAAAAAGAGCTGGAGTACATTGCTGAAGGCGGGGCGCTGATCAATATGGATCAGGCGGCCGCCAAAGCTAAAGTGCCGTTCAGCGTGAAGTGGGGGCAAATCAAACAGCTGCTGGGCTCACGGATGATGATCGGTATTTACATCGGGCAATACTGCATTAACGCGCTGACCTACTTCTTTATCACCTGGTTCCCGGTTTATCTGGTGCAGGCTCGCGGTATGTCGATTTTGAAAGCCGGTTTTGTCGCTTCGGTCCCGGCCATTTGCGGATTCGCCGGCGGCGTGCTCGGCGGCATTATTTCCGACTGGCTGATGCGCCGTACCGGTTCGCTAAATATCGCCCGTAAAACGCCAATCGTACTCGGCATGCTGCTGTCGATGGTGATGGTGTTCTGTAACTACGTCAACGTGGAGTGGATGATCATCGGCTTTATGGCGCTGGCCTTCTTCGGCAAAGGTATCGGTGCGTTGGGATGGGCGGTGATGGCTGATACTGCACCTAAAGAGATCAGCGGTCTGAGCGGCGGTTTGTTCAACATGTTTGGCAATATCTCCGGTATCGTCACGCCAATTGCTATCGGCTACATCGTAGGGACCACCGGCTCGTTTAACGGCGCGTTGATTTACGTCGGGGTGCATGCGTTGATTGCGGTGGTGAGCTATCTGGTACTGGTGGGCGATATTAAACGTATCGAACTGAAACCTGTCGCAGGACAATGATGATGACAACACAATCGAGTCCCGTTATTACCGATATGAAGGTCATCCCGGTGGCCGGTCATGACAGCATGCTGCTCAATATTGGCGGTGCGCACAATGCATATTTCACCCGCAATATTGTGGTTCTTACCGATAACGCCGGCAATACCGGCGTCGGTGAAGCGCCGGGCGGCGAGGTGATTTATCAGACGCTGGTTGACGCTATCCCGATGGTATTGGGTCAGGAAGTTGCGCGCCTGAATAAGGTGGTACAGCAGGTGCATAAAGGCAACCAGGCCGCTGATTTTGACACCTTCGGCAAAGGCGCCTGGACCTTTGAACTGCGGGTCAATGCGGTAGCGGCGCTGGAAGCGGCGCTGCTCGACCTGCTGGGTAAGGCGCTGAACGTGCCGGTTTGTGAACTGTTAGGGCCGGGCAAGCAGCGCGATGCGGTCACCGTACTCGGCTATCTGTTCTACGTGGGCGATCGCACAAAGACCGAGTTACCGTATCTGGAAAGCACGCCGGGAAACCATGAGTGGTATCACCTGCGTCACCAGCAAGCGATGAACAGTGAGGCGGTGGTACGTCTGGCTCAGGCTTCGCAGGATCGCTACGGCTTTAAAGATTTCAAACTCAAAGGTGGTGTACTGCCTGGCGAGCAGGAAATCGACACCGTTCGTGCGCTGAAAAAATGCTTCCCGGATGCGCGTATTACGGTTGATCCCAACGGTGCCTGGTTGCTGGATGAAGCCATCTCCCTGTGTAAAGGGCTGAACGATGTTCTGACCTACGCCGAAGATCCATGCGGCGCTGAACAGGGTTTTTCTGGCCGCGAAGTGATGGCCGAGTTCCGCCGTGCAACCGGTCTACCGGTAGCAACCAACATGATAGCCACCAACTGGCGTGAAATGGGCCATGCGGTGATGCTGAACTCAGTAGATATTCCGCTGGCCGATCCGCACTTCTGGACCCTTTCCGGCGCGGTACGCGTGGCACAGTTATGCGATGACTGGGGACTGACCTGGGGCTGCCACTCTAACAATCATTTTGATATTTCGCTGGCGATGTTCACCCACGTTGGCGCCGCTGCGCCGGGCAACCCGACGGCTATCGACACCCACTGGATCTGGCAGGAGGGCGATTGCCGTCTGACCAAAAATCCGCTGGAGATTAAGAACGGGAAAATTGCTGTTCCTGACGCGCCTGGACTGGGCGTAGAGCTGGACTGGGATCAGGTTAACAAGACTCATGAAGCCTACAAGAGACTGCCCGGCGGCGCGCGTAATGACGCAGGCCCAATGCAGTATCTGATCCCCGGATGGACTTTTGACCGTAAACGTCCCGTTTTCGGCCGCCACTAATTTTGAATAAGGACTTAATTATGAGCGCACAATTTTCTACCCCATTGGTTACCTCTATGCAGGTTATTCCGGTTGCGGGTCATGACAGTATGCTGATGAACCTGAGCGGCGCACATGCTCCATTCTTCACGCGCAATATTGTGATTATTAAAGATAACTCCGGTCATACCGGCGTGGGTGAAATTCCCGGCGGAGAAAAAATCCGCAAAACGCTGGAAGATGCGATCCCGCTGGTGGTAGGCAAAACGTTAGGTGAATACAAAAACGTGCTGAATGCGGTACGCAATACTTTTGCCGATCGTGATGCGGGCGGTCGCGGTTTGCAGACCTTTGATTTACGTACCACTATTCATGTGGTTACTGGGATCGAAGCGGCCATGTTGGATCTGTTAGGTCAGCATCTGGGCGTAAACGTCGCCTCTCTGCTGGGGGATGGACAGCAGCGTAGCGAAGTTGAAATGTTGGGTTATCTGTTCTTTGTCGGTAACCGTAAGGCAACGCCGCTGCCGTACCAGAGTCAGCCGGATGAGAAGTGCGACTGGTATCGTCTGCGTCATGAAGAGGCGATGACCCCGGATGCGGTAGTGCGCCTGGCGGAAGCTGCGTATGAGAAGTATGGTTTCAACGACTTTAAACTGAAAGGCGGCGTGCTGGCAGGTGTTGAGGAAGCGGAATCTATCGTTGCGCTGGCGAAGCGTTTCCCGCAGGCCCGCGTCACGCTGGATCCGAACGGCGCGTGGTCGCTAAATGAAGCGATTAAGATCGGCAAATATCTGAAGGGTTCTCTGGCCTATGCGGAAGATCCGTGTGGCGCCGAGCAGGGCTTCTCTGGTCGTGAAGTGATGGCGGAATTCCGCCGCGCTACCGGTCTGCCGACCGCCACCAACATGATCGCCACCGACTGGCGTCAGATGGGGCATACGCTGTCGCTGCAGTCCGTGGATATCCCACTGGCGGACCCGCACTTCTGGACCATGCAGGGTTCTGTCCGCGTGGCGCAAATGTGCCATGAGTTTGGGTTGACCTGGGGATCGCACTCCAACAACCACTTTGATATTTCGCTGGCGATGTTTACGCATGTCGCGGCAGCGGCTCCGGGCAAAATTACCGCGATCGACACCCACTGGATCTGGCAGGAAGGCAATCAACGCCTGACCAAAGAGCCATTTGAAATCAAAGGCGGCATGGTGCAGGTTCCGGCAAAACCGGGTCTGGGCGTGGAGCTGGATATGGATCAGGTCATGAAAGCGCATGAGCTGTACCAGCAACATGGACTGGGGGCGCGTGATGATGCGATGGGAATGCAGTATCTGATCCCGAACTGGACGTTTGATAATAAGCGTCCGTGCATGGTACGCTAAGTGGGCTGGGACCGCTCCCATTGAGGGGCGGTTTTTATCCTGGTATATGCTTAACACAGTCAACATGCGTAAGGATGCTTTATGAAAATAGTAATCGCACCGGATTCCTATAAGGAAAGTTTGAGTGCGCTTGAAGTGGCAACGGCTATTGAGCAGGGGTTTCGTGAGATCTGGCCTGATGCGGATTACGTGAAGATTCCGGTTGCAGATGGCGGTGAAGGAACGGTCGAAGCGATGGTTGCCGCAACGCAAGGTCACCTTGTGCATGTTGATGTTACCGGCCCTTTGGGCAACACAATTCAGGCATTTTATGGTTTATCCGGTGATGAGCGCTCGGCGTTTATCGAAATGGCGGCCGCCAGCGGACTGGAACAGGTTCCTGCGGGGTTACGCGATCCGCTGAAAACGACATCCTGGGGAACCGGGGAGTTAATCCGTCATGCGTTGGACGCTGGCGTTGAGCATATCATCATTGGAATTGGCGGAAGTGCCACCAATGATGGCGGTGCCGGGATGGTGCAAGCGCTGGGAGCAAAATTGCTGGATACGCAAAATAACGATATTGCCCATGGCGGGGCTGGCCTCGAATCGCTCGCTCGGATTGATATTTCTCAGTTAGACCAGCGACTTGCTGCGTGTCGTATTGAAGTGGCTTGCGACGTGACTAATCCGTTGACCGGTGAAGAGGGCGCTTCTGCGGTTTTTGGCCCGCAAAAAGGGGCGACGCCGGAGATGATTTCCCGCCTGGATCGGGCACTCACGCACTATGCGCAACTCATTGTCCGCGATCTGGACGTCAACGTGCTGGATCTGGCCGGCGGTGGCGCCGCTGGTGGTATGGGGGCGGCGCTATATGCGTTTTGCGGCGCACAGTTGCGCTGCGGTATTGAGATAGTAACGGATGCGTTGCACCTTGACGCCTGCGTTGCGGATGCGGATTTAGTGGTAACGGGTGAAGGGCGCATTGATAGTCAGACCATTCACGGTAAGGTTCCGGTTGGCGTGGCGAAGGTCGCAAAGCGTTACAACAAACCGGTTATCGGCATTGCCGGTAGCCTGACGGCGGATGTCGGTGTGGTCCACGAGCATGGGCTGGATGCGGTTTTCAGTGTCATCTATACCATCTGTACCCTGGATGAGGCGCTAAAGAACGCGAGCGACAACGTACGAATGACGGCGCGAAACGTGGCCGCAACGCTTAAAGCCGGGCAGCAATTACGCTGAGTTGTAGGTTGGATAAGGCGGTCACGCCGCCTTCCTGCGAATATTACCCCAACAACTTCTTCGCTTCGCGCGCAACGTTGTCCATTTCATCCAGAAGCTCTAAAAACTCAGGCTCCAGCTCTTCTTCCTTGGTCCCGCTACGTAATTGCTGCTCAATAAGCTGACACAGGTTTTTCATGCGGGGAACGCCGCTATAACCGCAGCTGCCGTGCAGCTTGTGGATCATATCCACCAGCCCTTCAGGGTTTTCACCGACCAGCTGTTCTTCAATTTTGTTACGTACTTCGGGCAGAAAATCGAGCAGCATTTGCAGCATATCCCGCGCCAAATCGTTTTTACCTGCGGCTTGTCTTAATGCTAACTGCCAGTCGAGTGTGGTATTCGGATTGACGACCGGCTCAACGGGTTCAACGGCGATCGCCCTAAGCGCTGTGCTTGCGCCGGGTTTGTAGCGTAACAGCAGATTATGCAGCTTATCTTCCTCGATAGGCTTCGCCAGGTAATCGTTCATCCCGGCGCTGAGCAGCTTCTCTTTCTGCCCGGCCATGGCGTGTGCGGTGACCGCAATGACCGGTGTCTGCTGTTGATGAGGAAGCTGGTGGATTAGCTCACAAGCGCGAATGCCGTCCATGTCTGGCATCTGAATATCCATCAGGATCAGATCAAATTGCATTTGTCTGGCGCGATCCACCGCTTGATGCCCACTGTCGCAGAGCACGACGTGCTGCACCTTATCTTCCAACAGTGCGCCAATCAGCTTGAGGTTCGCCGGGTTGTCGTCTACCGCCATAACGGTCATCGCGATTTTGCTATCGTCTAACAGCAGCGGATCCGCGCTGTGATTCACCTGACAATACTCTGTCAGCGCAGGCAGTAAGCGAGTTGAGGTGAGAGGTTTCAACAGACATGCCGCCGCGCCGCCCTGTTTTAACTTCTCGGCGTTAATCTGCGCATGGCAAGGCAGGGCCAGTAACAAAAAGTCGGTCATCGCCGCAGCGTTTGCCAGCCGCTCATGCTGCATGGTGAGCGGTTCGCGTAAAGTGACCGGAATGCCGAGCAGCAGAATATCGTAGTGATCCTTCGGCAGCCCAGAGAATGAAGGGCTGTAAATCACCTCCAACGGCGTTTCGCTCAAGATATCTAACGTGCACTGTGCGGCAGTGGCGTTCGGTTCGACGTAGGCCAGTCGTTTACCGGCCAGGCAGAGCGTGGTTGAGCGGTCAACGAGAACGTTAGGGTTAAGATCGAGGCTGATATGGAACCAGAACGTGGAACCCCGGTTCGGTTGACTATGGAAGGAGATATCCCCGCCCATTTCGTTGACCAGTTTTTGCGTAATGACCAGGCCCAGCCCGGTACCGCCGTGGCGGCGGGAAATACTGGCATCCGCCTGGCGGAAGGCCTGGAACAAGCGTGACTGATCGCGCTCAGGAATACCAATTCCGGTATCGCGGATTTGTACTTCAATCTGCACTTTCGTGTTACTAAGGGCGCGCTTCTCGACCAGAATGTCGATATTGCCGCCTTCGGTAAATTTGATGGCATTGCCAACCAGATTAGTGATTACCTGCTGTAAGCGCAGCGGATCGCCGATGACGTTGTCCGGCACGTCATTCTTAATATTCAGCGTCAGCTCAAGCCCTTTATCATGGGATGAATGCGCTAACAGCGTAACGACGTCATCCAGCGTGCTGCGCAGCGGGAAGGGAATGCTTTCCAGAATCAGCTTGCCCGCCTCAAGTTTGGAGAAGTCGAGTACATCATTGATGATAGCCAGCAGATTGTTAGCCGAGCGTTCAATGGTATTCAGGTGATCGCGCTGCGTGGTGTTGAGCTCGGTTTTTAGCGTAAGACGGGTGAAGCCAATCACGCCATTCAGCGGTGTTCGCAGTTCGTGCGACATGTTAGCCAGAAACTCAGACTTAATACGCGCCGCTTCCTGGGCGCGTTTCTTCGCCAGATCCAGTTCGACGTTCTGGATTTCCATCTGCTCCAGCGTTTCACGCAGGTCAGAGGTGGCCTGATCGATGTTGTGCTGCATCTCTTCATGGTAAGCCGCAAGTGACATCGCCATCGAGTTGATACCATTTTTGAGCATATCCAGCTCGCCCAGCATGAAACCTTCCACGCGGCTGTCGAGCTGTCCTCTACGAATTCGGTCAACGGTATTCACCATATTGCGAATCGGGCCGGTTACGTCTCGCATCAGACGCCAGCCAAAAATTAACGCAATACCAATACAAAACAGCATCATTACACTGGAGATAAAGATCTCTTTGTACTGCTGCAATCGCACGGACTTAAGATCCAGCTCAAGCGCCACATACCCCAGCATATTTTTGGTGTTTTTCGCATCGCTTACGGCGGATTCATCTGGTGAATAGCTTTCCGATATAATCGGGGTACGCAGGATCATGATATCCCCGTGCCGGGTGACGCTCAGCTTACGGGGAAACGGTGAACCTGTCGCCAACTGCATTTCAGACGGATCGAGATGAAAATTAGAGGTGACGAACAGTCGGTTATTTTCGTCATAAACAGAAATTGCCCGCACGATATCGGAATGGCGACGATGCAGCACGCTGATAAGCTGGCCGATAGATTCCCTGTTTTGCAGGTTCATGCCATATTCGCTGGAGACCGCGAGTGGTTCTATGATGCTGGCACCAGCATCTTCCAGTTGACGCTGCAAGTCGTTATAGCGATGCACAACAAAAAAGATACTGAGCAACAAACCTATCAGGACGGTCGGGGCCAGGATCAGAATCATCATGCGTGCGCGCAGGCTGTAGTTGGTCATGGAGTTCCGTTATGGGACAATTAGGGTCACACTGTTAAATAGAGAAATATCTCGTCGATGGCGCAATTCTACTCTGCAAAACGACGCGTGACGACGCGTCAGATCATAACCGTTACCGTCAATGACCTCGATCCTTTTGGTCAGGGCGTCGCTCGCCATAACGGAAAAGCGTTGTTTATACCGGAATTGCTACCCCAGGAAAGCGCCGAGGTGGTGATTACCGAAGATAAAAAACAGTTCGCCCGCGCGCAAGTAAAACGACGTTTGAACAACAGCCCTGAGCGTGAAGTGCCACGTTGCCCGCATTTTGGCGTATGCGGCGGTTGCCAGCAGCAGCATGCCAGCATCTCGTTACAGCAGCGTAGTAAAAGCGCGGCGTTGTCGCGTTTAATGAAATGTGACGTGTCGGATGTTATAGCTGATACGCCGTGGGGCTATCGTCGTCGTGCCCGATTGAGCCTGAACTATCGGCCAAAAGAACAAAAATTGCAGATGGGGTTTCGTAAATCAGGCTCCAGCGACATTATCGATGTCAAACAATGCCCTGTTTTGGTGCCCCAGCTTGAAGCGTTATTGCCCCATCTCAGGGCGTGTCTGGAAAGTCTTCAAGGGTTACGCCACCTTGGACATGTTGAACTGGTGCAGGCAGGGAGCGGAACCCTGATGATTTTGCGCCACACGGCGCCATTAAGTGCAGCGGATAAAGAAAAACTGGAATGCTTTTCGCATTCTCTGGGGCTGTCTTTGTTTCTGGCCCCGCAAAGCGAGATACTGGAATCAATATCAGAAGAATCGCCCTGGTATGACTCAAATGGACTACGGTTAACCTTCAGCCCGCGCGATTTTATTCAGGTTAACGAAGGGGTAAACCAACAAATGGTGGCCCGTGCGCTGGAATGGCTCGATGTGCAACCTGAAGATCGCGTACTCGATCTGTTCTGTGGAATGGGTAATTTTACCCTGCCGCTGGCAACTCGAGCAGCAAGCGTGGTTGGCGTGGAAGGTGTTCCGGCGCTGGTTGGAAAAGGTCGGGAGAATGCGCTGAATAACGGATTACACAATGTGACATTCTTTCATGAGAACCTTGAGGAAGATGTTACCCGGCAGCCGTGGGCGAAAAACGGATTCGACAAAGTTTTGCTCGATCCTGCGCGTGCGGGGGCTGCAGGTGTGATGCAACATATTATAAAATTAGAACCTATACGCGTTGTTTATGTATCCTGTAACCCGGCAACGCTGGCTCGTGACAGCGATGCTTTGCTCAATGCGGGATATGCCATCCGGCGGCTGGCGATGCTCGATATGTTCCCGCACACTGGACACCTGGAATCAATGGTCCTGTTTGAGCGTTTGTAATGAACTTAATACCCATTGGATTTCGCCTTGTAATGCTGTGTGAAAGACAATGGGTTCGGCTTGTCGACTTCGACAGGCCATGCCCCTTAAGGAGAGGACGATGGTTGCGGTAAGAAGTGCACATTTAAATAAAGCTGGTGAGTTTGATCCCAAGAAATGGATCGCGAGTCTGGGGATCTCCAGCCAGCAGTCGTGTGAACGCTTAGCCGAAACCTGGGCGTACTGCCTCCAGCAGACACAGGGGCATCCGGATGCGGATCTGCTGCTGTGGCGTGGCGTGGAGATGGTAGAAATTCTCTCCATGTTGAGCATGGATATCGACACGCTGCGTGCAGCAATGCTGTTCCCTCTGGCTGATGCCAACGTGGTAAGTGAAGACATCCTGCGCGAGAGCGTGGGCAAATCCATTGTTCATCTTATCCACGGCGTGCGTGATATGGCGGCGATACGCCAGCTTAAAGCCACGCATACCGATTCAGTTTCTTCCGAGCAGGTCGATAACGTCCGCCGCATGCTGCTGGCAATGGTAGATGACTTCCGCTGTGTGGTCATCAAGCTGGCAGAGCGGATTGCCCATCTGCGTGAAGTGAAAGACGCGCCGGAAGATGAACGCGTTCTGGCGGCAAAAGAGTGCACCAATATCTATGCACCGCTGGCCAACCGTTTGGGAATCGGGCAATTAAAATGGGAGCTGGAAGATTACTGCTTCCGTTATCTGCACCCGGCTGAATACAAACGCATTGCCAAGCTGCTGCATGAACGTCGTATCGACAGGGAGCATTACATTGATGAGTTCGTTGGTCATTTGCGCTCAGAGATGAAAACGGAAGGCGTCAAAGCTGAAGTGTACGGGCGTCCGAAGCATATCTACAGCATCTGGCGCAAAATGCAGAAAAAGCAGTTGGCCTTCGATGAACTGTTCGATGTGCGCGCAGTGCGTATCGTGGCAGAGCGTTTACAGGACTGCTATGCCGCGCTCGGGATAGTACATACTCACTATCGCCATCTGCCGGATGAGTTTGATGACTACGTCGCGAACCCGAAACCCAACGGCTACCAGTCAATCCATACGGTTGTGCTGGGGCCGGGTGGGAAAACTATTGAAATTCAGATCCGTACTAAACAGATGCACGAAGATGCCGAACTGGGCGTCGCGGCACACTGGAAGTACAAAGAGGGCACTGCTTCAGGCGCCGCGCGCTCTGGTCATGAAGATCGTATTGCATGGCTGCGTAAGCTGATCGCCTGGCAGGAAGAGATGGCAGATTCCGGTGAAATGCTGGATGAAGTTCGTAGCCAGGTCTTTGATGACCGCGTGTACGTCTTTACACCGAAAGGCGACGTTGTGGATCTGCCAGCAGGCTCCACGCCGCTCGATTTTGCTTACCACATTCATAGTGATGTGGGGCATCGTTGCATTGGCGCGAAAATTGGTGGACGCATCGTACCGTTTACCTACCAACTACAGATGGGCGATCAAATTGAAATTATCACCCAGAAACAGCCAAACCCAAGCCGCGACTGGTTGAACCCTAACCTTGGCTATGTAACCACCAGTCGTGGGCGTTCGAAGATCCACGCCTGGTTCCGTAAACAGGACCGTGATAAGAACATTCTTGCAGGTCGCCAGATCCTCGACGATGAACTGGCGCATTTAGGCATCAGCCTGAAAGAAGCGGAAAAACATCTGCTGCCGCGCTACAGTTTCAATGAGCTGGATGAACTGTTGGCGGCGATTGGCGGAGGAGACATCCGCCTCAACCAGATGGTGAATTTCCTGCAGGCGCAGTTTAATAAGCCAAGCGCTGCCGAACAGGATGCCGCCGCGCTGAAACAGCTTCAGCAGAAAACGCACGCACCGCAAAGTCGCCGTAAAGACGACGGTCGTGTCGTGGTGGAAGGGGTAGGTAACCTGATGCACCACATCGCTCGCTGCTGCCAGCCGATTCCAGGCGATGAGATTGTCGGGTTTATTACCCAGGGACGCGGTATTTCCGTGCACCGGGCGGATTGTGAACAGCTGACTGAGCTGCGTTCCCATGCGCCGGAACGTATTGTTGATGCGGTCTGGGGCGAAAGTTACTCTGCAGGGTATTCGCTGGTGGTTCGCGTCCAGGCCAACGATCGCAGTGGCTTGTTACGTGATATCACCACGATTCTCGCCAACGAGAAGGTAAACGTGCTGGGAGTTGCCAGCCGGAGTGATACCAAACAACAGCTTGCCACCATTGATATGACCATCGAAATCTACAACCTGCAGGTGCTCGGGCGCGTGCTCGGCAAGCTGAACCAGGTACCGGATGTGATCGACGCACGTCGTCTGCACGGTAATTAATCATTATGTAGGCCGGATAACCTTGTAGGCCTGATAAGACGCGTTAGCGTTGCCATCAGGCATTGCTATGTTGCCGGATGTCGCCTTATCCGGCCTACTGTATTGAAATTTCAGGATATTCCAATGAATCAAATCGACCGACTGCTCGGTATTATGCAGCGCCTGCGCGACCCGGAGAACGGCTGTCCGTGGGACAAAGAGCAGACATTCGCCACTATTGCTCCTTATACCCTCGAAGAAACTTATGAAGTGCTGGACGCGATTGCGCGAGAAGACTTCGACGACCTGCGTGGAGAGTTGGGGGATCTGCTGTTCCAGGTGGTGTTTTACGCCCAGATGGCTCAGGAAGAAGGGCGCTTCAACTTTGATGATATTTGCGCTGCGATAAGCGATAAGCTTGAACGCCGCCACCCGCATGTTTTTGCTGATGTTTCTGCCAGTAACAGCACCGAGGTGCTTACCCGTTGGGAGCAAATCAAAACCGAAGAACGTGCTGAGAAGGCGCAGCATTCCGCGCTCGACGATATTCCCCGTAGTTTACCGGCATTAATGCGCGCCCAAAAAATCCAGAAACGCTGCTCAAATGTTGGCTTCGACTGGAAAACATTAGGACCGGTTGTCGACAAGGTTTACGAAGAGATCGACGAAGTCATGTTTGAGGCGAAGCAGGCTGTTGTCGACCAGGCTAAACTGGAGGAGGAAATGGGCGATCTGCTGTTTGCCACGGTCAATATGGCCCGGCATTTAGGCACTAAAGCAGAGACCGCATTGCAGAAAGCGAACGAGAAGTTTGAGCGGCGTTTTCGTGAGGTTGAGCGAATTGTGGCGGCTCGAGGTCTGGAAATGACTGGTGTTGATCTGGAAACTATGGAAGAAGTCTGGCAACAGGTAAAACGGCAGGAAATTGATCTCTAAGGGATTTCGTCGGTCAAGGGCGATTTGTGTGATTTTTTAAATAACAAGCGCTTGATTTACGTCAAAAACATTTACCCCAAAGGGGCTATTTTCTCACTCCCGATGTTAATGTGAGCCTGGTGAAGAGGAGGAATAATGAAAGTTTGTGGCGCTCGTCATGTTCGGGTATACTACTTTCCCGTCTTGGTAATTCCATCGTTTCACCCTAACTTCTCAGGTCCAGCATGACAACGAACTATATTTTTGTGACCGGCGGGGTCGTATCCTCTCTGGGAAAAGGCATTGCCGCAGCCTCCCTGGCAGCCATTCTTGAAGCCCGTGGCCTCAATGTAACCATGATGAAACTGGATCCGTACATCAACGTCGATCCAGGTACTATGAGCCCAATCCAACACGGGGAAGTGTTCGTTACCGAAGACGGCGCTGAAACCGACCTGGACCTGGGTCACTATGAGCGCTTCATTCGTACCAAAATGAGCCGCCGCAACAACTTCACTACCGGTCGTATCTACTCCGACGTTCTGCGTAAAGAACGCCGTGGCGACTACCTGGGCGCGACCGTTCAGGTTATCCCGCACATCACGAATGCCATTAAAGAGCGAGTTCTGGAAGGCGGTGAAGGTCATGATGTTGTTCTGGTCGAAATCGGCGGAACCGTTGGGGATATCGAATCTCTGCCGTTCCTTGAAGCGATTCGCCAGATGGCCGTAGAAATTGGTCGCGAGCACACGCTGTTTATGCATCTGACGCTGGTTCCGTACATGGCGGCGGCAGGTGAAGTCAAAACTAAACCGACCCAGCACTCTGTAAAAGAGCTGCTTTCTATCGGTATTCAGCCAGATATCCTGATTTGCCGCTCCGATCGCGCAGTTCCGGCTAATGAACGTGCAAAAATTGCATTGTTCTGTAACGTTCCGGAAAAAGCGGTGATTTCTCTGAAAGATGTCGATTCCATCTATAAAATCCCGGGCCTGTTGAAATCTCAGGGCCTTGACGATTATATTTGTAAACGATTCAGCTTGAACTGTCCGGAAGCTAATCTGTCAGAATGGGAACAGGTTATCTACGAAGAAGCGAATCCGGCAGGCGAAGTGACTATCGGTATGGTCGGCAAGTACATTGAACTGCCGGATGCCTATAAATCAGTTATCGAAGCGCTGAAGCATGGCGGTCTGAAGAATCGTGTCACCGTCAATATCAAGCTGATCGATTCACAAGATGTCGAAACGCGTGGCGTTGAGATCCTGAAAGGTCTTGATGCAATCCTGATCCCTGGCGGCTTCGGCTACCGTGGTGTTGAAGGTAAAATCGCGACGGCGCGCTTTGCGCGTGAGAACAATATTCCTTATCTGGGCATTTGCCTGGGTATGCAGGTTGCGTTGATTGAGTTTGCACGTAACGTAGTGGGTATGGACAACGCCAACTCCACGGAATTTGTGCCAGACTGTAAGTACCCGGTGGTGGCCCTGATTACCGAATGGCGCGATGAAGACGGCAACGTCGAAGTCCGTACCGAGAAGAGCGATCTGGGCGGCACTATGCGTCTTGGTGCGCAGCAGTGTCAGTTGAGCGACGATAGCCTGGTTCGTCAACTGTACGGTGCGCCGACAATTGTTGAACGCCACCGCCACCGTTACGAAGTCAACAATATGCTGTTGAAACAGATTGAAGCTGCGGGTCTGCGTATTGCAGGCCGTTCCGGTGATGATCAGTTGGTCGAGATCATTGAGGTACCGAATCATCCGTGGTTCGTGGCCTGTCAGTTCCACCCGGAATTTACTTCCACGCCACGTGATGGGCACCCGCTGTTTGCCGGCTTTGTGAAAGCCGCCAGTGAACATCAGAAGCGTCAGGCGAAGTAAGAAGTAAATAAGTTAGAACGGCAATGCACCCATCAGGGTGCATTGTTTGTCTGGAGTTTTAGTTTAACTTGTACTGAGGAAAATCTAATGTCCAAAATCGTTAAAATCATCGGTCGTGAAATCATCGACTCCCGTGGTAACCCGACTGTTGAAGCCGAAGTACACCTGGAAGGTGGTTTCGTTGGTATGGCAGCAGCTCCGTCAGGTGCTTCTACTGGTTCCCGCGAAGCACTGGAACTGCGCGATGGCGACAAATCCCGTTTCATGGGTAAAGGCGTACTGAAAGCTGTTGCAGCTGTTAACGGCCCAATTGCTCAGGCTCTGCTGGGTAAAGATGCTAAAGATCAGGCTGGCATCGACAAGATCATGATCGATCTGGACGGTACTGAAAACAAATCCAACTTCGGTGCAAACGCCATCCTGGCTGTGTCCCTGGCGAACGCCAAAGCAGCAGCTGCTGCTAAAGGCCTGCCGCTGTATGCACACATCGCTGAACTGAACGGTACTCCGGGTAAATACTCCATGCCGGTTCCGATGATGAACATCATCAACGGTGGTGAGCACGCTGACAACAACGTCGACATCCAGGAATTCATGATTCAGCCGGTTGGCGCTAAGACTCTGAAAGAAGCCGTTCGTATGGGTTCTGAAGTGTTCCACAACCTGGCTAAAGTTCTGAAAGCTAAAGGTATGAACACTGCAGTTGGTGACGAAGGCGGCTACGCGCCGAACCTGGGTTCCAACGCTGAAGCTCTGGCTGTAATCGCTGAAGCGGTTAAAGCAGCTGGCTACGAGCTGGGCAAAGACATCACTCTGGCGATGGACTGTGCAGCTTCTGAATTCTACAAAGACGGTAAATACGTTCTGGCTGGCGAAGGCAACAAAGCGTTCACCTCCGAAGAATTCACTCACTTCCTGGAAGAACTGACCAAACAGTACCCGATCGTGTCCATCGAAGATGGTCTGGACGAGTCTGACTGGGACGGTTTCGCATACCAGACTAAAGTACTGGGCGACAAAATCCAGCTGGTTGGTGACGATCTGTTCGTAACCAACACCAAGATCCTGAAAGAAGGCATCGAAAAAGGCATCGTTAACTCCATCCTGATCAAATTCAACCAGATCGGTTCTCTGACCGAAACTCTGGCTGCGATCAAAATGGCGAAAGATGCTGGCTACACCGCTGTCATCTCTCACCGTTCTGGCGAAACTGAAGATGCTACCATCGCTGACCTGGCTGTTGGTACCGCTGCAGGCCAGATCAAAACTGGTTCTATGAGCCGTTCTGACCGCGTTGCTAAGTACAACCAGCTGATTCGTATCGAAGAAGCTCTGGGTGAACAAGCACCGTACAACGGTCGTAAAGAGATCAAAGGTCAGGCGTAATCCTGTTCTTTAACTCTTAACGTAAAAACCCGCTGCGGCGGGTTTTTTTATGCTTTTAAAGCAGTAGAGGAAGTGTTGCGCTGGCGGTTTGCTGGCTCACATCACTATACTTTTCATCCAGCGCAATCAGCGACGTGGTGAGAAGTTCTACCAACAGCATCACACCCACCTTGGCGTTTAGCGCACCAGCACTCAACGGACCTTCTGGTTTGGCTGCGACCAGTTGAATATCGCTCAGCGAGGCCAGCGGACTGCGCGGCGTATTACTCAGCGCCAGTACGCGCACGCCTTGCTTACGCGCCAGTTTCACGACATGCAGCAGATCGCGCGTGGAGCCTGAACTGGAGATCGCTACCACGAGCGTATTTTTGCTAAGCGTAGTGGCATTCATGGCTGCGCGGTGCATGTCGCTGAACAGTTGCGCGGGTTTGCCGAGGCGCAGGAGTTTGTAATGTAAATACTCCCCCAGAATAGCGCTGGCCGCTACGCCATAAATCTGTACCGACTGAGCCTGATGTAGCGCCAGAGCGGCGGATTCCAGTAATGTCCTGTCGAGTAACTTTGCTGTGTCCTGCAGCGCTTGCACGGATTCATTGACCACATTGTCAATTTCATCCCCGCTGTGCTCTACCGGCTGTCCTTGCTGGAGATCGAGAGCCAGCGCCATTTTGAATTCGTTATAACCCTTACACCCAAGCGTGCGGCACAGACGTGTGACGCTCGCCTCGCTGGTGTCGCTTTCACGCGCCAGTTCGGTAATCGTCAGGTAGACAACTTTTGCCGGATCACTAAGCACAAACTCTCCCAGCTTCTGCTGTGTTCGGCTATATCCGTCAACGCCCTGGCGCAATCTCAGCAGCAGGTTTTCATTTTCTGACATGCAAAATCCTTAATGCGTTTCTCTGCTGATAGTGTGGCGGAAAGCAGGGGAGAGATGCCAGTCATTTTAAAAAAGTATGATCGGCTTCCTGGTTTTTGATGATAATTTTCATTTATAAAAATAATTATGGTAAAAATTTTCATCATTAATCGGGGAGATGAAAAAATGATGCAAATGTTTAGCGGCGCCTCATCGGGCGCATGGTTTGAAAAGGCACAGCGGTTCGGCAAATCGTTCATGCTGCCGATTGCGGTACTGCCCGCTGCGGGGCTGTTGCTAGGGATTGGCGGCGCACTGTCGAATCCAAACACATTGACGGCGTATCCGTTTTTGGACGTTGACTGGTTACAGGCAATCTTCACGATCATGACCAGCGCAGGTTCTATTGTGTTTGCCAACCTGTCGGTGCTTTTTGCGGTGGGTGTGGCAGTAGGACTGGCGAAAACGGATAAAGGCACCGCCGGGCTTGCTGCATTGCTGGCATTTCTGGTGATGAACGCCACCATCAACGCTTTATTGACACTCAACGGAACGCTGGCGCACGAGAATCCCGGTGCCGTAGGCCAGGGGATGACGCTGGGTATTCAGACGCTGGAAACAGGCGTATTTGGTGGGGTGGTGATTGGGCTTGTCACCTGCGCGCTGCATAGCCGTTTCAATAAAGTCTCGCTGCCTCAGTTCCTTGGTTTCTTCAGCGGTTCGCGCTTTGTGCCGATTATTAGCTCCCTTGCCGCGATTGTAGTGGGTGCGGTCATGACGGTGGTTTGGCCGCATTTCCAGAAACTCATTTTTGGACTGGGTGGTCTGGTGGATGCGACCGGTTATCTGGGTACGCTGTTGTACGGCTTCATCCTGCGTATGCTTGGCCCACTGGGGTTACACCATATCTTTTATTTACCGTTCTGGACCACAGCGCTTGGCGGGAGTGAAATCGTCAACGGCCAGTTGGTTGAAGGCACGCAGCGTATTTTCTTCGCGCAACTTGCCGATCCGAATACGCAGCAGTTCTATGCGGGCACCTCGCGCTTTATGTCCGGGCGCTTTATCACCATGATGTTTGGCCTGCTTGGCGCATGTCTTGCGATGTACCATACTGCCAAACCAGAGAACAGAAAGCTTGTCGCCGGACTGCTGTTGTCTGCGGCCCTGACCTCTTTCCTGACGGGGATCACTGAGCCTATCGAGTTCTCCTTCCTGTTTGTCGCACCTGTGTTATACGTCATTCACGCCTTCTTCGATGGTCTGGCGTTTATGATGGCACATATTTTACATATCACCATCGGGCAAACCTTTTCGGGTGGGCTTATCGATTTCCTCCTCTTCGGTGTGCTACAGGGGGAAGCTAAAACCAACTGGATGTACGTCCCTATGGTGGGGATCCCGTGGTTCTTCCTTTACTACTTCACCTTCCGCTATTTGATTAACCGCTTTAACTGGTTGACGCCTGGTCGTGAAAACGCAGCACCGACTGAATCCGGCCTGCCGCAAAGTGAGCGTGCTGCGGCTGTGATTGCCGGACTGGGAGGTAAAGAGAATCTGGAAGAGGTGGACTGTTGCGCCACACGTCTGCGCGTGACGGTAAAAGAGAGTAGCAAGGTCGATGAAGCGGCGCTGAAAGCGACCGGAGCGCGTGGCGTAATTATTCGCGGCAACGGGGTTCAGGTGATTTATGGCCCGCATGTCACCATCATCAAAAACGAAGTCGAAGAGATCTTATCGTAATGAAAACTGTACTGGATTCCCTGAAAGGTAAATTAATCGTCTCCTGCCAGGCGCTGGAAAATGAGCCCCTGCACAGTCCGTTTATTATGTCGCGTATGGCGCTGGCGGCAGCGCAGGGAGGTGCTGTAGGTATTCGTGCGAACAGCGTGGTGGACATTCGCGCGATCAAAGAGAGCGTCTCCCTGCCGGTGATTGGGATTATCAAGCGCGATTATCCGGGTAGCGATGTGTTTATCACGGCCACCCTCAAGGAAGTGGATGAGCTAATGACCGTTGAGCCGGAGATTATTGCTCTGGATGCGACAGCGCGCCCGCGCCCAGGAGGACAAACGCTGGAAGAATTAGTTATGCAAATCCGCGCTCGCTACCCGTCTGTGCTGCTGATGGCGGATATCGCCACCATAGACGAAGCGGTGACAGCTGAGCGTCTGGGTTTTGACTGCGTGGGCACCACGCTCTACGGCTATACCGCTGACACTGCCGGGCATGTGCTGGCGGAAAACGACTGCGGTTTTTTACGTGAGGTATTGGCGGCGGTCAGCGTACCTGTCGTGGCAGAAGGAAACGTCGATACTCCGGAACGTGCCGCACGATGCCTGGAATTAGGTGCCCATACCGTGGTGGTTGGTGGCGCGATCACGCGTCCGCAGCAGATAACGGCACGCTTTGTCGCGGCGATCGCCTCGTAAAGCATCGATGGGGCATGATACTTTGGCGGGGATCTGCGATAATTATCGTTTATCCCCATATTGAGAGCGCTATGCAGTACCCGATTAACGAGATGTTCCAGACCCTGCAAGGTGAGGGTTACTTTACCGGCGTCCCCGCCATTTTTATTCGTTTACAGGGATGCCCGGTTGGCTGTGCCTGGTGCGATACCAAACACACCTGGGATAAGCTTGAGGATCGGGAAGTCTCCCTGTACAGCATCCTGGCCAAGACCAAAGAAAGCGACAAATGGGGGGCGGCGAGCAGTGAGGATCTGCTGGCGGTCATTTCGCGTCAGGGGTATACCGCCCGTCACGTGGTGATCACCGGCGGCGAGCCCTGCATTCATGACCTGATGCCGCTGACTGACCTGCTGGAAAAGAACGGCTTTAGCTGCCAGATTGAAACCAGTGGTACCCACGAAGTACGCTGTACGCCGAATACCTGGGTGACCGTATCGCCGAAGGTAAATATGCGTGGCGGTTATGATGTGCTGTCGCAGGCGCTGGAGCGCGCGAATGAAATCAAACATCCGGTTGGTCGCGTTCGCGATATTGAAGCGCTGGATGAACTGCTGGCGACGTTGAGCGACGACAAACCACGAATCATCGCCTTACAGCCAATCAGCCAGAAAGAAGATGCGACGCGTTTGTGTATTGATACCTGTATTGCGCGCAACTGGCGTCTGTCGATGCAAACCCATAAATATCTGAATATTGCCTGATAACTGTGCCGGGAGCGTTTCGCTTACCCGGCCAGAGTTTGTTGCTTGTTGCAGGCCGGATAAGACGCATTGCCATCCGGCAAGCCTACAATCACTCGCCGCGGTACACGCAGCCTGCTGTGCAGGTTTCTTTCACCATTACAGCACTTAGCAGAGGGACCACAGGTTTAATCTGATCCCAAATCCATTTGGCCAGCACTTCACTGGTTGGATTTTCTAAGCCAGGAATATCGTTCAAATAGTAGTGATCGAGTCTGTCGTAAGTCGGCTTAAACGCGGCTTTTAACTCAGCAAAATCCATGATCCAACCGGTATGCGGATCGACTTCACCGGTAATTTCAAGACGCACCATAAATGAGTGACCATGCAGGCGGCCACACTTATGCCCTTCCGGTACGTGCGGCAGGCGGTGAGCGGCTTCGAAGGTGAAATCTTTAAACAAGGTGGTGGACATTATTTACTCTCAAGAATGCGAAAAACCGCCGTAGGGTACCGTAAAGCACAATTTTTATCATTAGTTAAAAGGGCGCTAAGCATCAGAACGTCATATTTACACTGTTAATGTTTAATAACTATTTAAATATCATATAGTTATTAAATCGTTTTTGTCGTTAATGACTATAACTAAAACAGGTTAGTCCATTTGGTTATTTGTTATTTCTATCCCTTCTTTAATTGTTACTATCCCCGCCGTTAACCTTATCTTCAGTTTGGGTTTTATTGCTGAAATCCGCTTTGCTTACTGGAACATGACAACGCATGACGACACAGGCCCCACCTTCCGCTCTGCTACCGCTAAACCCGGAGCAACTGGCACGCCTTCAGGCAGCCACGACCGATTTCACTCCCGCACAGCTTGCGTGGGTTTCTGGCTATTTTTGGGGCGTGCTGAATCAGCAGCCTGGTAGCAATGCAGTGGCGCTTGCGCCTGTCGCTGAAATGCCAGGCATTACGCTTATCTCCGCCTCGCAAACCGGTAATGCGCGTCGTGTGGCGGAAGCCCTGCGCGATGATCTGATCGCCGCGAAGCTCAACGTCACTCTGATCAACGCTGGCGACTATAAATTCAAACAAATCGCCAATGAAAAACTGCTGATCGTGGTGGCGTCGACGCAAGGGGAAGGTGAACCGGCGGAAGAAGCTGTGGCGTTGCATAAATTCCTGTTCTCGAAAAAAGCGCCAAAGCTCAATAACACCGCTTTTGCCGTGTTTGGTCTTGGCGACACCTCCTATGAGTTTTTCTGTCAGTCAGGAAAAGACTTCGATGCGAAACTGGCCGAGCTGGGCGGTGAACGTCTGCTCGACCGCGTCGATGCCGACGTGGAATACCAGGCCGCCGCCGCGCAGTGGCGTGCCCGTTTGGTTGATGTCCTGAAAGCACGTGCGCCTGCGGTACCGTCTGTGCAAGTTGCCGCGAGCGGTGCAGTAAATGAAGTACACACCAGTCCGTACACCAAAGAAGCGCCGCTGACGGCGTCGCTTGCGGTGAATCAGAAAATTACCGGCCGTAATTCGGAAAAAGATGTCCGCCATATCGAAATCGACCTTGGCGATTCCGGTCTGCGCTATCAGCCGGGCGACGCGCTGGGCGTGTGGTATCAGAACGACCCGGCGCTGGTCAAAGAGCTGGTTGAACTGCTGTGGCTGAAAGGTGATGAACCGGTGACGGTTGAAGGCAAAACCTTGTCGCTCGCTGAAGCGTTGCAGTGGCATTTCGAGCTGACGGTGAATACCGGCAATATCGTGGAGAACTATGCCACCTTAACCCGCAGCGAAACATTGCTGCCGTTAGTGGGTGACAAAGCACAGTTGCAGCATTATGCCGCCACCACGCCCATCGTCGATATGGTGCGCTTTTCCCCGGCGCAACTGGATGCTCAGGCGTTAGTTGATCTTCTGCGTCCGTTGACGCCGCGTTTGTACTCCATTGCCTCTTCTCAGGCGGAAGTGGAAAGCGAAGTGCACGTCACCGTGGGCGTGGTGCGTTATGAAATAGAAGGTCGCGCCCGTGCTGGTGGTGCTTCCAGTTTCCTCGCCGACCGCGTGGAAGAAGAAGGTGAAGTCCGCGTGTTCATTGAACACAACGACAATTTCCGCCTGCCGTCAAACCCGCAGACGCCGGTGATTATGATTGGCCCGGGTACGGGAATTGCACCGTTCCGTGCTTTCATGCAGCAGCGTGCGGCTGATGGAGCCGAAGGCAAAAACTGGCTGTTTTTCGGTAACCCGCACTTTACCGAAGATTTCCTGTATCAGGTGGAATGGCAGCGTTACGTCAAAGAGGGCGTACTGAGCCGTATCGATCTCGCCTGGTCCCGCGATCAAAAAGAAAAAGTCTACGTACAAGATAAACTGCGCCAACAGGGCGCGGAACTGTGGCGCTGGATTAACGACGGTGCCCACATTTATGTCTGCGGCGATGCCAATCGTATGGCGAAAGACGTTGAGCAGGCGTTGTTGGAAGTGATTGCCGAATTCGGTGGTATGGATATCGAAGCGGCGGATGAATTTTTAAGTGAGCTGCGCATTGAGCGCCGTTATCAGCGAGATGTCTACTAATGAGCGAAAAACATCCAGGACCATTGGTGGTCGAAGGCAAACTGTCCGACGCTGAGCGTATGAAGCTGGAAAGCAACTATCTGCGCGGTACCATTGCCGAAGATTTAAACGACGGCCTGACCGGCGGGTTTAAAGGCGACAACTTCTTGCTGATCCGTTTTCACGGTATGTACCAGCAGGACGACCGCGATATTCGCGCCGAACGTGCCGAGCAAAAGCTGGAGCCGCGTCACGCGATGCTGCTGCGCTGTCGTCTGCCGGGTGGAGTGATCACCACCAAACAGTGGCAGGCGATCGACAAGTTCGCCCATGACAACACTATTTACGGCAGCATTCGTCTGACCAACCGTCAGACCTTCCAGTTTCACGGCATTCTGAAGAAGAACGTTAAACCGGTACACCAAATGCTGCACTCCGTCGGCCTGGACGCACTGGCGACCGCCAACGATATGAACCGTAACGTGCTGTGTACCTCCAACCCGTATGAATCTGAGCTGCACGCCGAAGCCTACGAGTGGGCGAAAAAGATCTCCGAACATCTGCTGCCGCGCACCCGCGCCTATGCAGAGATCTGGCTTGATCAGGAAAAAGTTGCGACCACTGACGAGGAGCCGATCCTCGGTCAAACCTATCTGCCGCGTAAGTTTAAAACCACGGTGGTGATCCCACCGCAGAACGACATCGATCTGCATGCCAACGACATGAACTTCGTGGCGATTGCGGAAAACGGCAAGCTGGTGGGCTTTAACCTGCTGGTGGGCGGCGGTTTGTCCATTGAGCATGGCAATAAGAAAACTTACGCCCGGACGGCAAGCGAATTTGGTTATCTGCCGCTTGAGCATACACTGGCCGTGGCGGAAGCGGTGGTGACGACTCAGCGTGACTGGGGTAACCGTACCGATCGTAAAAACGCCAAAACCAAATACACGCTGGAACGCGTAGGCGTTGAGACCTTTAAAGCTGAAGTTGAGCGCCGCGCGGGGATCAAGTTTGAGCCTATCCGCCCGTACGAGTTCACCGGTCGCGGCGATCGTATCGGCTGGGTGAAAGGGATCGACAATAAATGGCATCTGACGCTGTTTATTGAAAACGGCCGTATCCTGGATTATCCGGGCCGTCCGTTGAAAACCGGTCTGCTTGAGATCGCGAAGATCCACAAAGGTGAGTTCCGTATTACCGCGAACCAGAACCTGATCATTGCAGGTGTTCCTGAGAGTGAAAAGGCGAAGATCGAGAAGATTGCGCAGAAGAGTGGCTTAATGAATGCGGTCACTCCGCAGCGTGAAAACTCGATGGCCTGCGTGTCGTTCCCAACCTGCCCGCTGGCGATGGCTGAGGCCGAGCGCTTCCTGCCAACGTTTATCGACAACATCGACACGCTGATGGCGAAGCACAGCCTGAGTGATGAAAATATTGTCATGCGTGTGACTGGCTGCCCGAACGGTTGCGGCCGCGCGATGCTGGCGGAAGTTGGTCTGGTGGGGAAAGCGCCCGGACGTTACAACCTCCATTTAGGGGGCAACCGTATTGGAACTCGCATTCCCCGGATGTTTAAAGAGAACATCACCGAGCCGGAAATTCTGGCATCGCTGGATGAACTGATTGGGCGCTGGGCGAAAGAGCGCGAAGCGGGTGAAGGCTTCGGTGACTTTACGGTGCGTGCGGGCATTATTCGCCCGGTGCTCGATCCTGCCCGGGATTTCTGGGAATAATGTGAAATTGACTTATCGGGTCTGCTGAATCGGCAGACCTGATAAACGCAGCGCCATCAGGCAAGGCAAACAGTGAGGAACTTATGTCCAAACTCGATCTCAACGCGTTGAACGAACTGCCGAAAGTTGAACGCGTTATGGCGTTGGCGCAAACCAACGACCAACTGGAAAAATTGAGCGCCGAGGATCGCGTGGCGTGGGCGCTGGAAAACCTGCCTGGCGAATATGTACTGTCATCAAGTTTTGGTATTCAGGCGGCAGTGAGCCTGCACCTGGTAAATCAGGTTCGCCCGGAGATCCCGGTGATCCTCACCGATACCGGTTATCTGTTCCCGGAAACCTACCAGTTTATTGACGAGTTAACGGACAAGCTCAAGCTTAATCTGCAAGTCTACCGGGCGAAGGAAAGTGCGGCCTGGCAGGAAGCGCGCTATGGCAAACTGTGGGAGCAGGGCGTTGAGGGCATTGAAAAATACAATGACATCAACAAAGTCGAGCCGATGAACCGGGCGCTACAGGAACTCGACGCGCAAACCTGGTTTGCCGGTCTGCGCCGTGAGCAATCGGGCAGTCGTGCGCATTTACCGGTGCTGGCTATTCAGCGTGGTGTGTTTAAAGTTCTGCCGATCATCGACTGGGACAACCGTACGGTTTACCAGTATCTGCAAAAGCATGGTCTGAAGTACCATCCACTGTGGGATCAGGGCTATCTGTCAGTCGGCGATACCCATACCACCCGCAAATGGGAGCCGGGAATGGCGGAAGAAGAGACGCGGTTCTTTGGGCTGAAAAGAGAGTGCGGGCTGCACGAAGGCTAACTGTTAAAAGCCCGGTAACGTTTACTTATTACCGGGCTTCTTCTTCAGGATTTACCTGCTTTCGCCAGTTCTTTTACCAGCGGCAGCATAATGCGTACTACGTCGCGGCTACGGCGCTCTATCCGGCCCGGTAAGGCTTTATCGATATGCTGCTGGTTATCCAGTCGCACATCATGCCAGCTGTTGCCAGACGGGAACGAGGCGCTTTTGGCGCGCTGTTGGTAGCCATCTTTCTTGCCCAGGTTCCAGTTGGTCGCTTCAACGGAGAGCACAGCAATACCCGCGTCGTCGAAGACCTCCGCATCGTTACAACATCCTGTTCCCTTCGGATAGTCTTTGTTCAGGCCTGGATTGGTGCTGGCTACAATGCCGCGACTATGCGCGATAGCCAGTGCCCGGTCGCGCGTTAGTTTTCGCACCGCTTCCGGGGTTTTCTTACCGCTGTTGAAATAGAGCTTATCACCGACAATCAGGTTATCGAGGTTGATAACCAGCAGCGTGTTTTTCTTCTCGGCGGCGCTCATTCGCTTCAGGATGTTCTCCGCGCCCAGTTTGCCTTCTTCCTCGCCGCTGGTGGCGATAAATCGGATGCCGTACTGCGTCGGCACGTCTTTGAGTTTTTCCGCCAGTTCCAGCATCACGCCAACACCTGCGGCGTTGTCGTCGATCCCTTGCAGGGTTAATCCACCCAGATTGGCATCTGAATCGGCATCGCTTTGTGCAGCGTAGGTGTCGAGATGCGCCATAATAATAATCTGCTGCGGCGCTTTACCTTCATGTGCTGCAATAACGGTGCTTCCTGTTACGTTATGCCAGTTTTTACGGTTATTTTTGGCGGTATAAACATAACGGCTATTAAACGTCCGAATATCACTGCTGTAGCCCATCTGCTGAAATTGCTGACGTATATAATCAGCAGATAACATTTCAGCCGGAGATCCCGTCACGCGGCCCGGGAAAAACGTTGCGATATATCGAGCCTGGGTATTTGCGATATCGCCAGGTTTGGAGGATGTTGCCTGTGCAGGAAGGATAAAACACGCGCCGAGCGCCATGGCAGCAATAAGGTGGCGCGTTGCGGAAAACATAATGAGTCCTTAAATACCAAGCAGAAATTTTCAGCCGCTAGTATGAAACTGTGATCGAGGTAAAACAATTTCATTTGCTCCTAAATGCCCGAAATCCGGTAGCTTAAGCACTTTTTGATATTTGCTTTTCCGGATCGTTATTCCTTTGAGGAACTACTCATTCCAATTCGTAATTTCATTCGCCCTCTTGCCCTCCCTATAGTCAGGTTATCTGAGCATCGTTAGCAAAATAACGGCATTACATAGGAACGGTTATGGATCAAAAACGACTTACCCACCTGCGGCAACTGGAAGCGGAAAGCATCCATATCATTCGTGAGGTGGCCGCCGAGTTTTCTAATCCGGTGATGATGTATTCCATCGGCAAAGATTCCAGCGTAATGCTGCATCTGGCGCGTAAAGCGTTTTATCCAGGCACGCTGCCGTTCCCATTACTGCACGTTGATACCGGCTGGAAATTCAGCGAAATGTACGCGTTTCGTGACCGTACGGCGAAAGCCTACGGCTGCGAACTGCTGGTGCATAAAAACCCGGAAGGGATGGCGATGGGCATCAACCCGTTCGTTCACGGCAGCGCCAAGCATACCGACATTATGAAAACCGAAGGGCTGAAGCAGGCGCTCAATAAATACGGTTTTGATGCCGCGTTTGGCGGTGCTCGTCGTGACGAAGAGAAATCACGTGCCAAAGAGCGTATTTACTCTTTCCGCGATCGTTTTCATCGCTGGGATCCTAAAAATCAGCGCCCGGAGCTGTGGCACAACTACAACGGACAAATTAACAAAGGCGAAAGTATTCGCGTCTTTCCGCTCTCCAACTGGACCGAACAGGATATCTGGCAGTACATCTGGCTGGAAAATATCGACATCGTGCCACTGTATCTGGCGGCGGAGCGTCCGGTGCTTGAACGCGACGGCATGTTGATGATGATTGATGACGACAGAATCGATCTGCAACCCGGGGAAGTGATTAAAAAACGCATGGTACGTTTCCGTACGCTCGGCTGCTGGCCGCTGACGGGCGCGGTGGAATCGAATGCGCAGACGCTGCCGGAAATTATCGAAGAGATGCTGGTCTCAACCACCAGTGAACGTCAGGGCCGCGTGATTGACCGCGACCAGGCGGGCTCCATGGAGCTGAAGAAACGTCAGGGGTATTTCTAAGGAGCCGCCATGAATACGACACTTGCACAACAAATTGCTAATGAAGGCGGCGTTGAAGCCTGGATGGTTGCCCAGCAACACAAAAGTCTGCTGCGCTTTTTAACCTGCGGTAGCGTGGATGACGGGAAAAGCACCCTGATTGGTCGCCTGCTGCACGACACGCGTCAGATTTATGAAGACCAGCTTTCATCGCTGCACAATGACAGTAAACGTCACGGCACTCAGGGCGAAAAGCTTGATCTGGCGTTATTGGTTGACGGCTTACAGGCCGAGCGCGAGCAGGGCATCACCATCGACGTGGCTTACCGTTATTTCTCTACCGAGAAGCGCAAATTTATTATTGCGGACACTCCCGGGCATGAACAGTACACCCGTAACATGGCGACCGGTGCGTCGACCTGCGACCTGGCGATCCTATTGATCGATGCGCGTAAAGGTGTGCTGGATCAGACTCGTCGTCACAGCTTTATCTCCACGCTGCTTGGGATCAAACACCTGGTGGTGGCGATCAACAAAATGGATCTGGTGGACTTTAGCGAAGAGACATTTAATCGCATTCGCGAAGACTATCTTACTTTTGCTGAACAACTTCCGGGTAACCTGGATATCCGGTTTGTGCCGCTCTCTGCGCTGGAAGGCGATAACGTGGCTTCGCAAAGCGCCAGTATGCCGTGGTACAGCGGTCCGACGCTGCTGGAAGTGCTGGAAACCGTTGAGATCCAGCGCAGTATTGATACTCAGCCGATGCGCTTCCCGGTGCAGTATGTGAACCGACCGAATCTGGATTTTCGTGGTTATGCCGGAACGCTGGCCTCCGGTAGCGTGAAGGTCGGGCAGCGCGTCAAAGTGCTGCCGTCCGGCGTTGAGTCCAGCGTAGCGCGGATCGTGACCTTTGATGGCGATTTACAGGAAGCGCATGCAGGTGAAGCGATCACCCTGGTGCTGAAAGATGAGATCGATATCAGCCGGGGTGACCTGTTACTTGATGCCGGTGAGGCGTTGCCGGCGGTTCAAAGCGCTGCCATTGATGTGGTTTGGATGGCGGAACAACCGCTGTCGCCTGGACAAAGCTACGACATCAAAGTCGCAGGCAAGAAGACCCGCGCACGCGTTGATAGCGTGCAATATCAGGTCGATATAAACAACCTGACCCAACGTGACGTTGAAGCGCTACCGCTAAACGGCATCGGTCTGGTTAATCTGACCTTTGATGAGCCGCTGGTGCTGGATACCTATCAGCAGAACCCGGTGACGGGCGGGCTGATAATTATTGACCGCCTGACCAACGTTACCGTTGGCGCGGGACTGGTGCGTGAGCCACTTGTTCAGGAGCACGCCGCGGCTTCTCAGTTCAGCGCGTTTGAGCTGGAGCTTAATGCACTGGTGCGTCGCCACTTCCCACACTGGGGTGCGCGCGATCTGCTGGGAGGAAAATAATGGCGCTGCATGACGAAAACGTCGTCTGGCATGCCCATCCTGTTACACCGCAACAGCGGGAACAACGCCACGGCCATCGTGGTGTTGTACTGTGGTTTACCGGGTTGTCTGGTTCCGGTAAATCCACGGTAGCAGGGGCGCTTGAAGAAGCGTTGCATAAGCTGGGGGTGAGTACTTATCTCTTGGATGGCGATAACGTGCGTCACGGCTTGTGCAGCGATCTTGGATTTAGTGATGCCGATCGTAAGGAGAATATTCGCCGGGTTGGTGAAGTGGCTAACCTGATGGTGGATGCGGGACTTGTGGTGTTGACCGCCTTTATCTCACCGCATCGCGCTGAGCGCAAAATGGTTCGTGAGCGAGTTGGCGAAGGGCGTTTTATTGAAGTTTTTGTCGATACGCCATTAGCAACGTGTGAAGCACGCGATCCAAAAGGTCTGTATAAAAAAGCGCGGGCGGGTGAGTTACGCAATTTCACCGGAATTGATTCGGTATACGAAGCGCCTGAATCGCCAGAGATTCATCTTGATGGTGAACAATTGGTAACAAATTTGGTACCCCAATTATTAGACCTGCTGAGGCAGGAAGATATTATCAGATCCTGAGACACCCGAGCTCACATGCCCGGTCAGTCACGGTCACAGGATTAGATATGCGTAACAGCCATAACATTACTATTACAGAGTCAGATACCTTCGCCGCCGACGACGAAACCACCTGGTCACTACCGGGGGCCGTGGTCGGTTTTATCGCGTGGTTGTTGGCGCTGGGATTCCCGTGTCTGATGTATGGCCCTAATACACTGTTTTTCTTCATTTATACCTGGCCCTTTTTCCTCGCATTGCTGCCCGTGGCGATTGTCGCGGGTATTGCCTTGCACTCGCTATTGAAGGGGAGGTTGCTGCTGAGCATTACCTGTACCCTGCTGGTGGTTGGGGCGATGTTTGGCGCACTATTTTTATGGTTATTGGGTTAGGCAAACGCCTTTTTTTAACAATCGCCGACGTTGTTCACTCTCTGGTCATAATTCAAACCGTAACCAACAATGAGATTATGTTCTCCTTACACGGGGTATACGTAACAACGGGCAAATGTGGTACATTTGCCCGCGTTGTCGCGGCATTCCCGACCGTTGATGTAAAGTTGTCTGCGGAAGTTATGGGATATTAATGCCGTTTTTCAGGGGGCAGGATGGGTAAACTAACGCTGCTGTTGCTGGCTTTATTAGTCTGGCTGCAGTATTCGCTGTGGTTCGGTAAGAACGGCATACATGACTATAGTCGCGTCAACGATGATGTTGCTGCGCAGCAAGCTACAAACGCGAAACTTAAAGCGCGTAACGATCAGCTCTTTGCCGAAATTGACGATCTCAATGGCGGACAAGAGGCTATTGAGGAGCGTGCGCGCAACGAACTCAGTATGACTAAGCCGGGCGAAACCTTTTATCGTCTGGTGCCTGACGCGTCTAAACGCGCTCAGACTGCAGGGCAAAACAATCGATAAACCGTCCAGGGATTTAACATGGCAGCCACTTTATTGGACGTTTGCGCCGTGGTGCCGGCTGCCGGGTTTGGCCGCCGAATGCAAACAGAGTGTCCTAAGCAGTACCTCTCTATTGGCAATAAAACCATTCTTGAACACTCGGTTGATGCGCTGCTGGCTCATCCCCGGGTGACGCGAGTCGTCATCGCTATCAGCCCAGGCGACAGTCGCTTTGCCCAACTTCCACTTGCTGCGCACCCGCAAATTACGGTGGTGGATGGCGGCAACGAGCGTGCCGATTCTGTCCTTGCCGGTTTGCAAGCCGCAGGGGAGGCCCGTTGGGTGCTGGTGCATGACGCCGCGCGTCCGTGCCTGCACCAGGATGATTTGGCCCGTTTGCTGGCAATCAGCGAGTCCAGCCGTACCGGCGGGATACTTGCCGCACCGGTACGCGACACAATGAAACGCGCGGAGCCGGGGCGAACAGACATCGCCCATACGGTCGATCGCACCGATTTATGGCATGCGTTGACGCCGCAGTTTTTCCCGCGCGAGTTATTGCACGATTGCCTGACACGTGCACTCAACGAAGGTGCAACTATTACAGACGAAGCTTCGGCGCTGGAATATTGCGGCTTTCATCCGCAGCTGGTCGAAGGACGTGCTGACAACATCAAAGTCACCCGCCCGGAAGATCTGGCGCTGGCGGAATTTTATCTGACCCGAACTATCTAGATACATCATCCTTCAGGCTGCCTGGAGGACGCTGTGTATATCAGGAGAAGGCATAATGCGAATTGGACACGGTTTCGACGTACACGCTTTTGGAGGAGTTGGCCCAATTATCATTGGTGGTGTGCGCATCCCATATGAAAAAGGATTGCTGGCGCATTCTGATGGTGACGTGGCGTTACACGCGTTAACCGATGCTCTGCTGGGCGCGGCTGCGCTGGGGGATATCGGTAAGCTATTCCCGGACACCGACCCGGCCTTTAAAGGTGCAGATAGTCGTGAATTATTGCGTGAAGCCTGGCGGCGTATTCAGGCCAAAGGCTATACGCTTGGTAATGTGGATGTGACAATTATTGCCCAGGCGCCGAAGATGCTGCCGCACATTCCACAAATGCGTGTGTTTATTGCCGAAGACCTCGGCTGCCATATGGATGATGTTAACGTGAAAGCGACCACCACGGAAAAACTCGGTTTTACCGGGCGTGGGGAAGGGATTGCCTGTGAAGCGGTGGCGTTACTCATTAAGGCAACGAAATGACTGCGTTTGAAGATCTGACGTATCTCCATGGCAAACCACAAGGCCATGGCGTTCTGAAAGCGAATCCGGAAGACTTTGTCGTCGTCGAAGATTTAGGCTTCGAACCCGATGGCGAAGGCGAGCACATTTTGGTGCGTATCCTGAAAAACGGTTGTAACACCCGTTTTGTGGCTGACGCACTGGCGAAATTCCTGAAAATTCATGCCCGCGAAGTGAGCTTTGCTGGCCAGAAAGACAAGCATGCGGTCACGGAACAGTGGCTGTGTGCGCGTGTGCCGGGCAATGCGATGCCTGATTTAAGCAAATTTGAGCTTGAAGGCTGTAAAGTGCTGGAGTACGCGCGCCACAAGCGTAAGCTGCGTTTAGGGGCGCTGAAAGGCAACGAATTTACGCTGGTGTTGCGTGAAGTGAGCGAGCGAAATGATGTTGAAGCGCGTTTGCAGGCAATTAACGAGCGCGGCGTACCGAACTATTTTGGCGCTCAGCGTTTTGGTATCGGCGGCAGCAACCTGCAAGGGGCGCTGCGCTGGGCGCAAAGCGATGCGCCGGTGCGCGATCGCAATAAACGCAGTTTTTGGTTGTCGGCGGCCCGTAGCGCGTTGTTTAATCAGATAGTCAGTGAACGCCTGAAAAAAACAGACTTTAATCAAGTTGTTGACGGCGATGCGCTACAATTATCGGGGCGCGGAAGCTGGTTTGTCGCTACACAGGAAGAACAAACTGAATTACAGCGTCGCGTCGATGAGAAAGAATTGATGATTACAGCGGCATTGCCGGGCAGCGGTGAGTGGGGAACTCAACGCGACGCGCTGGCGTTTGAAGAAGCCGCTGTTGCTGATGAAACCGCGCTGCAGTCTCTGTTATTGCGCGAGAAAGTCGACGCGTCGCGTCGCGCTATGTTGCTGTATCCACAACAATTAAGCTGGAACTGGTGGGATGACGTAACCGTTGAGTTACGTTTCTGGCTACCGGCAGGTAGCTTCGCCACCAGTGTTGTAAGGGAACTTATTAACACAATGGGTGATTATGCGTATATTGCTGAGTAACGATGATGGGGTTCACGCACCCGGTATACAAACGCTGGCGAAAGCGCTGCGTGAGTTTGCTGACGTACAGGTGGTTGCCCCGGATCGTAACCGCAGTGGCGCGTCCAACTCGCTGACGCTGGAATCCTCACTTCGCACGTTCACCTATGATAACGGTGATATCGCCGTACAAATGGGTACACCTACCGATTGCGTCTATCTGGGCGTTAACGCATTAATGCGTCCGCGTCCGGACATTGTTGTGTCTGGTATTAACGCAGGTCCTAATCTCGGCGATGATGTTATCTATTCCGGTACCGTTGCGGCGGCGATGGAAGGTCGTCACCTGGGCTTCCCTGCGCTGGCTGTCTCACTTGATGGGCATAAACACTACGATACTGCTGCCGCAGTAACCTGCCGTATCTTACGGGCGCTGAGTCGTGAACCGCTGCGCACCGGGCGCATTTTGAATATCAACGTGCCGGATTTACCGCTGGATCAGATTAAAGGTATCCGCGTTACCCGCTGCGGTAGTCGCCATCCTGCAGATCAGGTGATACCACAGCAGGACCCGCGCGGTAATACGCTGTACTGGATCGGGCCACCGGGCGAAAAGTGCGACGCCGGACCGGATACTGATTTTGCCGCCGTCGATGAAGGCTATGTTTCCATCACGCCGCTGCATGTCGATTTAACCGCATACGGCGCGCATGAAGTTGTTTCTGACTGGTTAGACAGCGTGGGAGCCGACACGCAATGGTAAGCAGACGCGTACACACTCTTCTTGAACAATTACGTGCGCAGGGCATCAGAGATGAGCTTGTTCTCGATGCACTTGCCGCCGTGCCGCGTGAAAAATTCATTGATGAGGCGTTTGAACATAAGGCCTGGGACAATATTGCCCTGCCGATTGGTCAGGGGCAGACGATTTCGCAGCCCTATATGGTTGCGCGGATGACCGAGCTGCTGGAGTTAACGCCACAGTCCCGGGTGCTGGAAATTGGTACTGGCTCTGGCTACCAAACGGCGATTCTGGCGCACCTGGTGCACCATGTGTGCTCTGTTGAGCGCATTAAAGGTTTGCAGTGGCAGGCGCGTCGTCGACTTAAACAGCTTGATTTACATAATGTTTCTACCCGTCATGGTGATGGATGGCAAGGCTGGCAAGCGCGAGCCCCGTTTGACGCTATCATTGTTACGGCAGCGCCGCCTGAGATCCCAACCGCATTGATGATGCAGTTGGATGAAGGCGGCATTCTCGTCTTACCCGTGGGTGACGAGCACCAGTTTCTGAAACGGGTGCGTCGTCGGGGAGGCGAATTTATTATCGATACCGTGGAGGCCGTACGCTTCGTTCCCTTAGTAAAAGGGGAGCTTGCGTAGATACAGGCTCTGAATACCTGGAGTTTTCCTGGATATTCTGGAATTAGTAAGCGTATCGTGGTCACGTTTCCAGTGCCCAGTCCGATGCCTTGCACGGTGATTACGTCACTGGTTTTAACCAAATTTTCCTGGGGGATAAATGAGCGCGGGAAGCCACAAATTTACCGTTCGCCGCATTGCGGCATTGTCACTGGTTTCATTATGGCTGGCAGGTTGTTCAAATACCTCGAATCCACCTGCACCGGTCAGTTCGGTTGATGGCGGTGCATCAACGAACACCAATTCCGGTATGCTGATTACGCCTCCACCAAAAATGGGCTCGACGTCGACAGTACAGCAAACGCCGCAGATCCAGCCGGTGCAGCGTCCGACCACACAGTCAACACAGATCCAGCCTGTTGCGGAACAACCTGTGCAGATGGAAAACGGTCGTATTGTGTACAACCGTAAGTATGGGAACATTCCGAAAGGTAGCTATACGGGCGGCAGTACCTATACTGTTAAGAAAGGCGATACCCTTTTCTATATTGCCTGGATTACCGGGAACGATTTCCGTGATCTCGCACAACGCAATAACGTTCCGGCCCCGTATGGCCTGAATGTCGGTCAAACTCTGCAAGTGGGCAATGCGTCTGGCGCACCGATTACCGGTGGAAATGCCATCACCCAGGCGGATGCAGCACAGCAAGGAGTTGTGACCAACCCTGCACAAAATTCCACCGTTGCTGTTGCTTCGAAACCAACAATTACGTATTCTGAGGATTCAGGTGAACAAAGTGCTAATAAAATGTTGCCGAACAACAAGCCTGCTGGGACTGTGGTCACAGCGCCTGTAACGGCTCCGGCAGTTAGCGCAACCGAATCAACTGCAAGCTCAACGTCAACCAGCTCGCCAATCTCTACCTGGCGCTGGCCGACCGACGGCAAAGTGATCGAAAACTTTGCGGCTACCGAAGGTGGCAATAAAGGGATCGACATTGCAGGCAGCAAGGGACAGGCTATTGTCGCGACCGCAGATGGACGCGTCGTCTATGCCGGTAACGCGCTGCGTGGTTACGGTAATCTTATTATCATCAAACATAACGATGATTACCTGAGTGCCTACGCCCATAACGATACAATGCTGGTCCGGGAACAACAAGAAATCAAGGCGGGGCAGAAAATAGCTACCATGGGTAGTACCGGAACCAGTTCAACACGCTTGCATTTTGAAATTCGTTACAAGGGGAAATCCGTAAACCCGCTGCGTTATTTACCGCAGCGATAATTCGGCGGAACCAGGCTTTCACGTGCTAGTTCCGTTAGGGATCACGGGTAGGAGCCACCTTTATGAGTCAGAATACGCTGAAAGTTCATGATTTAAATGAAGATGCGGAATTTGATGAGAACGGAGTAGAGGCTTTTGATGAAAAAGCCTTGAGTGAAGAGGAACCCAGTGATAACGACCTGGCTGAAGAAGAGCTGTTATCGCAGGGGGCCACACAGCGTGTGTTGGACGCGACTCAGCTTTACCTTGGTGAGATTGGTTATTCACCACTGTTAACAGCCGAAGAAGAAGTTTATTTTGCGCGTCGCGCACTGCGTGGGGATGTCGCATCCCGCCGTCGCATGATTGAAAGTAACCTGCGTCTGGTGGTGAAAATTGCTCGTCGTTATGGCAATCGTGGTCTGGCATTGCTGGACCTGATTGAAGAGGGCAATCTGGGACTGATCCGTGCAGTCGAGAAGTTTGACCCGGAACGCGGGTTCCGCTTCTCAACATACGCAACCTGGTGGATCCGCCAGACGATCGAACGGGCGATAATGAACCAAACCCGTACGATCCGACTGCCAATTCACATTGTAAAAGAGCTGAACGTCTATCTGCGTACCGCGCGTGAGTTGTCGCATAAACTGGACCACGAACCGAGCGCAGAAGAGATTGCTGAACAACTGGACAAACCGGTTGATGACGTCAGCCGTATGCTCCGACTCAACGAGCGTATTACCTCGGTAGACACCCCGCTGGGTGGCGATTCCGAAAAAGCGTTGCTGGATATTCTGGCCGATGAAAAGGAAAACGGCCCGGAAGACACCACGCAAGACGATGATATGAAACAGAGCATCGTCAAATGGCTGTTCGAACTGAACGCCAAACAGCGTGAGGTACTGGCACGTCGCTTTGGTCTGCTGGGGTATGAAGCTGCGACACTGGAAGATGTGGGCCGCGAAATTGGCCTCACCCGTGAACGTGTTCGCCAGATTCAGGTTGAAGGTCTGCGTCGTCTGCGTGAAATCCTGCAGACTCAGGGACTGAATATCGAAGCGCTGTTCCGCGAGTAAGCACAAGTTCTATCAAGAAAGGCCAGTCTCATTGAGACTGGCCTTTTTCTATGTTTGTTGCCTGATGGCACTGCGTTTATCAGACCTATGGGGAGCCGGACTTTGTAGGCCGGATAAGACATTTATGTCGCCATCCGACAGATTAGTTCATCATCTTACGCACCAGACGTGTGAACTGCTCACGTTCTTCATCAGATAATCGCCCCAGAAACTCATCATCCACGCTATCGCCTAACGGGGTTGCGCTGGTCAGTAATGCTTCTCCTTGCGCGGTCAAATAAACAAATCGCCGACGCTTATCCGCCGGGTCGTGTTCACGTCTGACCAACTCCCGTTTTTCCATCCGGCTCAGCATTTCCGCAAGCGTTGCCTTGGTACAGACTGCGGCTTCGGTCAGGGCGACCTGCTCAATGCCGGGATGCTCGGCAATGGCGCGCATCACCGCATACTGCGGTTTGGTCAGATCCGGTAATTCATGTTGCCAGCGAGCCGTATGTTGCTGAAAAAGCTGACGTAAAAGGTGAAAGGCTGTGTTTCTTAACGGCATGAGAGCTCCGGAATATCTGTCAGTCTCTATCTTAACGGGTAACGCGTCATAGTTTAACCATTGCTGCTTTAGCAATCTGTGCGAGGTGCTCTTGTCCGGAATGCATCGAGGGAGTATTTTAATCAAAATGTTCGTACACGAACAAAATTGAGGGCGAAATGAGACTGATTGTAGGAATGACCGGGGCGACCGGCGCACCGCTTGGTGTGTCGCTATTGTTGGCACTGCGGGAAATACCGGGGGTAGAAACCCATCTGGTGCTGTCAAAGTGGGCCAAAACCACCATTGAACTGGAAACACCATACAGCGTCCGTGATGTGTCGGCGTTGGCCGATTATTGCCACAACCCGGCGGACCAGTCGGCGACCATATCCTCAGGATCGTTTCGTACTGACGGCATGATCATTATCCCCTGCAGTATGAAAACGCTGGCCGGTATTCGAGCAGGCTACGCGGAAGGACTGGTGGGGCGCGCTGCTGATGTGGTGCTGAAAGAAGGGCGCAAGCTGGTTCTGGTTCCGCGTGAAATGCCGCTCAGCACTATTCATCTGGAAAACATGCTCGCACTTTCCCGCATGGGCGTGGCGATGGTCCCGCCGATGCCCGCGTTTTACAACCACCCGCAAACGGTCGATGACATCACTCAGCATATCGTTGCGCGTGTGCTCGATCAGTTTGGTCTGGAGCATCCAAACGCCCGTCGCTGGCAGGGTTTACGGCAGGCGCAGAATTTTTCACAGGAGAATGAATAATGGCATTTGATGATTTGCGCAGCTTTTTACAAGCGCTGGACGACCAGGGACAATTGCTGAAAATCAGTGAAGAAGTCAACGCTGAGCCGGATCTGGCTGCGGCGGCTAACGCGACCGGACGTATTGGTGATGGTGCGCCAGCGCTGTGGTTTGACAATATTCGTGGTTTTACCGACGCCCGCGTGGCGATGAATACCATCGGCTCATGGCAGAATCATGCCATTTCATTAGGCCTGCCGCCCAATACGCCGGTGAAAAAACAAATTGATGAGTTTATTCGCCGTTGGGATAAATTTCCGGTTACACCGGAGCGTCGTGCCAACCCGACGTGGGCTGAAAACTGTGTTGATGGTGAGGAGATCAACCTGTTTGATATTCTGCCGCTGTTTCGTCTGAACGATGGTGACGGCGGTTTCTATCTTGATAAAGCCTGCGTGGTGTCGCGCGATCCGTTGGATCCGGACAACTTCGGCAAACAGAACGTCGGCATTTATCGTATGGAAGTGAAGGGCAAACGCAAGCTTGGCCTGCAGCCGGTGCCGATGCATGATATCGCGCTGCATCTGCATAAAGCTGAAGAGCGCGGTGAAGATCTTCCGATTGCCATCACGCTGGGTAACGATCCTATCATCACCCTGATGGGGGCCACGCCGCTGAAGTACGATCAGTCGGAATACGAAATGGCGGGAGCGCTGCGTGAAAGCCCGTACCCGATCGCTACCGCACCGCTTACCGGCTTTGACGTACCTTGGGGTTCGGAAGTGATCCTCGAAGGGGTCATTGAAAGCCGTAAGCGTGAAATCGAAGGGCCATTTGGCGAGTTTACCGGGCACTATTCCGGTGGACGTAATATGACGGTCGTACGTATCGATAAAGTCTCTTATCGCACCAAACCGATTTTTGAATCGCTATATCTGGGGATGCCGTGGACGGAGATTGACTACCTGATGGGGCCGGCAACCTGCGTACCGCTGTATCAACAGCTGAAAGCCGAGTTCCCGGAAGTGCAGGCGGTGAATGCCATGTACACCCACGGTTTGCTGGCGATTATCTCCACCAAAAAACGCTACGGCGGCTTTGCCCGCGCGGTGGGGCTGCGCGCAATGACGACGCCGCATGGCCTGGGTTACGTGAAAATGGTGATTATGGTTGATGAGGATGTTGACCCGTTCAACCTGCCGCAGGTGATGTGGGCGCTGTCTTCGAAGGTCAATCCGGCGGGCGATCTGGTGCAACTGCCGAATATGTCGGTGCTGGAGCTTGATCCGGGTTCCAGTCCGGCGGGGATTACCGACAAGTTAATTATTGATGCTACCACGCCGGTTGCGCCGGATAACCGTGGGCACTACAGCCAGCCGGTATGTGATTTACCGGAAACGAAAGCCTGGGCAGAAAAACTGACCGCCATGCTGGCCAACCGTAAATAAGGAGTAGCAGATGATTTGTCCACGTTGTGCCGATGAACATATTGAAGTGATGGCAAACTCGCCGGTAAAAGGTGTCTGGACGGTATATCAGTGCCAGCATTGTCTGTACACCTGGCGTAATACCGAACCGCTACGTCGTACCAGTCGCGAGCACTACCCGGAGGCATTTCGTATGACGCAAAAAGATATGGATGACGCACCGATGGTGCCGAGTATCCCACCGCTGCTGGCGGAAGGTAAGCGCTAATACTGAAGGCCTGGGATTCCGGGTCTTTTTTTGCGAGCAGACTCGTAACGTATTGATAAATTGATTTATTACAGCGGCATCGGGAATAGAATAGCGGCGGGTGCTTGAGGCTTTCTGGGCTTTGAGCATTTGTAAGGTCCCGGAAAGACAAAAGCCCCAGGAGATAGTTCTATCAACCTGAGGCTAGCGTACAAACCTGAACAATTTGGATGTTAGTCTCTTCTTTGCAGGGAGGCAAGACATGCTGACAAAATATGCCCTTGTGGCAATTGTAGTGCTGTGTTTTACGGCGCTGGGATTCACGTTAATGGTGCGAGATTCGTTGTGCGAGTTAAGTATTAAAGAACGTGGTATGGAGTTTAAAGCTGTTCTCGCTTACGAACCGAAGAAGTAAGAAGTAGCAACAACGCGGGGGAAACCCCGCGTCTTGATGGTCTGGTTTCGTCCTCTTGCACCCATTCTCGCGTTGCCGTAGGCCCGATAAGCAAAGCGCCATCGGGCATTACAACGTTACACCAGACTTTTCAACCGGTAGATCCACTCCAGCGCCTGGCGAGGCGTTAGTGAATCCGGGTCGAGGTTTTCCAGCGCTTCAACGGCGGGCGAGGTTTCTTCAGGCACTGAAAGCAGCGACATCTGTGTTCCATCGACCTGGGTCGCAGCAACGTTTGGCGCAATGCTTTCCAGTTCGCGCAGTTTTTGCCGCGCGCGTTTAATAACCTCTTTCGGCACGCCAGCCAGGGCTGCTACTGCCAGACCATAGCTCTTGCTCGCCGCACCATCCTGTACGCTGTGCATGAAGGCGATGGTATCGCCGTGCTCTAATGCATCCAGATGCACATTCGCGACGCCTTCCATTTTTTCCGGTAACTGAGTCAGTTCGAAGTAGTGGGTGGCAAACAACGTTAATGCTTTGATTTTATTGGCCAGGTTTTCCGCGCATGCCCATGCCAGCGACAGGCCGTCGTAGGTGGAGGTGCCGCGTCCAATCTCATCCATCAGTACCAGGCTGTTCTCGGTGGCGTTATGCAGAATGTTGGCGGTTTCGGTCATTTCTACCATAAAGGTAGAACGACCGGATGCCAGATCATCCGCCGCGCCCACGCGGGTAAAGATCCGATCGATCGGGCCTATTTCCACTTTCTGCGCCGGAACGTAGCTACCGATGTAGGCCAACAGCGCAATCAACGCGGTCTGGCGCATATAGGTACTTTTACCCCCCATATTCGGACCGGTGATGATCAGCATCCGTCGCTGAGGCGAGAGGTTAAGCGGGTTGGCGATAAACGGCTCGGTTAGCACCTGTTCAACCACCGGATGACGTCCCTCAGTAATACGAATGCCGGGTTTATCGGTGAAGGTCGGGCAGGTGTAATTCAGGGTATAAGCGCGTTCTGCAAGGTTGACCAGTACGTCCAGCTCCGCCAGCGCGCTGGCGCTCTGTTGCAAATCAGCCAGGTGCGGCAACAGCATGTCGAACAGCTCATCGTACAGCTGTTTTTCCAGCGCCAGTGCTTTGCCTTTTGACGTCAGAACTTTATCTTCGTACTCTTTCAGTTCCGGAATAATGTAGCGTTCAGCGTTTTTCAGCGTCTGGCGACGCACATAGTTAATCGGCGCCAGATGGCTCTGCCCGCGACTGATCTGAATGTAGTAGCCATGAACGGCGTTAAACCCAACCTTCAGCGTATCCAGACCGGTGCGCTCGCGCTCACGGATTTCCAGTCTGTCCAGATAGTCAGTTGCGCCATCAGCCAGCGCTCGCCACTCGTCCAGTTCTTCGTTATAGCCCGGGGCGATGACGCCACCGTCGCGAACCAGCACTGGCGGAGCTTCCACAACGGCGCGTTCCAGCAGTTCACGCAGCTCTGCAAACTCACCCATTTTCTCGCGCAGCATCTGCACGGGGGCACTGTCTACACTTTCCAGTTGCGCGCGCAGTTCCGGTAATTGCTGGAAGGCATGACGCATACGGGCCAGATCGCGCGGACGCGCAGTACGCAGGGCCAAACGCGCCAGGATACGTTCCAGATCGCCTACCTGACGCAGCACGGGTTGCAATTCACTGGTGGAATCCTGTAGCGCGCCGATAGTCTGTTGACGCTCGGTAAGGACTTTGGTGTCACGGACCGGCATATGCAGCCAGCGCTTGAGCATACGGCTGCCCATCGGCGTCACGGTGCAGTCGAGTACTGAAGCCAGCGTGTTTTCAACGCCACCCGCCAGGTTCTGGGTAATTTCCAGATTGCGGCGCGTGGCGGCATCCATAATGATGCTGTCCTGTTGACGTTCCATGGTGATGGAACGAATATGCGGCAGCGAGGTGCGCTGGGTATCTTTTACGTATTGCAGCAGACAGCCAGCAGCACATAATCCGCGCGGGGCGTTTTCCACGCCAAAACCAATCAGATCCCGCGTGCCAAACTGCAAGTTCAGCTGCTGGCGAGCAGTATCGATTTCAAATTCCCAAAGTGGACGACGGCGTAATCCGCGACGCCCCTCAATCAGTGAGATTTCAGCGAAATCTTCGGCATACAGCAGTTCAGCGGGATTGGTGCGCTGCAATTCTGCGGCCATGGTCTCGCGGTCGGCCGGTTCGCTGACGCGAAAACGCCCGGAGCTGATATCCAGCGTGGCGTAGCCGTAACCTTTACTGTCTTGCCAGATAGCGGCCAGCAGGTTGTCCTGGCGTTCTTGCAGCAGCGCTTCATCACTGATGGTGCCAGGCGTGACGATACGCACCACTTTGCGCTCAACCGGACCTTTACTGGTTGCCGGATCGCCAATCTGCTCACAAATAGCGACAGATTCACCCTGATTAACCAGCTTGGCGAGGTAGTTCTCGACCGCATGGTGAGGAATGCCCGCCATCGGGATAGGCTCGCCTGCTGATGCGCCGCGTTTGGTCAGGGAGATATCAAGCAGCTGAGACGCGCGTTTCGCATCGTCATAAAACAGTTCGTAAAAGTCGCCCATGCGGTAAAAAAGCAGTATTTCCGGATGCTGAGCCTTCAGCTTGAGATACTGCTGCATCATCGGCGTGTGAGAGTCTAGGTTTTCTATTGTACTCATTGGAGTGTGATGTCCATATTTCTTAATTTTTAATGAGTTAGTGAATTTTATGGTTATCATTAGGTTTCACGTTGTCTCATCGAATATCATGAAATCCTACAGTTAACAGTAGGATTTCATGACGGTATGAGGTGCATGATAACGGAGTCTTTATGGCAGGAAAACAAGAGGGAAAGCCACTTTCGTTTAAAGCGGTAAAAATGATGAAGCCTGGTGGCAAAGATGAAGCTGACGTAGGCGAAAATCGTGGTTTACGTCTCTCATCTGGTGCCACCAGGATGAAGTCTTTTTTCTAACGTTACGCGAGTCCCCGACTGGTAAACTTATTCAGTTTAAAATTGGTAACTTTCCACAACTTCTCTCGTCTGCATATATACGTCATTCCAGTTCACGTAATGCTTGCAATGCTTGCCACACTTTTTTCAGTAAAAAGGTGAGTGGAATGGCCAGTATAGCTCCAGTTATGCCAAGTAGTGCCTGCCAGATCAGGAATGCCAGTAGTTGAACCGTCAGTGGTAAATTCAACCGTTTGCCGAGCATAAGTGGTTCCATCACTGAACTCAGGGAAAGGTTTAGCACCACGAAAAATCCAGCGACCAACAGGCCGGCCTGTATATCGAAAAAGATCATCGTCTGAAGGACCGGCGGAATCGCGGCAAGTAAGGAGCCGAGCACCGGGACATAATTGAAAATAAACATCAGCATGCCCCAGAGAAAAGCAAACTTTAAACCCAGTAGCCAGGCGGCGGCCCAGACAACCAGGCCACCGAGCAATCCCGTCAGCGTTTTTACGCGTGCATAAACGATCACGCTTTGTATGCCTTCCAGCAGCGCACGGATCACACCCGAACGATGTTGAGTGGTGCGCAGAGTGGTTTTTAACACTGGCAGTTCGTACAACATAAATAGCAGCATAAGAAATACCATCAGCCACCAGGACAACATGCCCGGAATCAGCGACAGCTGGCTGGTTATCAGACGAAGTATGGCACTGGTATCGATGAAACTAAGCACCAGATTGGTGGAAAGGAAAATACCCGCCTCGCTCAGAAAAAATGTCAGAGCATGAAGCTGGGTGGCGATCTGAACCGATGCCAGGCGACTGAGCTGAATTAACCCCGGTGCTGAGGCGCTGAGCGAGCCGATGATAATAACGATCAGTAACAGCAGAGCCACAATCACTGATAGCGAAGTAAGGAGTCGAGGGAGTCCGTGTTTCTCCAGGCGTTCGATCAGTGGATCAAGCATCACGGCGAGAAACAGCGCCAGGAGGACCTGATTAACCAGTGGTGCTGCCATGTGCAATCCAGCCAATAGTATGGTCAAACATGTCAGCAAAAGTAGCCCCTGAATAAGGGGCGTTAATGATTTTAACCCGCTCTGATGCATTGACGTCTGTTCTCCTGTAAACGACAAGCAGCCTGTCGATTTTTAACATTTACCCCGTGATGTTTCATGGTGTCTCCGGACGGTGCAGGCAGTCATAGAGGACCGGCAGAACCATTAAGGTAAGGATTGTCGCAAAACCCAGACCAAACATAACAACCACGGCCATGCCCTGAAAAAAGACATCCCTCAGCAGCGGCGCGAAACCCAGTACAGTGGTGAAGGTTGTGAGCAGAACAGGACGTAAACGTGAAGTGGCGGCGGATATAAGCGCTTCATGTTGCGGCTTCACCTGTTTCTGATGCTCAATCTCCTCAACCAGGACAATCCCGTTACGGATCAACATTCCACTCAGACTCAGCAAACCTATCAGGGCCATAAAGCCAAACGGAATGTCGATAAGTAAAAACCCTGTTGTGACGCCAATTAATGCCAGCGGCACGGTAAGCCAGATGGCGAAAGCATTTTTCAGCGAACTAAACATCAACACGGTAATGGTGAACATCACCAGATAACCTAACGGCAGGGTAGAGAACAGGCCTTGCTGTGCCTCGCTTGAACTTTCCGCATCTCCTCCCCACGTAATGTTGTAACCGTGCGGCAACGGAATCTGTTCAATCTGTGGGCGAACGCGTGCCAGAATATCGGCGGAAGTGGCATTGCTCAGTGGGTCAGGGTTGGTCATGATGGTCATAACCCTGCTGCGATCGCGACGCAGAATCAGTGGATTTTCCCACTGTAATATGAACCCATCGACCACGTTACTGAGCGGAATGTAGCGTTGCTGATTTTGGCTCCAGACCTGGACATTATTAAGATGATTAATGTCATGCCGCTCGTTTTCGGGCGGACGCACCACTATCGGCATCATATCCGTGCCTTCGCGATATAGCCCGATGCGACTGCCGGAAAAATTCATTTCCAACGCGTCATCTACTTCTTTTTTATCCACACCTAACTCTTGACCGAGCACTGGATTATATTGTGGGCGAATGACTTTACTGCGGTTTTGCCAGTCGTTACTTACACTACTGGTATCGCGATTGTCGGCCAGAATAGTACTTACTTTGCTGGCAATCTGGCGCATGATATCGGGCGCTGTCCCTCTGATGCGTACCTCAATACTGCTACTGCCCGCAGGGCCAAACATCACGCGATTGGTACTGGCATTGACCTGCGGGTAATCCTGCGCGATAACGGTATCCAACTGGCTCGTCAGTACCCCAATATTGCGCTCATTGTCCATTCTTACCATGATTTGTGCGTAATTGCTGTACTGGCGCTGACCGTTGTAAGTCAGGATAAACCGCATGCTGCCATGACCTATCGTTGACACCGTGGAAACCACGCCCGGGCGACCGTCAATTATTTTTTCAATATCACTAGCCATCTTTTCCGTGGAGGTGATGTCCGAACCATAAGGTAGCCACAGATCCACAAAAAAAATCGGTGTACTGGCTGAAGGAAAGAAATTTTGTCGTACCGAGCCAAAGCCCCAGATTGCCAACGCCAGCAGTACTGCCATGACTGAAAGTGTGGCTGTTTTGTGTGCCAACAGTGTATTCAGGATACGCTGATAGAGTCGGTAAAAACTGCCACTATAGGGAGCGAATTCTGATGGCTGCTTAAGAGGGGATTCGGTTTTAAATAGCCACCATTTAACCAGTGCTGGCGTAATGGTTAGGGCCGTGAACCAGCTCAGCATCAGTGAAATTAACAATACCTGAAACAGCGATTTACAGTATTCGCCCGTTGAGTCCTGTGACAGGCCAATAGGAGCAAATGCCAGGATAGCAATAATTGTGGCTCCCAACAGCGGAAGTGCGGATCGCCGAATAATTAAGTTTAGCGCTTTTACCCCTGACACGCCCTGCTGACGCGAAATGAGTAATCCCTCCACAACCACTATCGCATTATCTACCAGCATACTCAGCGCGATTATCAGCGCCCCCAGGGAGATGCGCTGAAGCTCAAGTCCCCACAGATACATAATAAACAACGTGCCCAGCACATTGAGCGCTAATGACAGGGCTATAATAATGCCGCTGCTCAGCCCCATGAATATCACCAATATTCCGATGACTATCGTTAGCGCCATTAGAAAATTAGTAAGAAAGCCATTTACTGAAGATGCCACTTCAGCAGACTGGTCGTAAAATACACCGATCTGTATACCGGCGGGTTTTTCCTCAGACATCTGTAGTAACTTAGATTTCAGCGCTTGTCCCACGTCAATCACATTCACGCCGGGTATAAATGATACCCCCATCATCACGGCGGGTTGACCGTTGGCGTGATAAATGCTGGAGGGCGAATCAGCGAGACCGCGCGTGAGTGTGGCTATATCTTTCAGGCGTGTGCTGGCGCTGTCACCCGCTGGGCTAACAAGTAGATGGCCCAGTTCATCAAGATTTTCGAATTCGCCAGTGGAATGTATACGGATTGATTCTGTACCAGATTTTATCACCCCAGCGTTTGACACAACATTCAGTCGACTCAGCGCAGCGGATAGCTGAGCCGGCGTGATGCCGCGCGCAGCCATTTTTATCAGTGACACCTCTACATTGATCTGTGACGTTATGATTCCTCCGGTCATGACCTTGCCTACGCCAGGCACCAGTACCAGCTCACGTCGCAGCTGTTCGGCATATTGTGCAAGCTCTTTATTGCTGAAATTGTCACCGGAAATTGAGAAGAAAAATCCAAAAACATCGCCAAAATCATCGTTTACGAAAGGCTGCATGACACCAGGCGGAAATACGCGTCCTGCATCACCTACCCGACGACGTAATTCGTCCCAGATTTGGGGTAATTTATCCGAGTGGTAGTGCGAAGCGATGTTCACTGTGATTTGCGACATCCCGTTGGATGAAATCGAACTGATGTTATCCAGATAGGGCAGTTGCTGCAGGGCTTTTTCCAGTGGCAGTGTTACTTCTTCTTCTACTTGCTCGGCGGATGCCCCTGGATAGAGGGTAACAACCACGGCGCTTTTAATAGCAAACTCTGGATCTTCAAGACGACCGATGTTAAGTAGTGCAAAAATACCGCCGATACCTAGTAACAGAATGAGCAGCCAGACACGGACGGGATTATTAATAAACTGTCGGGAGATATCCATTACAGTCCCCCTTCACGTGTCCAGATACGGACCTGCTGCTGAGCATGTATTTCATTCACCCCGGCAGCGACCACCCGCTCACCGTTTGTTAGACCGTGGGTTATTACGATACCGCCCTCGGTGAGTTCACCAGTGGTTACACTGCGTTCTTCCAGCGTAAGCTGCTCGCCGCTGCCCTTTACCACCCAGACGTGGGGGTGATTGAGTGGGCTGTTGTCCGGGTTAAACACAGCTTCAACTGGCACGACCAGCTTTTCACGCAAGGTACTGACTGGCAGTTTTGACAGATCGATGGTGACCGTACCACTGACCCCAGCAACAGCAGGGAAGTCAGACGGTCGTGGCATGGTTAAAATCATCTTCCAGGTGAGCGTGTTATTGTTGCTGCTAGCCGAGTGCTCTTTGTAATCAGCCTGAAACTGGCGGCCAGGCAGTGCAGTGATTTGCACCAGTGGTCGATAGGTCACATTGCGAATGTCCATTGCGGTAAACAGGTTTTCCGGTACGCTGAATGCCACATCGAGCATGTCGGTGCGAGCCAGAGTGGCGATAGTTTGTCCGGCTGTCGCAACCTGATGGCTTCGAGCATTTACACTGACAGCGATACCGGAGAACGGGGCGGTGAGTATCATTTGGTTCAGTTCTTCACGAGCGATCTGTAGCGCCGCGTTTGCAGCATCTCTTTTGGCACGTTGTACATCCATCTCATCACGTGAGACGGCATGGCGCGCAGACAATGCCTGGAAGCGTTCAAACTGTCGCTGTGCGAGGTCGGCGGTGGTCTGCCGTTCTTTTACCCGTTGCCGGGCTTCATCGCTAGAGAGCCGGGCGATCACTTGTCCTTTCGCCACTGGAGTTCCCTGGCGGATATCAAGCCATTCAATACGGCCCGAGCGTTCAAAAGATAGTGCGGTGGAATCACTGTACTCAATTCTTGCGGGGAGAATACGTTGACGGGCCTTTTCAGACTTTCCCACCTCCACAACTTTAATTGTGCGAGGCTGAATGGGTAAATCTATTTCTTTCTGCTCGCACGCTGTAATTAAAAAAACGGCAAAGATAATCAGGGGTAAATAACGAGCCAATTTTATATCCTCAGCGATAATGATGTAATTAATTTTGTAGGGTTATATATGTGAGCGAATGAAAGCAGAATGCCAGCCAGAGGCTGACACAATGCAGACTCAGTTTGGTTGGTATATAACTTCCTTTAGTTTTTCCGCTAGTTACATGCATTCTTGTCGTACAAGAAGAAACAGATACAACACGGTCCTTACTCCGGAGGAATGGACAAGTTAATTCAAATTCTTATTGGTGAAATTTCATTCGCCGCCTTCAATATCACTGTGTATATAACAATGTTATATTTAGATGAAACCGGATCTCTGATAAATTGTGAATTCCAATCTCACTAATACTTAACAGATTCTTTAATATGTAATTTTTAATTAATACCGTATCCGCAACCGTAATGAGGGGTAGCCACTGGTACATGGTATGGTAAATTCAGGATGTTGTTTAATACTGCTGTGATTTAATATTAAAACAAAGGACGTGATTTAATGTCATTACAGGTTTAATTATTTAACTCTGCAGTCACGCTTTTATTGTTTTAATATTCAACACAAGTGAGAACCCAGGCATCCGGATTACCGATAAGCCAGGCGTGGTTATCAATTCTTTCTCGCTCAAAAATCAGGGTTGCGTCATCACCGCTGACTTCTGCCAGTAAGATTTGAAAAATATCATCCTCAACATGATCTGCCGGTAATCTGCGAACGCCGTCATTCTGGTACTGGAGAGTATGGTTATCTATCTGATGACCATCCCGCAGAAGAATTTTACGGCTCACGCTTTGTGTTACATCGCCTCCCAAAACCTTACCATTAAATGAAATAAAACCCGTATTATCTTCATATAATTGAATGGTTTGCTTAACATAGAAATCATATACCACTGAATTTCTTGTTATACGATAGCGTGACTGATTCGTACATTTGAAGTTACTGATTCCATGGGCATAGTTAAATGAAACACCCAGGCAGACAGCAATCAGGACAAGACCCATGCACACTACCCATTTAATTTTCATGATTGCTTCCAGTTGTGGTAGTAGACGTTGTCACACGCGATAATTTGATTATTTTTTCCTGCTGTGCAAAGCGAAAAAAGGGTGCGCCCGGCGCTTTGCGCGGTAAAGGAGTCATTGCTGTCAAATATCACCTTTTGTTCAGGGCCGCAGGTGGCGGCATTGTCCTTAAGAATGGCAGCAATATTCTTCCTGGCTTTCTCCCGATCTCGCTCACTCAGATTTTTCATATACACCACCTCGCACCCGGTCGCCAGACTGTCTTTATACAACGGGTAGTGACTGGTACTGACCGATGAGACGGTATTAAAAAAAACGATCGCACCGCAAATGAATAATGTCAGAACGATAATCATCGTGAGGTACGCATTTTTTAAAGAAAACAGTTTCCCGGTACGTTGAGAAGTGACCTGTTCAGGTATACTGAGCGGCACTGTCTGGGTTAACTGAAGTGTGATGTCAGGATTTAGCCTGAACCCCATCTTCGGTACAGTAATTATCAGTTCTTCACAGCCGAATGCAGATAATGCGCGACGTAAGATACTGATATACTGATTAAGGCTGCTATTGGACGCCTGTAAACCATAATCGTCCCAGACCATAGTTAATAATTTCTCACGTGATAGTATCCCTTCTGACGCCCTTAATAGGGTTTCCAGCAAGCGGCTGGCCGTTAGGGTGAGTTTTACCGTTTCCTTTGTGGCGCAATGGGTTAGCGATCCATCCTCTGGATTAAACTTTATTTTCTCCGCAATTAAAAAAATCATATTGGCAATTACCAGATACCTGCGTTATTACAGAAAATTATAACACAGATATCCGGGTGATTATGCGCTAAATTGCCTCCCGTACATTGGTTACATTTATGAAAATTCTCATCAATATAACTGGTAATTATTAACGAATTTAACAGTTGCTAATGAATTTAGCCCGAAGTAGTAATATTCTCAGTTATTAGCTTATAAGCAAAATCACTACAGATAACAGACAGTTTGCTGAAAAAATGAGTAATGTTGTTAAGCCAAAGTTGTGCAATTGCGGCACAGTTCTTTTAACCCACCAGGCTGGTTGAAAGCGTAGCGGAGATTCCTCTGTCTTTTGCAATCTGAAGGAATGTTGCGCCATTACTTTCTGTACCCTTCCTGATAATAGTACTGGCCGGGTAATCGCGTCCCAGCAGTGAGTATTTTTGTACGCCGTAAGCATGGTAAGGCAATAAATCAATACCCTGAAAAGATGTCTTTCCGGCAGTAAGATTGCTGATAAGCAGGAGCATATTATTTATTTCATGTGATGAATCGTTAACGCCGGGAATTACTGGGATCCTCAGGCGTACTGGAGTATTCAACGTCAGTAATTTTTCAAGATTGCGTAAAATACGGATATTACTGACCCCGGTAAATCGTTGATGAAGTGTGTCATCCGCCAGCTTGAGATCATAGAGCACCAGATCAGCCACAGTGCTGACTTTCTCAACCGCTGACCAGGGGGCGAACCCTGCCGTTTCCACCGCGGTATGGATACCCTCCCGGCGTAAGTTTTGTAGTACCTGGACTGCAAAATCCGGTTGAAGCATCACTTCACCGCCGCTGAGCGTAACGCCTCCTCCTGATAACTGATAATAAGCTACATCTTTTACGACCTCTTGATGTACCTCATCAACTGACATCTGACGTCCGACAATCTTAAGCGCCTGGGACGGGCAAGCTTCTTCACAAAGACGGCAGCCATCACACGACATACTGGGATCAATAACGTGATTCTTATTACTCCACTGATGAATACCTTTCTGGCAGGCATCAACGCAGGCCCCGCAGTGCTGGCAACTACTGGCACGCCACAGCACGTCATTATCCTGACGCAATCCTTCGGGATTCGCGCACCAAATACAGCTCATCTGACATCCTTTAAGGAATACGACGCTGCGAATACCCGGGCCATCATGTAACGAGAAGCGCTGAATATTAAAGACGCGGCCTGTTAGCGGCTCAGCATTCATGTTGAACGGTACGGCTAATGATTTCATCCTGCACCTCACGGCTGAGTTCAACAAAAAATGCGCTATATCCGGCCACACGAATCATCAAATTCGGATACTCCTCCGGACGTGCCTGCGCGCGCTTCAGCTCTTCATTATCGACGTAGCTAAACTGCATTTGCCCATTACCAAGCATACTGGCGGTGCGAAGCAGGTTAATCAGTTGATTAATGCCTTCATCGCTTTCCAACATACCGTGCATTAGTTTGAGGTTATGCACCATACCGATTTCCATCTCTTCAACGTTTATCCTGCTCACCGAGTTAATCACTGCCGTCGGGCCATTGATATCGGTTTGCTGCGATGGGCTTATTCCGTCGGCCAGAGGTTTATGAGCCAGTCTGCCGCCAGGTAACGCACCGGTTGCCAGTCCGAACGGCGTATTATTTGAAATAGATAGCGTGCCATGCGTGAAGCGGCCATAAAGCATGTGATAGCGGCGATGCTCTTGCTCAGTGTAATGAATAAGGGAACGCGCCAGTTCGTCAACTTCTGCAATATCATTGCCGTATTTCGGTGCTCGCAGGCAGCGCTGGCGAAGCGCTTCATGCCCAACAAAATTGGCTTTCAACACTTCATCCAGCTCAGACAAAGTGACCTGCTCTTGCTCATACACCACTTTTTTAATGGCCATCAACCCGTTCGCTAAATCAGCCAGACCTGTCCAGATAAGCCCGGGGCCGTTGTTTAACCACGCTCCGCCCGCGGTAACATCGCGACCTTTTTCCAGGCATCCCTCAATCAGGCAGGAAATAAGCGGTTTTGGGGCATACTGTCTGTGCAACTTCTGAATGATGAGTGTGGCTTGGGCCGCTTTAGCCGTAATAGCCGCCAGTTGCTGTTTTACTGCCGCTTCAAAATCGTTGTAACTGGTCATCTCTGTCAGTTCGCCGGTCTGAGGACCGATACGCTCACCCTGTGGCCCATAACCATTACTAAACGCCAGTTCCAGTGGCCGAGTAAACGTGGTATAGCCTACAGATGTCCATTGATACATTTTTCCGGACTTTTGAGGCTCAACACAGCCCATCAGGCAATAATCACGTGCATCTTCATAATCAAATCCCTTGCGCAGCATCATTTTGATATGCGCGTCATCGAAATGGCAGGCCGGAAAACCCGTTCCCCCGCGGATAACTTCCACAATTTCCCGCAGATAGTGCCACGGCGACTGGTTATGTATCCTTACAGCCAGGCTGGGTTGATAAATTTTCAATTTCCGTGAGCAGGCCATAATCATCATTGTCAGCTGATTAGTAGCATCGCCGCCCTCACGTTTTTGCCCGCCAACAACCATATTGATAAATGGTTGATATCCAGCGAAATATTTTGCTGTAGACTCACTACAGATCCACAAACTCTCTGCCATTTTAATCATCCAGCAACACAGTAATTCTTCTGCGTGGGCATGAGTCAATGTCCCTTCTGCCAGGTCACGCTCCAGTAATGGCCAGAGATACTGATCGACGCGTCCCAGTGAAATACCGGTCTGGTTTTCTTCAAGACAAAACAGAGACTGTACAATCCACAGGGACTGAAGCGCCTCATAAAAATTACGCGGCGCGTGTTCAGGTACACGGCGACAAATGTCAGCGAGACGGTTCAATTCTACTCTGCGTTGAGGATCGGTTTGTTCATCAGCCAGTTGTGCGGCGTAGTCGCTGTAACGATGGGCGTAATGGATCACCGCATCGCAGGTCTCTTTCGTTGCCAGATAAAATTGGTGGCGTTCCATATCTTCTGCGCAGGTTAAACTTAGCTGTTCAATTGCGTGAATAGCCCTGTCACGCAAACCGCCCATACCTTCTGTCAGTAATAACGTGTCGTAACCCGGACAGGTATCACCTCCGCCATTCTGGGTTTTAATGGTTACGTCGCAGACGCCGTATTCATTGCACCATTCCCAGAGGCCTGCATGACGGAGTTGAGTTTCCGCGATTTCATCCAGCGAGCGACCGCGCCAAAAAGGGAAGATTTCTTCTCTGAGAATACGCTTTGCGCTGTCACTTATCTGATAGGGATCCTGTTTACGCTCTTTTACGGTATCCAGTTCTTCAGCTACCCAGCGCCAGCTGAGCTCAGGTGATACTTCTCCACCGCGCGGACCGCCTGCCGGGTGGCTGATAATAAGCTCATTCTCGGCAATCCATAAAGGTGCCCGTTCGCAGGCGCGCCGAAAGGCAAGTGCCCGTAACATAATCAGATCCAGCCCGGGGTTGTTTTTATAGACCTCTGTAACCGCCTGTGCCCTTGAAACAGAGATAAACGGCTTTGCGCTGAAATATTGGGCTTTCAGGGCGTCAATACGATCGGTAAGTTGCTTTTCCATTTAATAACTCCTTTTATGCAAATCCCATCAGCAGCGTGCCACTCAGGATCAGTGCAATACCTGCTTTTTCAAATATGCTGGTATGCATGTCGTAATAAATACTACTTATCACAGTAATTAATACTGTGCCCATACCACACCAGATTGCGTAAGCGATACCTGGTGTCATTAATTTCATTGCTTGCCCCAGGGCATAAAAACAAACTACGTAACTTAACGCACAAAATATGGTTGGGGCGAGTCTCCGAAAATGTCGGGTTTTGGGTAGCATGGCGGTACCAAAAACTTCAGTAAGAATGGCAATAAATAACCATGTTGTACTCATGAGTATTATTTGAATCATGTGTTTTCCATCGTTTTATATTTTGCGGAAAAATTAATAACAATAACTCCGGCGACGATTAACCACATGCCCAGTAAGTGGCCGCCACTTATTGTATAGCCGAAATTTAACACGCCAATTATATTTACTGCGACGATACCCACACCAGACCAGATCGCATAAGCAACGCCAAGGTGCATTCTGCGAAATACATAAGTTAGGATATAATAGCAAAGCCCATACCCTATTATGGATAAAATAGAAGGAAGGATGCGAGTAAATCCTTCAGAAAGGACCAGCATAGTTGTTGCAAATATTTCGAACAAAATAGCCAGAGCAAGTTTCATGTATGTCTTTCTTAACGTCATATTAACTTTCCTGATTAATGAGCCTGGTTACAGGTCGGATTGGATGACGGACATGAAACAGTATTTTTATTTTTCTAGCCATATAATTCGAAAAAATTGGAGATTATAGTTTTTTATTCTTTGTTTATTTGCTTGTGAAGCGTTAAATTTCATCTTTTAATGATATGGGACGAGTACCTCTCAGTATTGCTTTTATGCCTGATATCATTTCCCGAAGTGCAGGCTAAATAATGATGTTGATGTAATTTAACCTTTGAGATTAATGTCTGCCCAGGCAGCTCAAAGAGCGTACGTGAATGCTTAGAGTGTATATATGGTTCAGTTATGGGGTGTTTGGTGCGGCGAAGGATTTTGGAGCCATAACCCGCACTAGTATGGCTTAATAAAAAATTATTAATTATTTTCTGGGGTGTGATATGAGCTTTGCCGATGTTGTATGGATTTATCTATAAACCTGCAGATTATATTTCTTCAGTGAGTGGAGAAATAATGATCATAAAATTAGATAGTTAATTAAAAACTGGTTAATGAGTCGATTTCTTTATCTTTAACAGATGAACTTCAAGTATCAATGCCACACCCTAATTTACCATTGTGGTGTGGCCGGTGAAGTTTGTATCAAATTACTCTTTCATTTCGTGGTTGCTCTTTTTTATCTTATGGAATAACGATAATACCCGTCAGGATGTGGAAACGAGGCTCTAGAGGCATAAACATCATTAGCTGACATATTATGGATCATTATTTATACATCATGCAGGCGTTGCCGTTCTAAACGGCGATCGCGCAGGGTTGCATAAATAAAAGTAATCACAAACAGCAGGGAAAATAATACGACGATGGTGGGAGCCGGTGCGCTGTCGATGAAAAATGACAGATACACCCCCATAAATGAGGTAATGACCGACATCACCACCGCCAGCCACAAGGCGTGAGAAAATTTTCGCGTCATTAAGATCGCGATGGCGCCGGGAGCAATCAGTAAAGAAATCGACAAAATAATCCCGACAGATTTTAGCGTGGCGACAATCGTCAGGGCGATCATGCACAACAGGCCGTAGTGCAGTAAGGGGGTGTTAAGCCCACTGGCCTTTGCCTGATGCGGATCGAATGCATGCAGTAGCAGATCTTTCCACTTAAGCCCAATAATAAGCGCGATCCCCAAAGCGATCGCCGTTGTTTGCATGATATCGGTCAGTGATATACCGAGCATATCGCCGAACAGAATATGATCCAGATGCACTTCCGACTGAATGGAAACATACAGCACCAGTCCCGCACCGAACATCCCGGAGAAAACAATGCCCATGATGGTGTCGCGCTTAATGCGGCTGTTATCGTCGAGGTATCCGGTTGCTATCGCGCAGAACAATCCAGCGACAAATGCGCCAATTGCCAGCGGGATGCCTGCGATATAAGCCAGAACGATCCCTGGAAAAACCGCATGGCTCATGGCATCGCCCATCAGCGCCCAGCCTTTGAGTACTAAAAATACCGACAGCAGCGCGCAGGGCACGGCGACAATGGTGGAGATAACCAGCGCATTGACCATAAAGCTAAACTGAAAGGGTTCTAATAGCGTTGTTAAGATCATACTGACTCCTTGTTCACCAGTCGGGCGCGTCGGCGATTCGCCAGCAGACCATGTTTTGGTGCGAAGACAAATGCCAGCAGGAACAGCAATGTTTGCAGAACGACGATAATTCCGCCGGTTGCGCCGTCCAGCCAGTAGCTCAGCCAGGCGCCGAAAAAGCTGGTCAGGCTGCCGATAGCTACGGCGATGGTGAGCAGGCGTGGAAAACGATCGGTCAGCAGCCAGGCCGTCGCTCCGGGCGTAACCACCAGGCAAATCACCAGAAATGCACCGACGGTTTGCAGTGCGGCGACTGTGGAAACGGAGAGCAGCGTAAAAAACAGCAGTTTTAAACGCCCCGGATTCAAACCGATAGAGCGCGCGTGGTTTTCATCAAAAAAGACCACCATCAGATCTTTCCACTTCAAAAACAGGATAGTCAGCGAGATAACCCCGATGATGGCCAGTTGCAGAATATCTTCCGGCGCAATTGCCAGGATATTACCGAGAATAATGGTCTGGATGTTCACCGACATCGGATTGAGCGACACCATAAACAGCCCGATACCGAAGAAAGACGAAAAAATCAGCCCGATAATCGCATCTTCCTTCAGGCGTGAACGCTGATTAAGAAACAGCATACTGCCCGCTGCCAGGCCGCCGGAAAGGAATGCGCCAAGCGCGAAGGGAAGCCCTAACATATAAGCGCCTGCCACGCCCGGAACAATAGAGTGCGACAGCGCATCGCCGATCAGCGACCAGCCTTTGAGCATCAAATAGCAGGAGAGAAACGCGCACAGGCCGCCGACCATCGCCGAGACCCACATGGCGTTGAGCATATACTGGTAACTAAACGGCTCTGTCAGCCAGTTCATGATTATTCCCCCTCGCTTGCCGCACGTCGCGAAATAAACGGGCGTTCATCGTCGGTAATCACGTGTTGTTCGCCGCCGCTCAGCGCAACGTGACGCAGTACGCCGCTGAATGCCAGCTCGAGATTCTCGGGGGTAAAGGTGGTATCGGTTGGTCCACTTGCCAGCACCGTGCCCTTAATCATCACCGTGTAATCACAAAACTCGGTGACGGATCCCAGATTATGGGTAGAGACCAGCATGGTTCGACCTTCATCACGCAGTTCACGCAGCAGGTCGATGATCCGGGCCTCGGTTTTTACATCCACGCCGGTGAAGGGTTCATCCAGTAAAATAACCTGTCCGTCCTGTGCGATGGCCCTTGCCAGAAAAACTCGCTTTTTCTGCCCACCGGACAGTTCACCTATCTGACGATGGCGATAGTCCAGCATATCAACCCGCGCCAGCGCCGCATCCACGCAGGCGTGGTCGATCTGTTTTGGTCGACGCAGCCAGCCCATATGGCCAAAGCGTCCCATCATCACCACATCTTCCACCAGTACCGGAAACGACCAGTCCACCTCTTCTGACTGAGGGACATAGGCGATCAGATTCTGTTTGAGCGCCTTATTTACCGGCTGTTGCAGAATTGAGATTTCCCCTTGCGCCAGGCGGACAAAACCCATCAGCGCTTTAAAAAGCGTTGATTTTCCCGACCCGTTGACGCCGACCAGAGCGGCAATTGAGCCGCCCGGAACCTGAAAAGTGGCGTCCCGCAATGCGGTATGACCGTTGCGATACGTCACCGTAACCTGATTTACGGTAATCGCAGAGTGACTCATGGTTGTCTCTCCAGACCCTTGTTGATGCCGTTAACAATGGTTTGCGTGGTGACGCGCAGTAAATCCAGATAGGTCGGTACCGGACCATCGGCAGCGCTGAGCGAATCGACATACAGCACGCCGCCGTAATACGCGCCAGACTCACGGGCAACCTGACGCGCTGGTTTGTCGGACACGGTGCTTTCGCTAAATACCGTTGGGATATGATGCTCTCTGATCGCATCGATTACCTTGCGTACCTGCTTCGGCGTACCTTGCTGATCGGCATTGATCGGCCACAGATACAGCTCTTTCAGGCCGTTATCACGTGCCAGGTAGGAGAATGCGCCTTCACTGGTGACCAGCCAGCGTTTATCAGCAGGGAGCTTTACCAGTTCTGTATGCAGTGGCGCCAGGGTCTGCTGGATTTTCGCTTTATAATTCTGTGCGTTTTTCTGGTAGGTCGCGGCATTGTCCGGATCGTATTTCATCAGCGCATCGCGAATGTTATCCACGTAGATCAGTGCGTTCTCCGCTGACATCCAGGCATGCGGGTTTGGTTTACCGTTGTACGGTCCTTCGCTGATGCCCATTGGCTGGACGCCGTTTGAGACCATCACTTCTGGTACGCCGGACAAATTTTGGTAGAAGCGGGCAAACCATAGTTCGAGGTTAAGACCGTTGGAGAGAATAAGCTGTGCGCCTTGCGCTCGTTTAATATCACCTGGGGTTGGTTGATATTCGTGAATTTCTGCGCCAGGTTTGGTGATGGAACTGACCTCTGCTGCATCTCCCGCCACATTGCTCGCCATATCGGCAATCACCGTAAAGGTGGTTACTACCTTAAATTTTTCTTTCGCCCAGGCAGGAGACAGCGTCAGCGCCGTGATTACGCTGGCAAGGAGAAACGATTTCAGATGGGGCAGATGCGGCATAGTATCCCTCACAACAAAATGGTTAATTTATCATCGAATATAGCCTTTGCTATGTTATATAGCACATGGCATAAATAAATGAAAATAATTCTTATTTGCGTAGGGCGCTAAGGAATGGATGAGGATAATGCGTTTACGCCGACACGATTGTCGGCGTGTGGGGGAAGACTAACCCGATGATTATGGCTTCTGGAACTCAGTGACGGTTTCCCAGGCCACTTGCTGCAAGGCTTTGGCGTCGCCAGGGCTCATGTCTGTATCAATAGGAAGCGCACCGCCGACCGGAGACTGGTTATACAGAGTAGCGAAAAATACACAGGCGGCGAGATACGTTCCAGAAATCGAAGGGTGTACACCATCTTGATAATACAGGTTAATTTCTGGGTGCGTTTTACGTGCTTTCTCGAAAGCCAGGCCTACCGGAGCCACATATCCCCCCGTTTTTTGCGCAATCGAGAGATAAGCATCTGCCAGTTTTTGGCTATCTTCGGGTTTGTCTTTTTTCGGCCAGGTCATGAAATAGACGACTTTTGCACCGGCTTTATGCGCCATTTCGGCCATTTGGGTTGCAGAGTCCACGAAGTTTTGCCGGGTACTTTCTTTCTTTGAAATCGTTTCTGTTGAGTTTCCCTGCAGGACGACGACATCCCATTTCTGTAGCGTGTTCTGATAGCGCATATTCTCAATTTGCCAGCCTAAATGACCGCTGGAAATCGTGATCCCCCGATATTTATAGCCTTTGGCGTGATCAGGCAGTAAGGACTGCGTCAAATCCCGCAGGCGGGTATTAATATTATTGTTATAGAAAGTGAAAGAGTTACCATAAAGCGCGACAATTTTATTCTCACCATCCATTTTCGCATGTGCGGAAGGCGCTAATAACGTATCCGCGTGAACACAGATACTACTTAATGCGAAAGTCGTCGCTGCGGCAAGTAATGTTATTTTTTTCATTTTTTATCTCTTAGAAATCATAACGGAGCCCAACGATAAGCGCATCATCATTGGTCTTTTTGTTCTTACTTGCGAACTCTTTATCGTAAGTAAATGATAACCACGTGTCTTTAGCCAATGTTAATTGCGCTTCAGCACGCCAGTCTTCTTTTTCAGCAATATCTTTACCATCTTCATTTAAAAAGCTATATCCGGTAAGAACCTTGACGGTGCCAAAGTTGTAGGAAATGAGCGAATCCATCCCTTTGTAATTATTATCGCTTTTGTTATCGCGAGAGATAGACGTACGTAATGCGGTTACTGCGACTTCATAGGCTTTATAACTGAGTTGTAATCCTCCCATGATTTGATCGTTTTGATTACGTCCATCGGTGGTCACTACGCCGTCCTGTCGTTTATAACGGCTGGCCGCTATCGCAGGTGTAATCCTAAAGTCGCCAAATTTGAAAGACTTGCGATAGCTGGCCATCGCGCCGTAATCCAGAGCTTCGTTATCACTGTTGCCGTTACCGGAGACCCATGCCAGCTGAATCTCATTGCCGGCAAATTTAGCGTTCCACTGAACGGTGCCGTCCTGTCGGTTGAACTGGTACGAATCATCAATGGTTGTAATGCCATAGCTGTAGATATTAGGGGTGAAATTTTTGTATTTATCGGTCATTTTCATTACCTGATACAACGGGTTTTTGGTTCTCCCGGTGATCAGTTCACCCCATGTTTTGTTTGACAGGCCGACATAGGAATATCGGGCCTCCATATCGCTTTCACCGGTATTGTTATCATTTTTTTCGGTACGCACCTGCCATTCCAGGCGCCCCACGATTTTGGTCTCTGGCAGAATATCCAAATCTCGCGTGAGATAAATACCTATACGTCCACCCAAATCGCTTCGGCTTTCACTGCCAGCAAATGAATTCTGACCACTCGCGATTTTACCCTCAACGCGGCCATAGATGTCCAGCGTATTTCCATCTTTATTATACACATTTAAGGCGAACGCCGAGGAACTCATACCCATTAGTAATATTAGTGAATAATTTTTTAGCTTCATATCATCCCTCAAACCAGCATTGATTTCCTGACCATAAATAAAGTTTACAGCGGGATAATTGTTCGTGAAAAAGGAATGGTAGTGATATGGGAATCATTTTTTCTCGTGATAAAATGTGATTATTCACGCATAAATATCTCTGTTTTTACTATTGTATTAATGGTTCTAATATTTAATTATGGGGCTTTTAAAATGTTACGGCTCAACAATATATGATCATGAAAATTACTGTGAAGTACGTCTCATTTCTACTGGGTAGAAAAGCTGAAAATGGGAATGTTGTATTCTCATGATTACTATTGAGGTGGGAATACTATTTTCCCCTATAATTTGGCAGACAAATCCCGCAAAATTGATTAATCAAATTTTCTATTATCACGCATTCACTAGCCGGAGAGGCGCTGTATGTACGGGAAGCAAACAACGGTATTTGATTCTGACCTTTATTCATCATTGTTCACTCAGGATAAGATGCGGGAAATATGGTCTGACGACAATCTGCTGCGTTGTTGGTTGCGTTTTGAGGCGGCGGTCGCTCGAGTGCAAAGTGAGTTGGGAATTATTCCTGAACAAGCAGCCGTTGAAATTGAACAAACCTGTCGGGAAATACAGATAGACTGGCCAGCCTTGGCGCAGGAAACACAAACGGTCGGCATGGCGATAAAGCCGCTGATCGATCAGATCTCCGCCAGCGGAACACCGCTGGTCAGTCAGTTTCTGCATTGGGGATGCACCACTCAGGATTTACTCGACTCAGGCATGGCGATGAGATTGCAGCAAACGCTGCGGCTATTGCGTGAGCAATTGCTTGATGTTGGCGAAGCCATGAAAGCGATGGCGTTACGACACGCGCGTACGGTAATGGTTGCGCGTACCAATTCGGTGGATGCCTCTGCAACGACGTGGGGGCTTCATGTTTGCAGTTATCTGGCGGAGATAAACCGCCACCTGACACGACTACAGCAGCTGTATCCGCGTGCCGTAACCGGACTTTTTGGCGGTGCGGTGGGGAATCTGGCTTCTGTAGGTAAGCAGGGAATGGAAACGCGCCAGCGGCTGATGTTAGCGTTGGGTCTGAACGTGCCCTGCGGGATTAATAATGCCAGCCAGGATGCGGTTGTTGAGGTTGTGCAGTTTTTTGCTCTTGTTCACGGCACGCTGTGTCGTCTGGCCAACGATGTCGAAACCATGGGACGCACGCCGATTGCAGAAGTACTCGAAGGAGAGGGCGGTGGCGGATCCAGCACCATGCCACACAAAGTTAATCCACGCGCCAGTAATATGGTGCAAACGTTGGCAAGAATGGGGTGGATGTATGCTTCCGGCGCGCCAGCAATGCTGGATCAACAGGATGTACGAGCTGCCTCAATGCGGGTATTAAACTGGACGATCCTCCCGGAGGCCTCTAATGCGTTATCGACCAGCCTGACACGCGCAAAGAATCTGCTTTCGCATCTCATTGTTAATGAAGATAAGATGCGCGCTAATTTTGACTGCTCAAAGCACTTTATTATGTCTGAGTCGCTGACGATGAAGCTTGCCGCCAAAATTGGCAGAGAGTCCGCCTATAACCTGGTAAAAAATCTGCTGAAGCATGCAACCGGCGAGTACAGCTTCATGGAGATCGTACAGGCTAGCCCGGAAATCCGCGCGTCATTATCTGGGGCGGAAATTGCTGCCGCCTGCGAGCCGCTGTCATATATCGGGGCTAACGACGCGTTAATCGCTGAGACTATCGCTGAGTTCGATCGCGTGAAAACCGCAGATATTGCCTGATTCGTCATGTCGCCGGGAGGGATAGCTCTCCTGGCGGTTGGTGGCACTAAGTATTGTGGGACGATGCCGAAAATGTTTCGAAAAAGACGAATAATTCTTCCAGTTGGGCAAAATTCCCCTCGCTATCTCCTTTCTCATAAGCCAGATGTAGAATGAGTTCGATAAAAAAGAAGCCAAGAATACGGCTTTGAAAAATGGAATGTACGTCGCTTGGGAGAACAAACTGCAGATCGCAGAACTTACCGTAAGGGTTCGCCTCTGAGTTGGTCACCAACACTACGGCGGCATTCTTTTTTCTGAACCATCTTGCAATATTGAGGGCGACCCGGTTAAATCGATAGTAAGAGAAAACAATCAGGACATCTCCTTCCTCAATGTTGACGAGACATTTGGGGAGTTCGCTGATGTCCGTCGGTAACAGGGAGATGTTACTGCGGAAGTACTTTAGCAGTGTACAAAAATGCGTTGCCATGGCATGAGACGATGAAGGGCCGACGACATAAATATGACGTTTGTTGTTCAGCACCAGATCGATAAATGCATTAAGGCTCTCAATATCGATATTATTTTTAAATTGATTAAATAATTCTGATACTTTGTAGGTGAAATCGGTAACGATACTTTCAGTGGTAATCCCAGGATTGTTACGCAGTTTGATGTTTTTCTCAAACGGTGCGGATATTTTATTTTTTGACAGCGTGATGTCTAATGCCTTACGGAAAGCAGCATAACCCGTAAACCCCATTTTATTTAAAAATCGGCCAATAGTTGCTTTGCTTACCATCGCATTTTGCGAGAGATCAACAATGCCATGGTAAGGCAGTTCATTGAAGTGTTTATTAATGTACTCATTAAGTCGGCACTCAGATTCAGTTAGATCACCCATATTAAGAGTAAGTAAGTTATACTCATCCAGACTTAATGTGTTTTTATTATACATGGATAACACCCGATTGCTGTTGAATATCAACGTTGTTATAGGGTAATACGCTTTCGACGTCAATCATTGAATGAATATCCTGGAAACCCGCATCCAGCTCTTCCTGGAAGATATGACCATACTCATATAAGTTGCGATCTTACTCACAAAAAGGGGTGGGAAAATATCTTTCCCGTATTTTATAACCATACAACCCATTACAATTAAATCTCAATATTTGAGTGTGTAATACGATAAATTTACGTACATATTATAACTGCTTATATATGGAGGCGCTTTTTTACTATCCTACATAAGCAATGATGATATGACGGGTAACCCTACCAAATTTGTATGGCATAGGAATTGTTATTATGACAGCGTTTATTATAGCAATAGTGATAACAGTTATTGCAGCATGGTTAATTGTAAAAAACTATCAGCCGCAAACTGTTTTATTACTCGCTGGACTGGCATTATTGACCATTACCGTATTGTTTTATCCTGAAAACAGCATTCTCTATGATAAAGCGAAATCCACGGGGTCAACCTGGCTGGACATCTTTAGCTTTGCCAAAGAATCGCTGACCACACAAATTGCGGGTATTGGTCTTATCATCATGGCGGCGGGTGGATTTGCCAGCTATATGGATCACATCAAAGCGTCGAATGCGATGGTGAATATGTGCATTCGTCCGCTACAGGTGATTAAAGCGCCTTACCTGATCCTCGCGTTGGGGTACATCTGCGCACAGCTTCTGCACGTGGCAATTTCAAGTGCGGCGGGGCTGGCGATGTTGCTGCTGGTGACATTCTTCCCGGTACTGGTTCGTCTTGGGGTCAGTAAAGCTTCTGCAGCCGCGATGATCGGTCTGTGCGCATTTATGGATCTAGGGCCTGCGGTTGGTACTGCGAATCTGGCGGCCAAGCATGCTGGCATGGAAAGCGCTATCTACTTCGCTCATTACCAGATGCCGGTGGCGGTGGTGGTGATGTTGGCCGTTGCTGTAGTGATTTACTTCACCGCGAAGTATTTCGACAAAAAGGATGGCTTCATATCAGGCGAGCAAAGCGTCGTGCAAGCAGAAGAAGAGGGCCGCAAGGCACCCGCTATTTACGCGTTGTTACCGGTCCTGCCTGTAGCACTGGTGCTGGTCTTTAGCCCTTTGGTGATCAAATCCATCAAAATTGACGTGGTCACGGCAATGATCCTTGGCGCGGTCGTCGCGTTTTTCTTCGAACTGGTGGCTACCCGAGATTTCAAAAACTGCTGTAAAGGGTTACAGGTCTTTTTCAAAGGCATGGGCAGCATGTTTACCAGTATTGTTTCCTTGTTGGTGTGTGCGGATATCTATGCCCAGGGGCTGCAGAAAATTGGCGCGGTGGACTACCTGTTGCAGTCAGTGCAAAACGCAGGCCTGGGTTTTACCAGTATGACGCTGGTGATGACCGCGCTGGTGGGCGTCACCGCCGTCCTGACAGGCTCTGGCGTAGCCGCCTTTTTCTCTTTCTCCGGCCTGGCTCCCTCCATTGCGGCAAAATTTGGTGAGAGCGCTGTCAATATGATTCTGCCAATGCAGTTGATGGCGGGAATGGGGCGCTCAATGTCTCCTGTGGCTGGCATCATTATTGCGGTAAGCAAAGCAGGGGAATGTTCACCGTTTATGATCGTCAGAAGAACGCTGCTTCCAGCGCTGGCCGGTATCGCGGCGATGCTGGTTGCCAACTATGTCCTGATTTGAATCCCGAGAGCCTGTTAATGCAGGCTCTTATTTTTTTATCTGGTTGTAATTTATGGATGGCAACGTGACAAACGATGTTTTATACGTCCCGTTTACGGGGAAGTTACTGCTTGAGTCTCCGTTATTGAACAAGGGAAGTAGCTTCACGCAGCAAGAAAGACATGACTTTAATCTGAGTGGACTACTGCCTTGCGCCATTGAGAATATTGATGAACAAGCCGAGCGGGCGTATCAACAATATCTTGAGGCTGAATCCCACAACGCTCGACATATTTATCTGCGTAATATTCAGGATACCAACGAAACGTTATTTTATTACCTGCTGAAAAAGCATCTGCCGGAGATGCTGCCCATCGTTTATACCCCGGTAGTCGGGGCCGCTTGCGAAAAGTTCTCCTGGATATATCGTCGTGCGCGTGGCGTCTTTATTTCATGGCCCGATCGCGATCGTATTGACGATATTTTGCATGATATTCCACGGCACAATATCAAGGTCATCGTCGTTACAGATGGCGAACGCATTCTGGGACTGGGTGACCAGGGCGTAGGCGGTATGGGGATCCCTATCGGAAAACTGTCGCTCTATACCGTATGTGGCGGGGTAAATCCGGCTAATACGCTCCCCATTCTACTGGATGTCGGGACGAACAATACGCGACTGCTGGACGATCCGCGCTATATCGGCTGGCGTCATCCGCGTATCACCGGTGAAGACTACTTCGCATTTATTGGCATGTTTATTGCGGCCGTAAAACGGCGCTGGCCTGACGTTTTGCTGCAGTTTGAAGACTTCGCTCAACATACCGCAGTGCCTCTGCTGGAGCGTTATCGCGATGATCTGTGCTGCTTTAATGATGACATTCAGGGCACTGCGTCGGTAGCTCTGGCGACCTTACTTGCCGCATGTCGTGGCAGCGGCCGCGATTTCTGCAAGCAACCGATCGTGATTGTGGGAGCGGGCGCAGCCGGATGTGGCATAGCCCGGCATATCATTGCCTGTCGCATCAGTGAAGGGATGAGCCAGTCTGAAGCCAGACGGACAATTTTTATGGTGGATCGCGACGGTCTGGTGATGACCACCAATCATGCTTTAGCGGATTTCCAGCAACCGCTGGCACAACCTCCCGAGGCCTTATCTGACTGGCAGTATGAGGGGCAGGCGCCGTCATTACTGGAGGTGATTCATAATGTCAAACCCACGGTGATGCTGGGTGTGTCGGGCCAGGCCGGATTGTTCTCGCAGGAGGTGATTAGCACGATGTATCAATACTGCGATCACCCGATTGTTATGCCGCTGTCGAATCCCACCTCGAGAATGGAAGCGCGGCCAGAAGATATTGTTCGCTGGACCAGGGGACAGGCCATCATCGCGACCGGCAGCCCCTGTGATGCAGTTGAATTTAATGGGCGCTCCATTCCGGTTGCGCAATGTAATAACGTGTATGTTTTCCCGGCTATCGGTCTGGGGGCTATCGCCAGTGGTGCGACGCGCATAACAGACGCTATGCTGATGGCGGCAAGCTGCGCACTGGCCGATGCTTCTCCGCTGGTTCGTAACGGGGAAGGCGCTCTGTTGCCGGAGATTGGGACAATCTGCGACGTGACTCGCAGCATTGCTTTTGAGGTCGGTAAGGCGGCACAGCAGTCCGGTGTGGCAGAGAAGATAAGCGACGAGGTGTTGCTGCAGAGCATCAACGATAACTTTTGGCTACCGCACTACCGTCCTTATAAACGCCGGGCAATTTAGTCATTCTTCCTGGAATTGTTAACGGCTATTGGTTGCCTCTATGGATAAGGTGTATTATTTATGCAACTTAATTGTGGAGGCATTATGTCCGGCAAACGTATTGCACGTGAAAAAATGACGATCCAGAGAATGATCTCGCTGTATGAAAGCCAGTGTCCGCAGGCTTCAGACGAGCCGGGGCATTACGATGCGTTGTTTGCCTATGCGCAAAAACGCCTCAATAAGTGCGTCTTTGGTGAGGAAAAACCGGCCTGTAAGCAGTGTCCGGTGCACTGCTATCAATCTGCCAAACGCGAAGAGATGAAGCAAATTATGCGTTGGGCTGGGCCAAGAATGCTCTGGCGTCATCCGATCCTAACCGTACGTCATCTGATTGATGACAAACGCCCTGTCCCGGAATTGCCAGAGAAATACCAGCGTAAGAAGTAATTCAGATGCCCGATAAGCGTGGCGCTATCGGGCGAACCGTTAAACCAGCGCATCCTTATCAATGCCCAGGCGTTTCATACGCGAGAGTAACGTGGTGCGTTTCAGCCCCAGCCGTTGTGCCGCGCCTTTAGGTCCGGCAACCACGCCGTTGGTCTCTTTCAGAACGCGCATGATCAACTGGTATTCATCTTCGCCGTCCTGTGCGACTTCGGTTGCCACCGGAGGCGTAGATGGCATCAAAGGGGCAATATCCGGCAGGGACAGTTGCAGTACGTTGCCTCGGGTAAGCAGAACCGCACGTTCTACCACGTTTTCCAGCTCGCGCACGTTGCCCGGCCACTCCATGCTGCTCAGCGTACGCAGCGCCTCGGCGGGAATGCTGTCGATATTGCGCCCCATCCGGCGAGCAATTTTAAAGGTAAAGGCTTTTACCAGCAGCGGAATATCTTCCGGGCGCTCACGCAGCGGCGGCAGATGGATCGGGAAGACGTTCAGTCGATAGTAGAGATCGTTACGAAACTCGCGATCGGCTACCATCTTTTTCAGATCGCGGTTAGTGGCGGCGATCAAGCGTACGTCGGTCTGGATCAGTTTATTGCTGCCCAGACGTTCAAACTCCTGCTCCTGCAAAACGCGCAGCAGCTTAGGCTGTAGCTCCAGTGGCATGTCGCCCACTTCGTCGAGGAACAGCGAGCTTTTATCGGCCAGTTCGAAACGACCAATCCGCTGCGTGCTGGCACCGGTAAACGCGCCGCGCTCATGACCAAACAGATCGCTTTCCAGTAATCCGGCAGGCATTGCCGCGCAGTTCATCTTCACCATCCGACGGGCGTTACGTCCGCTCAGGTTGTGAATGGCCCGTGCGATCAGCTCTTTACCCGTTCCGGTCTCACCCAGAATCAGGACGGTGCTGTCGCTTTGCGCCACCATTTCGACCTGCTTGAGTACGCTGTACATCGCTTCGCTGCGGCCAATGATTTCGCCGAACTCACTCTCTACATTGTTGAGTTGTTCAGTCAGCGCCAGGTTTTCATCTACCAGACGTTCTTTCAGGCGGTGAATCTCCTGATACGCAAGCGCGTTATCCACGGCAATTGCCACACGCTCGGCAATTTGGCGCAATAGCTTGAGGTTGGCGGTAGTGAAAACTTTCTCTTCGCACTGTGCCAGCTTGAGTACGCCGAGCATCGTATTGCCCGACATCAGCGGTAACAGACACAGGGTTTGTAGCTGGTTGCCCCAGGTTTCGAACAGCATCCGTTCGTAAGGAGCGAGCGTATCGCGTTCGCTCAGATTAATCAGCAGCATCTCTTTGCTTTTGAACACGCGTTCGGAAAGCGTACCTGCTTCATCCACTTCACTTTGTTCGTGCGCTGGATGATGTTCATCCAGATAGTGGGTGGAATAAATGCTGAGCTTGTTTTTACGATCGCTGCGTAACACGATGCTGATGGCATCAATGTCGAAGTAGTGATGGATCTCTTTGGCGACTTCGCTGACCAGTTCGTCAATGTCCAGGCGGGAGAGTACCGCATTGGTGATGGCGACCAGGATACGAAAGTTATCACGCTCGCGGCACAACAGATCGTAATCGACGTTGTTGCTGACCCTGCTTTGAATTTGTTCAGCAACGACGCCGACTATCTGGGTGAAGGTCTGTAGACGGTTATATTCTTTTTCACTCCATGGACGATCTTCATTACGGATGAACTCGCAACCGCCAAAGATACGCCCATCCGCCGCCAGCGGCAGCAGGCAGTAGTGGCCAAATTCAGAATACAGTCCACCTGAAGCCAACTGTGGCCAGGTTTCCGTAAACTCATGATAGTTGCAGTGCAGCGCATCGGGGCGAGACAAAATACGGCGTACCGGGCCATGGGCCAGTACCGTTTCGTCTTCGTAATCGATGGGTTTACCATTTTCACGCGTCGCAAAATAACGCGCACGCTGCGTTTGTGCCTGCCATAAGACAATAGCCGCACAGTCGGCCAGCGCTGAACGCTTGACCAGCTGCGAAAGCGCCTCGCTAAGAGACGGGAGATCGGGCTGCTGTAATAATGTACGAGTAATATCGAACAGGCCTTGCTGTCCGAGGTCACTCATCGGTGTATACGACATATTGCTTTTCCAGGAAAAGCACCGCAGAACGGTGCGAAAACGGTAAATGAATTATAGGTATAAGTCGTAAATTATTGCCGGATAGCGATTTCGCTTATCCGGCCTACACGTTGCTGCTAATGGGCAGTTAGCATATACGAGGTAAAGGTTCGGCGTGTGGTAAATCGAGGGTTCGTTTCACGCCGTAAAGTCCGGCCAGACGCACACCTTTGCGTTCTACCACTTCGCCAATCATTGCGGCATCGCGTCCTAATGGATGCGCGCGCAGCGCGGCAAGCGCCGTTTCAGCGGCCTGACGCTCAACGGCAATCACCAGCTTACCTTCGTTAGCAAAGTTGAGCGCATCCAGTCCCAGCAGTTCGCAAACGCCACGCACAGCGGGCTTCACGGGTAGGGCCGCTTCAGACAGCTCAATACCAAACCCGCATGATGCGGCAAATTCATGCGTTACCGCATTCACGCCGCCACGGGTGGCGTCACGCAGCGCCTTCACGCCAGGAATATCACGCAGCGTCTGGATAAGCGGCGTCAATACCGCGCAGTCGCTGACCAGTTCGCCATCAAGACCCAACTGTTCGCGCAGGTTAAGGATAGTTGCGCCGTGATCGCCAAGCGTACCGCTGACCAGCAGCACATCGCCCACGCTCAGGGTCTGTGCGCCCCAGTGAATGTTGGCGGGGATCGCGCCCATTCCGGCGGTGTTGATAAAAAGCTTGTCCGCCGCGCCGCGCTGTACAACCTTGGTGTCGCCGGTGACGATGGCGATACCCGCTTCGCGCGCGGTTGCCGCCATGCTGTTAACGACGGTTTTCAGCGTCTCCATTGGTAAACCTTCTTCGAGGATAAAACCGCAGGAGAGATAGCGCGGGATCGCGCCGCTGACCGCCACGTCGTTAGCCGTACCACAGATAGCCAGCTTGCCGATATTACCGCCCGGGAAGAACAACGGATCGATAACATAGCTGTCGGTTGAAAACGCCAGACGATCGCCTTCAGCGACCAGTTGCGCCAGTTCCAGACGTGCCTGATCTTCTTGTTCCGCCAGCCACGGATTCGCGAATGCCTCCATAAACAGACTGTTGATCAACTGCTGCATAGCCTGACCGCCGCTACCGTGGGCGAGTTGTACGCTGCTCATGCTTCACACTCCTGCTGACGATACTGATACCAGGCGGCACATGCGCCTTCTGAGGAGACCATCAGGGCGCCAAAAGCGGTCTCCGGGTTACACGTTTTGCCAAATAATGGGCACTGATGTGGTTTACATCTGCCCGTCAGCACTTCCCCACAACGCGCGCGCGGATCGTCATACACCTGCTGCGGCGCTGGCTGGAAATGGGCTTCGGCATCAAAGCGCTGATAGTCAGGCGTCAGGTGAACGCCAGAGGATTCGATAACGCCCAGACCGCGCCATTCGCTGTCGCCATTGACGCAGAACACCTCGGCGATGGCCTGTTGCGCTAACGCGTTACCGGCGTCCGGTACCACGCGACGGTACTGGTTTTCTACCTGGCTGTGCGCGGCAATTTTCTGCTCAATTAACATCACCACGCCTTGCAGGAGATCGAGCGGTTCAAAACCGGCGACCACTAACGGACGATGGAAGTCTGAAGCAATGAAATTATAGGCATCAGTGCCAATCACCATGCTGACGTGGCCTGGTGCTAAAAAGGCGTCAATACCGTTGTCCGGCTGTTCCAGCAGGCTGCGCAGCGTAGGGATAAGCGTGATGTGCTGGCAGAAAAAGTAAAAGTTCTGCACATCACGCTGCTTTGCCTGTTGCAGAGTGATAGCGGTCGTTGGCATTGTGGTTTCAAAACCCAGACCAAAGAACACCACCTTACGCGTTGGGTTTTCCTGTGCCAGTTTCAGCGCATCCATCGGTGAATAGACGATGCGGATATCTGCACCGCGCGCCTTGGCTTGCAGCAGGGAGCCTTGCTTACCCGGGACGCGCATCGCATCACCAAAGGTGCAGAAAATGACTTCTGGATGACTGGCGATTTCTACACAGCTGTCGATTCTACCCATCGGCAGAACGCAAACCGGGCAACCCGGACCATGAATAAACTCCACGTTTTCCGGTAGCAACTGGTCGAGGCCGAATTTGAAGATAGCGTGGGTATGACCACCACAAACTTCCATGATGCGCAGTGGGCGTTCAGCCGTGTAGGGGAGGTGGGCGGCACGTTCAGACAGGTGCTCTATCAGTTGCATCACCTGCTCTGGTGCGCGGTATTCGTCAACAAAACGCATTTATTTTTCCTCGCCGTACAGCAACGCGCCGACATCCGGCTCAACGTCAAACATGTTTTGCAGCGCGTCGAGCGTATCGCGCGCTTCAGCTTCATTAATGATGCTCATGGCAAAACCGACGTGGACCAGTACCCACTGGCCGAGGCGCGGTTGGCCATGTTCATCACAGCTACCGACCAGCGTCAGGTCGACGTCGCGCTGAATACCGCAAACGTCGACTTTGGCCTGGTTGCCATCAATGGTGCGGATTTGACCCGGAACACCTATGCACATCGCTGCGTCTCCAGCCAGGAGAGCCATTGATCCATCCCTTCACCACTGGTGGCGGAAATCAGGATAATCTCAATTCCCGGGTTCACTTCCCGGGCGCTGGCGATGCATTTTTCAACGTCAAAATTGAGGTACGGTAGCAGATCCACTTTGTTGAGCAGCATCAGCGATGCGGCGGCAAACATATGTGGATATTTCAGCGGTTTGTCTTCACCTTCGGTGACGGAAAGCACGGCCACTTTATGGCGCTCGCCGAGGTCGAAGCTGGCCGGGCAGACCAGGTTGCCGACGTTCTCAATGAACAGAATGCCGTTATCGTCAAGCGGCAAACGCGGCGCAGCGTCAGCAATCATTTGTGCGTCAAGGTGGCAACCTTTACCGGTGTTGACTTGAATGGCGGGCGTGCCTGTGGCGCGAATACGGGCAGCATCGTTCACCGTCTGCTGGTCACCTTCAATAACGGCGCACGGCACGCTATCTTTCAGCTTCATCAGCGTTTCGGTCAGCAGCGTGGTTTTACCGGAGCCCGGGCTTGAAACAAGGTTCAGCACCAGATGCTGACGGGCCGCAAAGCGGGCACGGTTGCGCTCGGCCAGGCGGTTGTTTTTGTCCAGTACGTCAATTTCCACTTCCAGCATACGGCGTTGGCTCATACCTGGTGCGTGGGTTCCTGCCTCACCGTGACCGTAGTGCAAATCGCCTTCTTCGGTCTGGCTCGGTGTGAAATTTGAGGTCTTCACACCGGTAATATTCAGCGCTGGACGAGCCGCTGGGGCAAATGGCGCGCTGCGAAACGCCGAGTGGGGATTATGCTCATCACCCTCTATATATAGGTTGCCTTCAGCGCAACCACATGTCGTACACATCGCTCACTCCTGATCTTTTTACTTGCGATACATCTGTTGCCGGATGACTGCGTTGCCTTATCCGGCCTACAAACGAGCTCTTTCTGTAGGCTGGATAAGACGCTTAAGCGTCGCCATCCGGCGCTGGAGTCTGATCTATTTCAATACGTCGAATCTGTAGGCCGTCATCGGCCACAATTCTCAGCATATCGCTGTTGCATTGCGGACATCGGCGCACGCGTTGCGTCAGTAACGTGACGTATTGTTGACAAGATTCGCACCAACATTCGGCTTCTTGTTCTTCGAGGTGGAGTTTACAACCTTCTGCAAGGGTCCCGCGGCATACCAGATCAAAACAAAAGGAGAGAGCGCTGGTTTCTACGCAAGAAAATGCGCCAATTTTGAGCCAGACCCCAGTTACTCGCTGAGCACCGTGTTGCGTGGCCTGTTGTTCAATCAATTCCAGTGCCCGTTGGCAGAGGGTTATTTCGTGCATACCGCCTCCTGTGAAGTTGCCATATCAAAAGCAATAAGCATGCCAGGTTGAATTCTTTCATTCGTGACAATGACGATAATGACGAAATGACATGTCGTCACCCGCCTTTTATTTTTTATCTATATGAAAATTAAGTAATTTAATTTTGGCATGAAATGTGCTTAAGGCTGTTCATCTCTGCTAAACGGGTAACCTGACATGACTATTTGGGAAATAAGCGAAAAAGCCGATTACATCGCTGAACGGCATCGTCGCCTACAGGACCAGTGGCGTATTTACTGCAACTCGCTGGTTCAGGGGATCACCCTCTCGAAAGCGCGTTTGCATCATGCAATGAGCTGTGCGCCGGACAAAGATCTCTGCTTTGTCCTTTTTGAACACTTCACTATCTACGTCACGCTGGCGGATGGCTTCAATAGCCACACCATCGAGTACTACGTCGAAACAAAAGATGGTGATGATAAGCAACTGATTGCACAGGCACAGTTGACCATCGACGGTCAAGTCGATGAGCGTTTCAGTAACCGCGATCGCGAACAGGTGCTGGAGCACTATCTCGAGAAAATCGCCACCGTCTACGACAGCCTGTACACCGCGGTTGAGAACAATATGCCGGTGAATTTAAGCCAACTGGTTGAGGGACATAGCCCGGCTTAAGCCTCAGGTGCTGTCCACTTTGTCATGATGCGGTTTACATACTGCGTCACGATGTTTTAGGGAATGGGCATGTCGAAAAATGTCGAAATGACATTTTGCAGACATGTTTTCGTCAAAAATGACTATCACCTGAGGAATGCCTGGTGAATCGTTTTGTAATTGCTGACTCCACTCTTTGTATTGGCTGCCACACCTGTGAAGCCGCCTGCTCAGAGACACATCGCCAGCATGGCCTGCAGTCAATGCCGCGCCTGAAAGTGATGTTAAATGAAAAAGAATCCGCGCCGCAGCTTTGCCACCAGTGTGAAGATGCGCCTTGCGCCACCGTGTGTCCGGTTAATGCCATTAACCGCGTTGATGGCGCCGTACAGCTGAATGAAAGCCTGTGCGTAAGCTGCAAACTGTGCGGGATCGCTTGTCCGTTTGGCGCGATAGAGTTTTCTGGTAGCCGTCCGCTGCATATCCCGGCAAACGCCAATACGCCAAAAGCGCCTCCGGCTCCGCCAGCGCCTGCTCGCGTGAGTTCGCTGTTGGACTGGGTTCCAGGCGTTCGTGCCATCGCGGTGAAATGCGATCTGTGCAGTTTTGACGAGCTTGGTCCGGCCTGCGTGCGCATGTGTCCGACCAAAGCCCTGCACCTGGTGAGCAACATGGATATCGCCCGCGCCAGCAAACGTAAGCGTGAGCTGACTTTCAATACCGATTTTGGCGATCTCACCTTGTTTCAGCAGGCTCAGAGTGGGGATGCAAAATGAGCGCAATTTCACTGATTAACAGCGGCGTGGCCTGGTTTACAGCGGCTGCGGTTCTGGCATTTCTGTTTTCATTTCATAAATCGCTGAGCGGCTGGATTGCTGGAGTTGGCGGTGCGGTCGGCAGCTTGTGTACGGCAGCCGCTGGTTTTACCGTTCTGACTAATGCGCTGGCGGTGAGCGGCGTGATGCCGTTTATTGGGCACAGTCTGCAAATTACTCCGCTGAATGCTATCTGGCTGATTACGCTGGGACTGTGCGGCCTGTTTGTCAGCCTGTACAACATTGACTGGCATCGTCATCCGCAGGTGAAAGCTAACGGCCTGCTGGTGAATCTGCTGATGGCCGCGGCGGTATGTGCGGTGGTTGCCAGCAACCTCGGTACGCTGGTGGTGATGGCGGAAATCATGGCGCTGTGTGCCGTGTTCCTCACCGGCTGCAGTAAAGAAGGCAAACTGTGGTTTGCGCTGGGGCGTATTGGTACGCTGCTGCTGGCGGTTGCCTGCTACCTTGTGTGGCAACGTTACGGCACTCTGGAGCTGCGTCTGCTAGACCTGCGCACCCAGGAGCTGCCGCTCGGGTCTGACATCTGGCTGCTGGGCGTGGCAGGTTTTGGCCTGCTGGCCGGGATTATTCCTCTGCATGGTTGGGTGCCACAGGCACACGCCAATGCCAGCGCACCGGCTGCGGCACTGTTCTCTACCGTCGTCATGAAGGTCGGTCTACTGGGTATTCTCTCCCTGTCGCTGCTGGGCGGTAATGCACCGCTGTGGTGGGGGGTTACGCTGCTGGTGTTGGGCATGATCACCGCATTTGTTGGCGGTCTGTATGCGCTGATGGAACACAATATCCAGCGCCTGCTGGCGTACCACACGCTGGAAAACATCGGCATTATTCTGCTGGGGCTGGGCGCTGGCGTGACCGGGATTTCCCTGAATCAACCGGCGCTGATTGCGCTGGGTTTGACCGGCGGTCTGTACCACCTGGTAAACCACAGCCTTTTCAAAAGCGTTCTATTCCTGGGCGCAGGCAGCATCTGGTTCCGTACCGGTCATCGTGATATCGAAAAACTGGGCGGTATCGGCAAACGCATGCCGGTTATCTCTCTGGCGATGCTGGTTGGCCTGATGGCGATGGCCGCGCTGCCGCCGCTGAACGGTTTTGCCGGTGAGTGGGTTATCTATCAATCCTTCTTCAAGCTGGGTAACAGCGGGGCGTTTGTCGGTCGTCTGTTAGGGCCGTTGCTGGCGGTTGGGCTGGCAATTACCGGCGCGCTGGCGGTGATGTGTATGGCGAAAGTCTATGGCGTAACGTTCCTTGGTGCACCGCGCACGAAGGAAGCTGAAAACGCCTGCTGCGCACCAATCCTGATGGGCGTGAGCGTCGTTGCGCTGGCTATCTGCTGTGTGATTGGCGGCGTGGCTGCGCCGTGGCTGCTGCCGATGATCTCATCTGCCGTTCCGCTGCCGCTGGAAACTGCGAACACCACCGTTTCTCAGCCAATGATCACGCTGCTGCTGATCGCATGTCCGCTGCTGCCGTTCATCATCATGGCAATTTTCAAAGGCAACCGTCTGCCGTCGCGTTCACGCGGTGCGGCATGGGTGTGTGGTTACGATCACGAGCAGTCAATGGTCATTACCGCGCACGGTTTTGCCATGCCGGTGAAAGAAGCCTTTGCCCCGGTACTCAAACTGCGTAAGTGGTTGAATCCGGTATCACTGGTTCCGGGCTGGGAGAATGCGGCTGCGCCGGTGCTGTTCCGTCGCCTGGCGCTGATTGAGCTGGCGGTGCTGGTGGTGATTGTGGTTTCACGAGGAGCCTGAAAATGAGTGTTTTATATCCGTTAATTCAGGCGCTGGTGCTGTTTGCCGTTGCGCCGCTGCTGTCCGGCGTTACCCGCGTGGCGCGCGCGCGTTTGCACAATCGCCGCGGTCCGGGCGTTTTGCAGGAATACCGCGACATTATCAAACTGCTGGGCCGTCAGAGCATTGCGCCTGCGGATTCCAGTTGGGTCTTCCGCTTGACGCCGTTTGTGATGGTGGGCGTGATGCTGACTATCGCCACTGCGCTACCGGTAGTGACCGTTGGCTCACCGCTGCCGCAACTGGGCGATCTGATCACCTTAATTTACCTGTTCGCCATTGCCCGTTTTTTCTTCTCTATCGCGGGACTGGATACCGGTAGCCCGTTTACCGCCATTGGTGCCAGCCGTGAAGCGATGCTCGGCGTGCTGGTTGAACCTATCCTGTTGCTGGGGCTGTGGGTAGCGGCACAGATTGCGGGTTCAACCCATATCAGCAATATCGCCGATACCATTTACCACTGGCCTGCTGCGCGCAGCATCCCGCTGATTCTGGCACTGTGCGCCTGTGCTTTCGCCACCTTTATCGAAATGGGCAAACTGCCATTCGATCTGGCAGAAGCAGAGCAAGAGCTGCAGGAAGGTCCATTGACTGAATACAGCGGCAGCGGTTTTGCCGTGCTGAAATGGGGCATTAGCCTCAAGCAACTGGTCGTTCTGCAAATGTTCGTTGGTGTGTTCCTGCCGTGGGGACAGATGGAAACCTTCACCGCGGGTGGGCTGCTGTTGGCGCTGGTGATTGCCGTCGTCAAGCTGGTCCTCGGCGTGCTGGTCATCGCCCTGTTCGAAAACAGCATGGCGCGTCTGCGTTTTTGCGCCACTTCACGCGTGACCTGGGCCGGTTTTGGGTTTGCGTTTTTAGCGTTCGTCTCCTTGCTGGTGGCGTGATTTAAGAGAGTTTGAGCATGTCTGAAGAAAAATTAGGTCAACAATATCTCGCTGCGCTGCATCAGGCCTTTCCGGGCGTGGTGCTGGATGAAGCCTGGCAGACCAAAGATCAGCTGACGATCACCGTCAAGGTGAACTACCTGCCGGAAGTGGTGGAGTTCCTGTACTACAAACAGGGCGGCTGGTTGTCCGTGTTGTTTGGTAACGACGAACGCCAGCTGTGCGGCCATTACGCTGTTTATTATGTGATGTCGATGGAGCAGGGCACCAAATGCTGGATAACCGTCCGCGTTGAAGTCGATGCCAATAAGCTGGAGTTCCCGTCCGTCACGCCGCGCGTTCCGGCTGCGGTCTGGGGCGAGCGCGAAGTGCGCGATATGTACGGTTTGATCCCGGTTGGCTTGCCGGATGAGCGTCGTCTGGTACTGCCCGATGACTGGCCGGACGAACTCTATCCGCTGCGTAAAGACAGCATGGATTATCGTCAGCGCCCGGCGCCGACTACCGATGCTGAAACCTACGAGTTCATCAACGAACTGGGCGACAAGAAAAATAACGTGGTGCCGATTGGCCCGTTGCACGTCACCTCCGATGAACCCGGTCACTTCCGCCTGTTCGTGGACGGCGAGAACATTATTGATGCCGACTACCGTCTGTTCTATGTCCACCGCGGCATGGAGAAACTGGCGGAAACCCGTATGGGTTACAACGAAGTGACGTTCCTGTCAGATCGCGTGTGTGGTATCTGCGGCTTTGCGCATAGCACCGCCTATACCACCTCCGTTGAGAATGCGATGGGCATCGTGGTGCCGGAACGTGCGCAGATGATCCGTGCCATTCTACTGGAAGTTGAGCGTCTGCACTCGCACCTGCTGAACCTCGGCCTGGCCTGTCACTTCACCGGTTTTGACTCCGGCTTTATGCAGTTCTTCCGCGTGCGTGAAACGTCGATGAAGATGGCGGAAATCCTCACCGGGGCTCGTAAAACTTACGGTCTGAACCTGATCGGCGGTATCCGTCGTGATCTGCTGAAAGAAGATATGATCCAGACCCGTCAACTGGCGCAGCAGATGCGTCGTGACGTGCAGGAACTGGTCGATATGCTGCTCAGTACGCCGAATATGGAACAGCGTACCGTTGGTATTGGTCGTCTGGATCCGGAAATTGCCCGTGACTTCAGTAACGTCGGCCCGATGGTTCGCGCCAGCGGCCACGCGCGTGACACCCGCGCCGATCACCCGTTTGTCGGCTATGGTCTGCTGCCGATGGAAGTTCATAGCGAGCAAGGCTGCGACGTTATTTCTCGTCTGAAAGTTCGTATTAATGAAGTCTACACCGCACTGAATATGATCGACTTTGGTCTGGATAACCTGCCGGGCGGCCCGCTGATGGTGGAAGGCTTTACCTACATTCCTCACCGTTTCGCACTGGGCTTTGCTGAAGCGCCGCGCGGAGATGACATTCACTGGAGCATGACCGGCGACAACCAGAAACTGTATCGCTGGCGCTGCCGTGCGGCGACCTACGCCAACTGGCCGACGCTGCGCTACATGCTGCGTGGTAATACCGTTTCCGATGCGCCGCTGATTATCGGTAGCCTCGATCCTTGCTACTCCTGTACTGACCGTATGACCGTGGTCGATGTACGTAAGAAGAAGAGCAAAGTCGTGCCGTACAAAGAACTTGAGCGCTACAGCATCGAGCGTAAAAACTCGCCGCTGAAATAAGGAATCGCCATGTTTACCTTTATCAAAAAAGTCATCAAAACCGGGGCACCGACATCGTCGTATCCGCTGGAGCCGATCGCGGTCGATAAAAACTTCCGTGGCAAACCGGAACATAATCCGCAGCAGTGCATTGGCTGTGCGGCCTGTGTGAATGCGTGCCCGTCGAACGCGTTGACGGTCGAAACCGATCTGGCCACCAATGAGCTGGCGTGGCAGTTCAACCTCGGTCGCTGCATCTTCTGCGCCCGTTGCGAAGAAGTTTGCCCGACGGCGGCGATCAAGCTGTCGCAGGAGTATGAGCTGGCGGTGTGGAAGAAAGAGGATTTCCTGCAGCAGTCCCGCTTTGCGCTGTGTAATTGCCGCGTATGTAACCGTCCGTTTGCGGTACAAAAAGAGATTGATTACGCCATTGCGCTACTTAAGCACAACGGTGATAGCCGCGCGGAAAACCACCGTGAAAGCTTTGAGACCTGCCCGGACTGTAAGCGCCAGAAATGCCTGGTGCCGTCTGACCGTATTGAACTGACTCGCCATATGAAAGAGGCCAGCTGATGAGCAATTTATTAGGCCCACGTGACGCCAACGGTATTCCGGTACCGATGACGGTGGATGAATCCATTGCCAGCATGAAAGCGTCGCTGCTAAAAAGCATCAAGCGTTCAGCGTACGTTTACCGTGTGGACTGCGGCGGCTGCAACGGTTGCGAAATCGAAATCTTCGCCACGCTTTCTCCGCTGTTTGACGCCGAACGTTTTGGCATCAAAGTGGTACCGTCCCCGCGCCATGCGGATATCCTGCTGTTTACCGGCGCGGTAACCCGTGCCATGCGCTCTCCGGCGCTACGCGCCTGGCAGTCTGCGCCAGACCCGAAAATTTGTATCTCTTACGGTGCTTGCGGTAACAGCGGCGGTATTTTCCACGACTTATACTGCGTCTGGGGCGGCACGGACAAAATCGTACCGGTGGATGTGTATATCCCTGGCTGCCCGCCAACGCCTGCAGCCACGCTGTATGGTTTTGCCATGGCGTTGGGTCTGCTGGAACAAAAAATTCACGCGCGTGCGCCGGGTGAACTGGACGAACAGCCCGCCGAAATTCTGCATCCGGATATGGTTCAGCCGCTGCGAGTGAAGGTGGATCGCGAGGCTCGCCGTCTGGCGGGATACCGCTATGGCCGCCAGATTGCTGATGACTATATGACGCAGTTAGGGCAGGGCGAGCATCAGGTGGCGCGCTGGCTGGAGGCGGAAAACGATCCGCGTCTGACCGAGATCGTCACGCATCTTAACCATGTTGTCGAAGAGGCGCGTATCCGATGAGTGAAACGGTGGTGTTCAGTCAACTGAGCCGTAAGTTTATTGATGAGAACGATGCGACGCCCGCTGAGGCGCAGCAGGTTGTCTATTACAGCCTGGCGATTGGTCACCACCTTGGGATCATCGATTGCCTGGAAGCGGCGTTAACTTGTCCATGGGACGAATATCTGGCATGGATTGCTACCCTTGCTGAGGGAAGCGAAGCTCGCCGGAAAATGGAAGGTGTGCCGAAATACGGCGAGATCGTTATCGATTTCAACCATGTGCAAATGCTGGCACGCGCGTTCGATGATGCGCGTGCCGTACAGACCCCGCAGCAGCAGGAGTGGAGCAAGCTGATGCTTAGCATGCTGCACGACATACACCAGGAAAGCGCCATCTATCTGATGGTGAGGAGACACCGTGACTGACGTTTTATTATGTGTGGGTAACAGCATGATGGGCGATGACGGCGCGGGCCCGCTGCTGGCTGAAATGTGTGCTGCAAATCCTCAAGGCAACTGGGTTGTCATCGACGGTGGTAGTGCGCCAGAAAACGATATTGTCGCCATCCGTGAACTGCGTCCGCAACGTTTGTTGATTGTTGATGCTACCGATATGGGGCTGAACCCTGGTGAAATCCGCATTATCGATCCCGATGACATTGCCGAGATGTTCATGATGACCACTCATAACATGCCGCTGAATTACCTGGTCGATCAGTTGAAAGACGACGTTGGCGAGGTGATTTTCCTCGGCATTCAACCGGACATCGTCGGTTTTTACTACCCGATGACACAGCCGATCAAAGATGCTGTTGATACCGTCTATCAGCGATTAGCCGGTTGGGAAGGACACGGTGGATTCTCCGAGCTGGAAGCGCCAGAAGAGTAAACCGTATCAGTGCCGGATGTGAACGACATCCGGCCTGTTTTCCCAGTGTATCCTCGTCATTCAATTGCCTGCTCAATAATTAATTTCCCCTGCATCACTGATACATTCACTGCCGTACCGGTCGGAAATCCAGCTTGTTCCAGCCAGTCGCCGTTCAGCGTGAGCGAGGCGTGCCGACTGATTCGTCGCGTGTAACCCGTTTTTGGATCTTCATGGCGTTTTCTGACATAGCTGACTTTCAAGCGACGTACCGGTTTGGTGATTACCTCTGCTGATTTACCCTTTTTATCAAACATGCACGCTTCCTTGTGGTGAACGGCCAGGATTAAAAACTACTGAATAAAATGCCAGTAAAAAAGGATGAGGGCAAACCTGAAACTGGAAGGACGATTCCACATCTGGAATGTAATAAATGAAATGAAAATATGTAATTCTGCCGGAAGACTGTAACCCCCTCCGGCAGATCTGTTATGCCAGATCGGCGCCGTTGCTGGCGATTACTTTTTTGTACCACCAGAATGATTTCTTGCGGGTGCGCGCCAGCGTGCCGTTGCCCGCGTCATCGCGGTCCACATACACAAAACCGTAGCGTTTGCTCATCTCACCGGTTGAGGCAGAAACCAGATCGATACAGCCCCAGGTGGTGTAACCCATCAGGGGCACGCCATCTTCAATCGCGTCTGCCATGGCGCGAATATGTTCGCGTAAATAGCTAATGCGATAGTCGTCATTGATCTCACCATTGGCATCGATTTCATCCTTCGCTCCCAGCCCGTTCTCCACCAGAAATAGCGGTTTCTGGTAGCGGTCATACATCATATTCATGGTGATGCGCAGACCAAGCGGATCGATGCCCCAGCCCCATTCGCTGGCCGCAATATACGGATTACGCAGCGACTTCACCACGTTGGCGGCGCTGGTATTGCCGGTGTTCATTTCCGCCGAGGCGCAGCGCGATGCGTAATAGCTGAACGAGACGAAATCGACGGTGTTTTTCAGGATGTCGTCATCTTCTGGGGCTTTTTCTATGACCACGCCTTTGTCGCGAAACACGCGGGCAGAATAAGCCGGGTAGGCCCCGCGCGCCTGCACATCAATAAAGAACAGGTTTTCGCGGTCTTTTTCCAGCGCGGTCCACACATCTTCCGGCTTACACGAATAAGGATAAAAATTACCGCCAGCCAGCATACAACCGACCTGGTTTTGCGGATTAATTTCATGGGCTATTTTAGTCGCCAGGGCGCTGGCTATCAGTTCGTGGTGAGCGGACTGATATTTCACCTGATCCTGATTTTCACCTTCTTCAAATACCAGCCCGGCGCCTGAAAAGGGGCTGTGCAGCATAATGTTGATTTCGTTGAACGTCAGCCAGTACTTCACCAGACCGTCAAAGGCCTCGAAGCAGGTACGGGCGTAGCGGGTAAAGAACTCAACCATTTTGCGGTTACGCCAGGAGCCGTACTCGGTGACCAGATGCATTGGCACATCGAAGTGACACAGCGTGACTAATGGCTCAATACCGTATTTTTTACACTCGGCAAACACGCTCTGGTAAAACGCTATGCCCTCTTCATTCGGCGTCAGCTCATCGCCGTTAGGGTAGAGACGGCTCCAGGCAATGGAAGTACGAAATACCGTAAAACCCATTTCCGCCATCAGCGCGATATCTTCTTTATAGCGATGATAAAAGTCGATCGCCTGATGGCTGGGATAAAATTCGTTATCCCGCAGCGCAAAGCGCTTTTCCTGACCCAGCTTGACGGGCATCCGATGTGTGCCGTGGGGGAGCATATCGACGGTAGTCAGTCCTTTGCCGCCTTCCCGGTATGCCCCTTCAGACTGGTTGGCGGCCAGTGCGCCGCCCCATAAAAATCCTTGCGGAAAAACAGACATAATTAACCTCAGTTCATACCAGTCAAATGCTGGCTCCATTGATATTGCCCGGTTGTGCGGCCTGGTTTTTTCTTGCCTGCGCGGCTGCATCTTCGACAGGGATATCTTCAAAGCCGAGAATCAGCGTTAATACAAAGGAAAGCACTACCGCCAGCGCCATCACGCCAAATACCCAAACGATAGTCATCGGATTGGCCGGATCGAAAAACTGGACGCTGGTGAACAGGCCAGGAGCTGCCATGGAGTGGCTTGCAAGTCCGGCCATTCCGGCAACGGCACCGCAGATAAAACCGCTGATAAGACTCGCAATCAGTGGTCGTTTCAGGCGGATCGCTACGCCATACAGCGCAGGTTCGGAAATCCCCGCCATGATGGCGGAGGCGGCTGCCGCTAACGCCGTCTGACGCAGTTCCGGGTTCTTGGTTTTCCATGCCACTGCCAGCGATGAACCACCTAACGACAAGTTGGCGCCGATTTCTGACGGCATCACCATGCCTTCTTTTCCAGTTTCGGCAATGGTCTGAATAATGGTTGGCGTAAAGACACGGTGCATACCGGTCATTACCAGCAGCGGCCACAGCGCACCCATAATGGCCACCGACAGCCAGCCGAGATAGCCGTGAATGGTATATACCAGCGCTGAAATTGCGCTACCGATCCAGATACCGATCGGGCCAATGATGACGATAGCGAGCGGCGCGGCGATCAGCACGATTAGCATTGGTTTAAGGAAGTTTTTGGTTACCGCCGGAGTGATGCGATCGACCCAACGTTCGATGTATGACAGGCACCAGGTCATCACCAGCGCCGGGATCACCGTGTAGGTGTATTTCACTGCCGTCACCGGGATCAGGGCAAACTCAACGTGCTCACCCTGCGCAGCCTTCGCCATCAGATCGATGAAGCTGGGATGCACCAGTACGCCCGCGATGGCGATTGCCAGCGACATGTTGGTTTTGAATTTGATAGCGGCCGACGCGGCGACCATCAGCGGCAGGAAGAAAAATGCGCCGTCACCGATAACGGTAAGAATGGTGAGCGTGGACGATCCTTTCTCCAGCACGCCGGTCATTTCGAGGATCATTGCCAGCAGTTTGAGCATTGATCCGCCGATAATTGCCGGGATCAACGGCGACATGGTGCCGATCAGCGCGTCGAGGATCCCCGCGCCAATCCGCTTCAGCGTCAGTCGGGGTTTGGTTTGCGGCTCAGCAGGCTGCATATTGGCAGGCAACAGGCTGACCACTTCGCGATACGCCTGCGAAACGGTGTTGCCGATGATCACCTGGCACTGGTTATCGCTACACACCACGCCAAGTACGCCAGAAAGCGTCTTCAGCGTCGCGCTGTCGACCTGCGAGTCATCTTTGATAACGAAACGCAAACGGGTCATACAGTGGGTCACTGCTGTGATGTTGTCGACGCCTCCCAGAGCCGTCACAACGGAGCGCGCCAGCGCTGCATAATTCTTGGACATCGGATTTAATCCTGTTTTATCAGTAGGGTACGTTATGTTTTATCCGTTTACGTTGGGTCGCTTTTCTGGGTTATGAAACGCAGATAGGAAACCGGTTCCACAAAATCATGTTTAAAATATGAGTAATGAGCAAGATTTAATTTTTATCATTTTTTGTAATTGTGACTCCGATCACCAGATGTCAGCGTCTGCGATTTAGCAGCAAGGACAGCGGCGAAATGGTGCAGTACACTGCGTCACATTGAGAGAATAGGGATGAGTAATATGACCACGATGCTGGAGGTGGCGAAGCGTGCCGGGGTGTCGAAAGCGACAGTTTCCCGGGTGCTTTCCGGGAACGGCTACGTCAGCCAGGAGACCAAAGACCGCGTGTTTCAGGCCATTGAAGAGAGTGGTTACCGCCCAAACTTGCTGGCGCGCAGTCTGGCGGCGAAAACCACGCAGACGCTGGGCCTGGTGGTAACAAATACCCTTTATCACGGCGTCTATTTCAGCGAGCTGCTGTTTCATACCGCGCGGATGGCGGAAGATAAAGGACGCCAGTTGTTGCTGGCTGACGGTAAGCATAGCGCTGAGGAAGAGCGCCAGGCGATCCAGTACCTGCTCGACCTGCGCTGTGACGCGATTATGATTTATCCGCGTTTTCTCAGCGTGGATGAGATAGACGATATCATCGATACCCACAGCCAGCCGATTATGGTGCTTAATCGACGCCTGCGGAAAAACAGTAGCCACAGCGTATGGTGTGATCAAAAGCAGACCAGCTTTAACGCCGTTACTCAGCTCATTGCCGCTGGGCATAAAGAGATTGGTTTTATTACCGGCTCGATGGATTCTCCAACAGGCTTGGAGCGACTTTCAGGCTATAAAGACGCGCTGGCACATCATGGTATCGCGCTAAATAATGATCTGATTGTTAAAGGGAAATGGACGCCAGCCTGCGGCGCAGCGGGTGTGGATACTTTGCTTTCGCGCAATGTCAATTTTACCGCGCTGGTGGCCAGTAATGACGATATGGCGATTGGCGCGATGAAGCAGTTGCACGAGCAAGGCGTGAGCGTTCCCGCACAGGTGTCGGTGATTGGCTTTGATGATATCGCCCTCGCGCCATACACTATTCCGGCGCTTTCCAGCGTTAAAATTCCGGTAACAGAAATGATTCAGGAAACGATTGGGCGTCTGATCTTTATGTTGGGTGACGGGGCGTTTAGGCCGCCAAAGACCTTCACCGGTGAACTCATCCAGCGCGACTCAGTTGCGCCGCCCGCTTCGCGCTGACGGCTGTCATTTGTCATCGTCACTAGTGACGATGACACGCCCTTCTTGCGTTCTTCAAAATAAAATTCCTTTAATAACAGCAAATTAAATTCTGGCACGATTTGTGAATGCTTCGGCAGATATTCTGTCATTGCTGGAGAAATTGATGAACCGTTTCATCATTGCAGACGCCAATAAATGCATTGGTTGCCGTACCTGTGAAGTGGCCTGCGTGGTATCCCATCAGGATAACCAGGACTGCGCATCGCTGACCCCTGAAACTTTTTTACCCCGCATTCACGTCATCAAAGGCGTTAATGTCTCCACGGCGACGCTGTGCCGCCAGTGTGAAGACGCGCCGTGCGCTAACGTCTGCCCGAACGGTGCGATCAGCCGCGATAAAGGTTTTGTTCACGTAATGCAGGAACGCTGCATTGGCTGTAAAACTTGCGTTGTGGCTTGTCCTTACGGCGCAATGGAAGTGGTCGTGCGTCCGGTTGTGCGTAACAGCGGCGCGGGTCTGAACGTCCGTGCAGAAAAAGCTGAAGCCAATAAGTGCGACCTGTGCCACCATCGCGAGGCCGGTCCTGCCTGTATGGAAGTGTGCCCGACTCACGCGCTGATTTATGTAGATCGCAATAAGCTTGAGCAACTTAGCGCGGAAAAACGCCGTCGCGCGGCGCTGGATTCCACCGCATCTTTGCTGTTCTGATATCTGAAAATCCGCGTAAAATACGGTAGTACTTATGCCGGATGGCGGCTTCGCCTTATCCGGCCTACTGTTCGCATCCCCGTAGGCCTGATAAGTATCGCGCCATCAGGCTAACCGGGATTGATGACTGCGGGAATAATCTAATGACAATAAACAACCACTCCGGCGTACAGTTGCGTATTCGCGGCAAAGTACAGGGCGTCGGATTTCGCCCCTACGTCTGGCAACTGGCGCAGCGGTTACAACTGCATGGCGATGTGTGTAACGACGGTGACGGTGTGGTTGTGCGCTTACAGGAAGATCCGGCGGTATTTATTGCGCAGTTACATCAACACTGCCCACCGCTGGCGCGCATTGACAGCGTTGAGAGCGAAGCATTCGCCTGGACGCAGCAGCCTGCTGATTTCTCGATTCGTCAAAGTACTGGCGGTACGATGAATACGCAAATCGTTCCGGATGCCGCGACCTGTCCCGAATGCCTTGTTGAAATGAACACCCCCGGCGAACGCCGCTACCGATACCCCTTTATCAACTGCACCCACTGTGGTCCACGCTTTACGATTATCTGCGCCATGCCCTATGACCGCCCGTTCACCGTGATGGCGTCGTTCCCACTCTGTGCGCAATGCGACAAAGAGTATCGTGACCCGTATGATCGTCGCTTCCATGCCCAGCCCGTTGCCTGTCCGGTGTGCGGCCCTCATCTTGAGTGGTTCAGCACGGATGATCGGGCGGAGAAAGAAGAGGCGCTGCAGGCGGCGGTATCGCGACTGAAAGCAGGCGGTATTGTGGCGGTTAAAGGCATTGGTGGGTTTCATCTGGTGTGCGATGCGCGCAATGATGACGCCGTCGCGCTGCTCAGGCTGCGTAAACACCGTCCGGCGAAACCGCTGGCGGTAATGCTGCCAGGTGATGACGGACTGCCCGAACCTGCTCGTCGTTTGCTGACTACACCTGCTGCGCCGATCGTGCTGGTGCAGAAACGCTATGTCGCTGCATTGAGCGAGGGCATTGCGCCAGGGTTAACGGAAGTGGGCGTCATGCTGCCCGCGAATCCATTGCAGCATTTGCTCTTACAAGAGATGAATTGTCCACTGGTGATGACCTCCGGCAACCTCAGCGGCAGGCCTCCGGCCATTACCAACGCCCAGGCGCTGGAAGATTTAAGTGCGATTGCTGATGGTTTCCTGCTGCATAACCGCGAAATTGTGCAGCGGATGGATGACTCCGTGGTGCGTGATAGCGGGGAAATGCTGCGTCGTTCCCGGGGTTACGTGCCGGATGCGGTCGCGCTGCCGCCAGGATTTCGCGACGTGCCGCCGATGCTGTGCTTAGGCGCGGATCTGAAAAATACCTTCTGCCTGGTGCGTGGCGAACAGGCGGTTATCAGCCAGCATTTAGGCGATCTCAGCGATGACGGCATTCAGCAGCAGTGGCGTGATGCGCTACGCCTGATCCAGAATATTTATGATTTTACGCCACTGCGTATCGTGCATGATGCCCACCCTGGCTATGTTTCCAGCCAGTGGGCCAGCGAAATGAATCTGCCAACCGAAACGGTACTGCATCACCATGCGCATGCCGCTGCATGTCTTGCCGAGCACGGCTGGCCGCTCGATGGCGGCGATGTGATTGCTCTGACGCTGGACGGCATTGGTATGGGGGAAAATGGCGAGCTGTGGGGCGGCGAATGTCTGCGGGTCAACTATCGTGAATGCGAACACCTTGGCGGCTTACCGGCGGTAGCGCTGGCGGGTGGCGATCTGGCGGCAAAACAGCCATGGCGCAATCTGCTCGCGCAGTGCCTGCGTTTTGTTCCTGACTGGCAGCGTTACCCGGAAACATCGGGGCTACAGCATCAAAACTGGAACGTACTGGCGCGCGCCATCGAGCGGGGAATCAATGCCCCGCTGGCATCGTCGTGCGGACGACTGTTTGATGCGGTTGCCGCCGCGTTGCATTGTGCGCCGGAATCGTTGAGTTATGAAGGTGAGGCGGCCTGTGCGCTGGAGGCGCTGGCATCGCAGTGTGCAGGTGTTGATCACCCTGTTACGGTGCCGTTTAATGGCAATCAACTGGACTTAGCAATTTTTTGGCAGCAATGGCTGACCTGGCAGACCGCCCCTGCAGAAAGAGCGTGGGCGTTTCACGACGCGCTGGCGTGTGGTTTTGCCACGCTGATGCGTGAGCAGGCCGAAGCGCGCGGAATTAAAACGTTAGTATTCAGCGGTGGCGTGATGCATAACCGCTTATTGTCGGCCCGTCTGGCGTTTTATCTGCGTGATTTTACCTTACTGTTCCCGCAGCGTTTACCGGCGGGCGACGGCGGGTTGTCATTGGGACAGGGCGTGATTGCCGCGGCGCGGGTGTTGACGCAAAAATAAAAAAAGCCCCGGGACTGGCGGGGCAAGAAAAACATGTCGGGGCATACCGACAAGTGGCAACGCACATCCATGTGCGTGAGGTTAATAAATCAGTAGCAGCGTTGCCGGGCAAAGTCGTAGGCCGGATAAGACGCGAAGTGGCGCCATCCGGCATCACAGACTTACACGGGCAACGTTTTCAGCAGCGCAAAGGCCTCTTTCATGCGGTCTTCACTGACGACAAACGCACACAGCTGGCCTTCGTCGTTCATCCCTCTTGCGACCATCCCCTGTGCTTCGGCGGCGATGTGCCAGTTCAGATCGCGGCGCTGGGTTTCCCCGGCCAAATGTAAAGGCAGTTCTGGCGTTTTGACTTTTACCAGCATGGCTGGAAGTTTCAATGGCGCATTGCCGCCGAGCAGGTTTTTCGCCAGATACATGGCGCTCAGCTGAATCGGCTGCAGGAACGGGAGCACCTGACCGTTAATCTCCGCACAGTCGCCGAGAGCATAAATGTCCGGGTGGCTGGTTTGCAGGTAGCTGTCGACGCAGACACCACGATTGATGTTCAATCCGGCGCGACGCGCCAGTGCGGTTTCCGGGCGCAGGCCGGTGGCGGCAATCACTGCATCGACTTCTACGTTGCGGCTACGATCGAGCGTGGCGCGAATACCGGTGCTGGTTTTCTCCAGACTCTGGAGCTGTGATTTCAGCAGCAGGTGTACGCCCATATCGGTCAGACGATGCTGTAAGCGACTGCTGACTTCCGGCGGCATCAGCGAAGCCAGAATGCTGGCGGCGTTGTCGATAAGCGTTACCGCTTTACCGGCACGACAAAAATCCATCGCCAGTTCACTACCAATCAAGCCGCCGCCGACAATCAGCACCCGCTGGGCGTCACGCAGTTGCGTTTCACAAGCGCGATACTCTTGTTGGCTGTTTAACGTGAGCATTAACTCACGTCCGGTAACCGGCGGTACAAAGGCTGAAGCGCCCGTCGCCAGCACCAGCTTGTCATACTGCCACTGCTTGTCCTGACTTTTCACTACGTGGGCATCGGCGTCGATGTCGGTTACCCAGGTATGTGGAAACAGGCGCAAATTAAACTGTTCGGCAAACTCCCCCGCCGACTGGCGGGTGAGGTCGTCTGCACGCTGTGACTGACTGATAACATGGCTGAGATCGGGCTTGTTGTACTCATCCATGCTGTCCGCGGCAATCAAGGTCAGCGGAACATTCGCATCCTGCTTACGGATATTTTTGACTAACTGGCGGGCGGCGAAGCCCGAACCAATGATGACAATGCCGTGACTCATTTTGCCTCCGTTGCCAGTACGTCGAAGACGTCTTTACCTAGTGAGCATTCCGGGCACAGGAAGTTGTCCGGAACTTCGCTCCATGGCGTACCCGGTGCAACGTCCTGCAACGGTTCGCCTTTCGCCGGATCGTAAATCCACTGGCACACGCTGCACTGCATGCTTGGACCAAGATCGGCGGCAGCCGCAGCCGCAGCGGCACACGCACAGGCTTCTTCCTGGGCGATGGCTTTCACGGTTGTTTCCGGCAATGGAGCCAGCGCCCACTGACGCGCGATTTCACGGCCGTGCTGGCGGCACAGTTCCAGTGCATCCAGGTCCGGACGCCATTTCGCTTTCAGGCTCAGTGACATCTCGAAACCTGCATCCTGCAAACGCGTGGACAAACGGTCTACTGCACCGCCGCTCCAGCCGTGCGAGCCAAAGGCGCTGGCACGCTTGTTACGAAAACGCAGGCCAGTCATCTCTTCCACCAGACCGGCAATTTTCGGCATCATCACGTTGTTCATTGTGGAAGTCCCGACCAGCACGCCTTTAGAGCGGAAGACGTTGGTCAAAACTTCGTTTTTGTCGCTACGGGCGACGTTAAAGATTTTTACCGCTACATTCGGGTCGACTTCGTTGATGCCCTGGGCAATCGCGTCCGCCATCATGCGGGTGTTGTTGGACATGGTGTCGTAGAAAATGGTGATGCGGTCTTCCTGATAATCCGCCGCCCATTTCAGGTACAGCTCAACGATTTGTGTCGGGTTGTCGCGCCATACCACGCCATGGGAAGTGGCAATCATATCGACCGGCAGGTTGAAGCCGAGGATCTCAGTAATTTTCGGTGTAACCAGACGGCTGAATGGCGTCAGGATGTTGGCGTAGTAACGCTGGCACTGTTCGAACAGTTCAGTCTGGTCAACTTCGTCGTTAAACAGACGTTCGTCGCAGTAGTGCTGACCGAAGGCGTCGTTACTGAACAGCACCGCATCGCCGGTCATGTAGGTCATCATACTGTCCGGCCAGTGCAGCATCGGCGTTTCAACGAAGATCAGCTGCTTGCCGTTACCAATGTCCAGCGAATCACCGGTTTTCACTACGTTAAAGTTCCATTCCGGGTGATGGTGGTGCCCGTTGATAGAGTCAATGGCGTTGGCGGTGCAGTAAATCGGCGTGTCCGGGATGCAGGACATCAGCTCGGTCAGCGCCCCGGCATGGTCTTCTTCAGCGTGGTTAATGATGATGTAGTCGATATCCGCGAGGTCAATTTCACTGCGCAGGTTCTGCACGAATTCACGACTAAACTTGTGGTCTACTGTATCGATCAGGACATTTTTTTCTTCACGGATGAGATAGCTGTTGTAGCTGCTGCCGCGCAGCGTTTTGTATTCAGTTCCGTGGAAATCACGCACTTCCCAGTCACGTTGGCCAACCCAATGAATGTTATTTTTAACCAGAATAGACATAACAACCTCAATTAATTCAGCGTTTTTCAAAAAAGATGCTTTGCTAATTGCAGGTTGCGTGCCAACTTTTTATTTGTTTGATTTTAAAGGATTAGTTGTTTTGCCACCTATAAGGTGGTAGTCAAAGTGACTATATGTTTTATTGTCAATATGACAATATGAATTGTCAAAATGACAATGAGGTAGCCATGAGCTTTTCCGTAGACGTGCTGGCGGGCATCGCCATTGAATTACAAAGCGGTATTGGGCATCAGGACCGTTTTCAACGACTGATAACCACCTTGCGTCAGGTGCTGGAGTGCGACGCGTCGGCACTGCTGCGCTACGAGTCGCGACAGTTTATTCCGCTGGCGATCGATGGGCTGGCGCAGGATGTTCTCGGCAGACGCTTTACTCTGGAAGGGCATCCGCGTCTGGAGGCGATTGCCCGCGCCGGGGACGTGGTTCGTTTCCCTGCCGACAGCGATTTGCCAGACCCGTATGATGGTCTGATTCCGGGGCAGGAGAGTCTGAAGGTGCATGCCTGTATTGGACTGCCGTTGTTCGCCGGTCAAAATTTGATTGGTGCGTTAACCCTGGATGGCATGGAGCCCGATCAGTTCGATGTTTTCAGCGATGAGGAGCTTAGGCTGATTGCCGCGCTGGCGGCTGGCGCATTGAGCAATGCGTTGCTGATTGAACAGCTGGAAAGCCAGAATATGCTGCCAGGTTCGTCAACCAACTTTGAGCAGGTGACGGAAACCCAGATGATTGGCCTGTCGCCCAATATGATGCAGTTGAAAAAAGAGATTGAGATTGTGGCGGGGTCCGATCTCAACGTGCTGATTAGCGGTGAAACGGGAACCGGGAAGGAGCTGGTGGCTAAAGCTATCCATGAAGGTTCGCCGCGCGCGGTGAATCCACTGGTGTATCTGAACTGCGCGGCGTTGCCGGAAAGCGTTGCCGAAAGTGAACTGTTTGGTCACGTAAAAGGCGCGTTTACCGGGGCTATCAGCAATCGTAGCGGTAAGTTTGAAATGGCCGACAATGGGACGCTATTTCTCGACGAGATAGGCGAACTCTCGCTGGCGCTACAGGCTAAGCTGCTGCGCGTATTGCAGTACGGTGATATTCAGCGCGTAGGTGACGATCGCAGCTTGCGCGTGGATGTGCGAGTGCTGGCGGCGACGAACCGTGATTTACGCGAAGAGGTGTTGGCTGGGAATTTCCGTGCGGATTTGTTCCACCGGCTGAGCGTCTTTCCCCTTTCGGTACCGCCTCTTCGTGAACGCGGTGAAGACGTGGTGCTACTGGCAGGCTATTTTTGCGAGCAATGTCGGCTGCGGCTGGGACTGTCCCGCGTGGTGTTAAGCCCCGGTGCGCGTAGCCATCTGTTGAGCTACGCCTGGCCCGGGAATGTGCGCGAGCTGGAACATGCCATTCACCGCGCGGTGGTTCTGGCAAGGGCGACCAGAGCAGGGGATGAAGTGGTGCTGGAGACGCAGCATTTTGCCCTGCAGGATGAAGCGCCAGTAACACCGGCGGCGGAAGTTGTTGCGGAGATCCCACAGCATCACAACCTGCGTGAAGCAACAGAGTCGTTCCAGCGGGAGATGATCCGCCGGGCGCTGGCACAAAATAACCATAGTTGGGCGGCAAGTGCGCGGGCGCTGGAAACAGACGTCGCCAACCTGCACCGGCTGGCGAAGCGTCTGGGGTTGAAGGATTAGATAATACCGGCCTGATAGAAATCCTGTAGGTTGATAGCACCGGTGAGTTTACCGTTTTCATCGACCACCGGGGCGGCAGTGATTTTGCGCTTCATCAGGATCTCTTTGGCGTCAATCGCGCGGCTCTGCGCCTGCAGCGTAATGCCATTCTGGGTCATTGCTTCGCTAACCTGAGTGGTGAGCGCTCCGCCGCCAACCAGCCAGCGGCGCAGGTCGCCGTCGGTAAAGACCCCTTTCACCAGTGACTGGTCGTCGCAGACCGCGACCAGGCCAAGACCCGTGCGGCTGAGCTCCAGCATCGCGTCCATGACGCTGGTGGTAAGTGTCACCTGCGGGATGGCATCGTCACGGCGCATCAGATGATGCACTTTATTTAACAGACGAGCGCCCAGCGCACCTGCCGGATGCGAGCGGGCAAAATCTTCCTCGTTAAAGCCGCGCGCCTGCATTACGGCGATTGCCAGCGCATCGCCCATCATCAACGTATTTACGGTACTGGACGTCGGTGCCAGGCGCATCGGACAGGCTTCGCGCTCAACGGAAATATCCAGCACGGCTTTGGCGGCCAGGCCTAACGGTGAGGTCGGTTTTCCGGTCATTGCCAGCAGGGCGACGGATTTGTCTTCCAGGCGCGGAATGATGAGATCCAGCTCTTTCGCACCGCCGGAGTAGGAGATAAACAGCATGACATCACGGCTTTCGATCATCCCTAAGTCACCGTGCAGCGCTTCCGCCGGATGCACAAAAAAGGCAGGCGTGCCGGTACTGGCGAGGGTCGCCGCAATTTTTTTGCCAATATGACCTGATTTACCAATACCGGAGACAATGACTTTGCCTTCACAGTGGATGATAGTATTGGCGGCGCGGACAAAATCATCGCCCAGTCGCTCAGGCAAACGGCTGGCTTCCTGTAGTTCCAGCATTAACGTCTGACGGCCCGCGTTCAGTAGTGCATCACTCATTGGTTTCTCCGGTTATGATCACTTCAATCCCTTTTGCTTCCAGCGCCTGACGAAATGCAGGGTCGATACCTGCATCGGTAATCAGCTTGTCGACGCTTTCCAGACTGCATACAACATTAGGACTTTTGCGCCCAAATTTTGACGAGTCAGCCATCAGAATCACTTCGCGAGCGGCATTACACATCGCTTTACTGACGCTAAACACCTCATTAAAAGTGGTCACGCCGGCATTGAGGTCAATGCCGTCGGTGCCCATGAAGAGTTTATCAAAGCTGAACTGCTCAAAGGCGTTTTCTGCCAGCTGACCGTGAAATGACGCAGATTTTTTGCGAAAGGTCCCGCCCGGCATCAGGATGGTTTGCTCGTTGTCCAGTTCCGAAAGAGCGTTAACAATGTGCAGACTGTTGGTCATGACGGTGATATTGCTAAAGCGCGTGAGCATCGGCACCATCTGCAGTACGGTGCTGCCTGCATCCAGAATAATAGAGTCGCCATCGTGTATAAAACGGACGGCAGCTTCGGCAATCTGCTCTTTTTTATGCGTATTAATTAGCGTTTTGTGATCGATTGGCGGATCGGATTCGTCTTTATTTAATACCACGCCGCCATAGGTACGAATGACGGTTCCGGCGTTCTCCAGAATGACCAGGTCTTTGCGAATGGTCGTGCCAGTCGTGTCAAAGTAGTGGGCCAGTTCTTCAACCGAGCATTTTCCCTGCTTTTGCAGGTGCTCCAATATGGCAGCCTGACGCTGACGAGGTTTCATAGGCGTGATTACCCTGACTTATGTATTTACCCGTCATACTTCAAGCTGCATGTGCGTTGGTCTTCCTGCAACTCGAATTATTTGGGGTATAGGTTGCAAAATGATAATTTCGCAAGCTATTAGCATTCACAACGAAATTACCCATGTTTCAGTTTAAGCGCCAATGATAGTGCATTCTGTGCTAACGGATCATGGGGAAAGATCACATCAGGCTGTAAATCATCAAGATGTTTGCCGGTTATCGTGGCAATTTTGCCGGGTCTGGCGAATACCGTAAGACCTTTCATAAATAACGTGTCGGTCACCCGCTGCTGCTCATTTAGCGCGATGGCGACTACCACGCGCGGTTTAAAACGCCCACCGGAGCGACCAACACCAACCCGACCCTGTTGGCAAAGCCTATCAAACGCCCGGTTAAAGCGGGATATTTGCCAGCCACCAAGCGCCAGTTGTAGACACCAGGCGATAGCGGCGACGGTAATCAGTGCGGAAACCATTTTGTACTCCTTTGATTTTGCCGGATAAGCGCAGACGCCATCCGGCAATTCAACATTAAAACATCACCTGACCGCCGGTGACGTTGATGGACTGCCCGGTACAGTAAGAGGCTTTCGGACTGGCGTAAAACAGCAGCATGTTTAGCACGTCCTGATAATCGCAGCCGCGCTTAAGCGGAACCTTATCAATGTAGTACTGCTCAACTTCATCTGGCTTAAGGCCAAGTTTGGTTGCATATTGCGGTAATAACGACTGGAACATCGGTGATTTCAACAGATTGCCGAGCATCAGTGAATGCACGGTAATGCCGTATTCCGCCAGATCCAGCGCCAGTGACTGGGTTAAGCCCACGCCGCCAAATTTTGCCGCGCTGTAGCCTGAATTGTGTTTGCTGCCCACTTTCCCTGATTTTGAGTTGATCTGGATAATGCGTCCCTGCACGCCATCGCGGATCATCAGGCGTGAGAATTCACGTGCACAGAGGAAGTAGCCAACCAGATTGACCTGCAGCGAGCGGTCGAAATCCCCAAGCTGAAAGTCGCTGATAAACGCGGCTTTAGCGATACCCGCGCTGTAAACCAGCAGATCAACACGACCGAATATTTCATCCACTCCGCGCGACAGCGCCAGCACGCTCTGTTCGCTGGTGGCATCTGCGCCAAAACCGTAGGCGGTGCCTTCGCCAAACTCGGCGTTAATTTCTTGCGCCACGTTGGCGGCTTTATCGCTTTGAATATCCACCACCGCGACGCGGTATCCTTCTGTCGCAAGCCCACGGCAAAGGAATGCCCCAAGGGTCTGGCCTCCACCAATGACAACGGCAACCTGATTCATCTTTATCTCCTTCAATCTTAAGCAACAAACTTCAAAATACAGCCCGGCGCAATACCGTCCGGTACGGGACCTGCAACGTGTACGGTACCGGGGAATTCCGCTTCACTCAGTCCGTCAAAGCGCAGAGTGATATGCCCGAGTTCACGTAAGTTTTGTTCCGCCACGCTGCCAACGGCGGTGACTGGGTAGTGATGCTGGCCTAGTTCAAACTGGATCCCAGCTTGCAACGAACCGTTCAGCTCGCCGTGGCAATGGATGAAGCAAAACCCCTCGATATCCGCGGGCGCGCCTTCACGAAAGGTAATCAGCATCTGGTCGCACAGTGCATCCGGGGCGCTCTGGCCGATACGGGTGATGGTGGTTTGATAAATCACGGTCATTTTTGAGTGCCTCTTATTGGTAAATAAAGCCGGAAACAAACCAGGCGATGAGAACGGTTGGCGCGCCGGTCAGAAAGCGGCTCACCAGAACAGATGGCACGCCGACGCGGACCGTGTCCTGACGCGCTTCGGCCAGCGACAGCCCGACAGGAATAAAGTCGCATGCAGCCTGGGCGTTAATGGCGAACAGGGCAGGTAGCGCCAGATGTGGGGGAATATTCCCCAAACCAATCTGTACACCGATTAGCACGCCGATAACCTGGGCGATAACCGCACCGGGGCCGAGGAAAGGCGACAGCAGTGGGAAAGAGCAGATCAGTGCCAGCGTGACCAGTCCCAGCGGATGGCTGGCCAGTGGTGCGAGTCCATGGGCGATCCAGTCTCCCAGACCCGAAGCCATAATGATGCCGATCAGTGCTGAGACGAACGCCATAAATGGCAAAATAGTTTTCAGGACGGTATCAATAGTGTCGCGCCCGGCCTGGAACAGAACCGCAACGGCTGAACCCATGCCCATCCCCACTTTTGCCAACAGACCATCACTTTGCTCGGTAATTTTCTTGCTGGTGTCGTAATCGCGTCCCATGCTGCTGCTTGCGGGCGTTGGCGTGGCGGACGCTTCGCCGACAACAGTAATGTTTTCTTCTTTTACGCCAGAGACATAGATATCTTCGACAATATACTGAGCCAGTGGGCCGGATTTACCCGTAGCGTGAATATTCACCGTCGGTATACGACGTTTGGGATAGATCCCACAGCGCAGCGTGCCGCCGCAGTCGATGATCGCCACACCAATTTCGCTCTCCGGCGGCTCGCCCTCTTTGAAGCCATCAACGGCCTGCCAGCCGGTCAGGCTTGCTATCCTGTCGACGATCGCGGGGCGAGTTCCTGCGGTGATATAGACAATTTTCTTGCCCGGAACGGCATCCAGTTCAAGCGGGCCACCCCAGCCGCCGGTGCCTTTTTCAATACGAATACGTGTCATGATGTTGCTCCCGCCAGATGTACCTTCTGCTCAAGTTGAATGCCCATTTTTTTCTCGAAGATAGTGGTGGTGAAATCGGTCACCCAGCCACGGAAGAAGTTGGTCACCAGACCGACCAGCAAATAGCTCACCGCCAGTGGGCCAAGCGGAAGCCCCAGCGTGGTCAGTCCGCTGGCGATCCCCAGATAGACGAACAGTTCGCCGGGGTTGATGTGCGGGAATAAGCCGTTCATGGAATGGCAACTGTAAGACGCGGCGGCGTAGTAACTGGGCTTGTATTTTTCTGGCATAAAGCGACCCAGACTCAGCGTCATTGGGTTACAAAATACAAATGTGCCGATGCACGGCAGTAGCAAATAGCGGGATAGCGGGTTTCCGGCGCAACGCTGGGCAAAACGTTCAATACGCTGCTGACCGATAAAGTTAATCAGCGCATTCATGATGACCAGCAGACTGATCAGCAGTGGCAGAATACCGGTCACCATGCCGGTAAACACTTCTCCGCCTTTCTGGAACAGCCCGATAAACCACTCAGCACCGAGTGTGATGGTGTCGATCATTATTCTCTCCTGTAGGGATTTTTAGTTATCTTGCCAAACGGTGGCTGATTTTAATCAGATTGAAAGATATAAAAGTGTTATTTTGATCTCAAAATAAAAGATAAATATTTTAATTTGAAAGTTTTTGCGTGAAAGCTCGCAAATGTGATGGTCAGAGATGAAAGGGGATGTAAATTCTGTGAAGGAGAGCGACTACCGCTTCCTTGTATGGCGGAGGATGCTTTACCATACTTCTCCCAGGCTGAATTTGTTTAATGGATGTCTCATGTTCAAGCGTCGTTATGTAGCGTTACTCCCCCTTTTCGTACTGCTCGCTGCCTGTAGCAGCAAACCTAAACCTTCAGAGACTCAAACGACTACGGGTGCGCCATCCGGCGGCTTCCTGCTTGAGCCACAGCACAACGTCATGCAAACGGGCGGCGATTTTGCCAATAATCCGAACGCGCAGCAGTTCATCGAGAAAATGGTGAACAAGCACGGCTTCGACCGCCAGCAGCTGCAGGAGATCCTGTCGCAGGCCAAGCGTCTGGACTCGGTATTGCGTTTGATGGACCGCCAGGCACCGACGACTCAACCGCCAGCCGGACCTAACGGCGCATGGCTGCGCTATCGCAAACAGTTCATCACACCTGACAACGTGCAAAACGGCGTGGCTTTCTGGAATCAATATGAAGATGCGCTGAACCGTGCGTGGCAGGTCTACGGAGTTCCGCCGGAAATTATTGTCGGTATTATTGGCGTAGAGACTCGCTGGGGCCGCGTGATGGGTAAAACGCGGATTCTGGATGCGTTGGCGACGCTGTCGTTTAACTATCCTCGTCGTGCGGAATACTTCTCTGGTGAGCTTGAAACCTTCCTGCTGATGGCGCGAGATGAAAGCGACGATCCGCTCGATTTGAAAGGTTCTTTCGCGGGGGCAATGGGATACGGCCAGTTTATGCCGTCTTCCTATAAACAATATGCCGTTGATTTCAATGGCGATGGACACATTAACCTGTGGGATCCGGTTGATGCCATCGGTAGTGTGGCGAACTACTTCAAGGGCCACGGCTGGGTGAAAGGCGATACGGTCGCGGTTCCGGCAAATGGTCAGGCACCTGGGCTTGCGAACGGCTTTAAAACCCAGTACAGCATTTCTCAGCTTGCTGCCGCGGGTCTGACGCCGCAGCAGTCGTTGGGTAATCATCAGCAGGCCAGCCTGCTGCGCCTGGATATTGGCACGGGTTATCAGTACTGGTACGGACTGCCGAACTTCTACACGATTACCCGCTATAACCACAGCACGCATTACGCGATGGCAGTCTGGCAGTTAGGTCAGGCGGTGGCGCTGGCGCGCGTACAGTAATCGCTCCACCGGCCTACCGGAAGATATCTCTGGTAGGCCGGATAAGATGTCCTGGCATCGCCATCCGGCAGGTCTTATTTGTGCAACGGAGCAATTTTTGGAATCCCCCTCGTAAAACGTTCTCCCCATCCCCACATTGGTCATGAAAGTGCTATCTTGTCCGGCATATTTTTTTAACTGACAGAGGCTGAAATGACCGACAGTGAACTGATGCAGTTAAGCGAGCAGGTTGGCCTGGCGCTGAAAGCGCGCGGGGCAACCGTGACGACGGCGGAATCCTGCACCGGCGGCTGGGTAGCCAAAGCGATTACGGATATTGCCGGAAGCTCCGCCTGGTTTGAACGTGGGTTTGTGACCTACAGCAATGAAGCCAAAGCGCAGATGATTGGCGTGCGCGAAGAGACGCTGGCCCAACATGGCGCGGTGAGTGAGCCTGTGGTGGTGGAGATGGCGATAGGCGCGTTAAAAGCCGCCCGTGCGCATTTTGCTGTTTCGATAAGCGGTATTGCGGGGCCGGATGGCGGTAGCGAAGAAAAACCTGTGGGAACGGTATGGTTTGCCTTTGCCAGCGCGAGCGGCGAGGGGATTACCCGCCGGGAATGCTTTAGCGGCGATCGCGATGCGGTCCGTCGGCAGGCAACCGCCTACGCGTTACAAACCCTGTGGCAACAATTTCTACAAAATACTTGATACTGTATGAGCATACAGTATAATTGCCTCAACAGAACATTATCTATCACGTTTCGCGGTTTAACCCGAAAGCGGCATGACAGGAGTAATTAATGGCTATCGACGAAAACAAACAGAAAGCGTTGGCGGCAGCGCTGGGTCAGATCGAAAAGCAATTCGGTAAAGGCTCCATCATGCGCCTGGGTGAAGACCGTTCCATGGATGTGGAAACTATCTCCACCGGTTCGCTTTCTCTGGATATCGCATTGGGCGCGGGCGGTTTGCCAATGGGCCGTATCGTCGAAATCTACGGGCCTGAATCCTCCGGTAAAACAACGCTGACCCTGCAGGTTATTGCCGCTGCGCAGCGTGAAGGTAAAACCTGTGCATTTATCGATGCAGAACACGCACTGGACCCGGTCTATGCCCGTAAGCTTGGCGTTGATATCGATAACCTGCTGTGTTCTCAGCCGGATACCGGTGAACAAGCGCTGGAAATCTGTGATGCACTGGCGCGCTCCGGTGCGGTTGACGTTATCGTTGTCGACTCCGTTGCCGCATTGACGCCGAAGGCAGAAATCGAAGGCGAGATTGGCGACTCTCACATGGGCCTTGCGGCGCGTATGATGAGCCAGGCGATGCGTAAGCTGGCCGGTAACCTGAAGCAGTCCAACACGCTGCTGATTTTCATCAACCAGATCCGTATGAAGATTGGCGTTATGTTCGGTAACCCGGAAACCACCACCGGTGGTAACGCCCTGAAATTCTATGCGTCTGTTCGTCTGGATATCCGTCGTATTGGTGCGGTGAAAGAAGGTGACAACGTGGTTGGCAGCGAAACCCGCGTTAAGGTTGTGAAAAATAAAATTGCAGCGCCGTTCAAACAGGCTGAATTCCAGATCCTTTACGGTGAAGGCATCAACTTCTACGGCGAACTGGTTGACCTGGGCGTGAAAGAGAAGCTGATTGAAAAAGCTGGTGCATGGTACAGCTACAACGGTGAGAAAATCGGTCAGGGTAAAGCGAATGCGACCAACTGGCTGAAAGAAAACCCGGCAACTGCGAAAGAAATTGAGAAGAAATTACGTGAGCTACTGCTCAATAACCAGGATTCAACGCCTGATTTCTCCGTTGATGACAGCGGCGAAGACGTAAAAGAAACGAACGAAGATTTCTGATAATCTGTTTTGAATCGCATGTTTTGAATCGCATGTTTTGAATCGCATATAGTAAAGGGCTGCATATCATGCAGCCCTTTTTCATTTCTGAAGGCTTACTATGACAGAAGCAACTTCCCGCCGTTCCGCTTATTCCCGACTGCTTGACCGCGCCGTACGTATTCTGGCGATGCGCGATCACAGCGAGCAGGAAATGCGGCGCAAGCTGGCCGCTCCGGTGATGGGGAAAAATGGACCAGAAGAAATTGATGCCACGCCGGAGGATTACGACAAGGTCATCGCCTGGTGTATTGAAAGTCGTTATCTGGATGATGATCGCTTCGTGCAGCAGTTTATCGCCAGCCGTAGCCGCAAAGGTTATGGACCTGCCCGGGTGCGCCAGGAATTAAACCAAAAAGGGATCACGCGTGAAGCTATCGAGCGGGCCATGCGTGAGTGCGAAATTGACTGGGCAGTGCTTGCGCGTGAGCAGGCCATTCGGAAGTACGGTGAACCTTTACCTGTCGATTTTTCAGATAAGGTAAAGGTCCAGCGTTTTTTGCTCTATCGCGGCTATCTGATGGAAGATATTCAGGCAATATGGCGAAATTTTGACGATTGACCGCATACGGGATTTTACTTCCCAGTAAAGAAAACTTATCTTATTCCCACTTTTCGATTGCCAGAGGCGCAGTTTGCTTGCCGATGCTGGTAATGACATTTCGTTAGCTTGATTTCTTCAGGATAATTATGAGCAAGAGCACCGCTGAGATCCGTCAGGCGTTTCTCGATTTTTTCCATAGTAAAGGACACCAGGTAGTTGCCAGCAGCTCCCTGGTACCGAACAATGACCCTACTTTGTTGTTTACCAACGCCGGGATGAACCAGTTCAAGGATGTTTTCCTTGGCCTCGACAAGCGTAATTATTCCCGCGCAACCACCTCGCAGCGTTGTGTACGTGCGGGTGGTAAGCACAATGACCTGGAAAACGTCGGTTACACTGCACGTCACCACACTTTCTTCGAAATGCTGGGCAACTTCAGCTTCGGCGATTACTTCAAACACGATGCTATTCAATATGCATGGGAACTGCTGACCGGTGAAAACTGGTTTGCCCTGCCAAAAGAGCGTCTGTGGGTCACCGTCTATGAAACTGACGATGAAGCCTATGAAATCTGGGAAAAAGAAGTCGGTATTCCGCGCGAACGTATCATCCGCATCGGTGATAACAAAGGTGCGGCTTATGCTTCCGACAACTTCTGGCAGATGGGTGATACCGGTCCTTGCGGTCCATGCACCGAAATTTTCTACGACCACGGCGACCATATCTGGGGTGGGCCTCCGGGAAGCGCAGAAGAAGATGGCGATCGCTACATTGAGATTTGGAACATCGTCTTCATGCAGTTCAACCGTCAGGCTGACGGCACCATGGAACCGCTGCCGAAACCGTCCGTGGATACCGGTATGGGTCTGGAGCGTATTGCGGCCGTGCTGCAACACGTTAACTCCAACTATGAAATCGACCTGTTCCGTTCACTGATTGAGTCCGTGGCGAAAGTCACCGGCGCGACCGATCTGAGCAACAAGTCGCTGCGCGTTATCGCCGACCATATCCGTTCCTGTGCGTTCCTGATTGCTGATGGCGTTGTGCCGTCGAATGAAAACCGTGGCTATGTGTTGCGCCGTATCATTCGTCGCGCGGTACGTCATGGCAACATGCTGGGCGCGAAGGATACCTTCTTCTACAAGCTGGTTGGTCCGTTGGTGGACGTCATGGGCTCTGCAGGTGAAGAACTGAAGCGTCAGCAGGCTATGGTTGAGCAGGTTCTGAAAACCGAAGAAGAGCAGTTTGCACGTACTCTGGAGCGTGGTCTGGCGCTGCTGGATGAAGAACTGGCAAAACTGTCTGGCGATACGCTGGACGGCGAAACCGCATTCCGTCTGTATGACACTTACGGTTTCCCGGTTGACCTGACGGCAGACGTTTGCCGCGAGCGTAACATCAAGGTTGATGAAGCTGGCTTTGAAGCTGCAATGGAAGAACAGCGCCGTCGCGCACGTGAAGCCAGCGGTTTTGGCGCAGACTACAATGCAATGATTCGTGTTGATGGCGCTTCTGAATTTAAAGGCTACGAGCAGCTGGAACTGAACGGCAAAGTCACCGCGCTGTTTGTTGATGGTAAAGCGGTAGACGCAATTAACGCTGGTCAGGACGCTGTTGTCGTACTGGATCAGACGCCGTTCTATGCGGAATCTGGTGGTCAGGTTGGCGATAAAGGCGAACTGAAAGGCGCAGGTTTTGCGTTTGCCGTTAGCGACACACAGAAATATGGCCAGGCCATTGGTCACATTGGCAAGCTGTCTGCGGGTTCTCTGAAAATTGGTGATGCAGTGCAGGCTGATGTGGATGAAGCGCGTCGTGCGCGTATTCGCCTGAACCACTCCGCAACGCATCTGATGCACGCGGCGCTGCGCCAGGTTCTGGGCACTCATGTGGCACAGAAAGGCTCGCTGGTTAACGATAAACTGCTGCGCTTCGACTTCTCTCATACCGAAGCGATGAAGCCTGCTGAAATCCGTGCTGTTGAAGATCTGGTGAATGCGCAAATCCGTCGCAACTTGTCGATTGAAACGAACATCATGGATCTCGAAGCGGCAAAAGCCAAAGGCGCAATGGCGCTGTTTGGCGAGAAATATGACGACCATGTGCGCGTTCTGAGCATGGGTGATTTCTCTACCGAACTGTGTGGCGGTACTCACGCCAGCCGTACGGGTGATATCGGTCTGTTCCGCATAGTGTCCGAGTCAGGTACTGCGGCAGGCGTTCGTCGTATCGAAGCGGTAACCGGTGAAGGCGCTATCCAAACCGTGCATGCTGAGAGCGATCGCTTAAGCGATGTTGCGCAGCTGCTGAAAGGCGATAGCCAGAATATCGCTGACAAAGTTCGTTCCGTGCTGGAGCGTACACGTCAACTGGAAAAAGAATTGCAGCAATTGAAGGAACAGGCTGCGGCGCAGGAGAGTGCAAATCTTTCCAGCAAAGCGGTTGATATCAACGGTGTGAAGCTGCTGGTCAGTGAACTCGCGGACGTTGAGCCGAAAATGTTGCGTACCATGGTTGATGATCTGAAAAATCAACTGGGGTCTACCGTTATCGTTCTGGCAACGGTAGTGGAAGGTAAGGTTTCTCTGATTGCGGGTGTGTCTAAGGACGTGACAGATCGCGTGAAAGCAGGGGAACTGGTTGGAATGGTCGCTCAGCAGGTCGGCGGTAAGGGTGGCGGTCGTCCGGACATGGCGCAAGCCGGTGGTACGGATGCAGCGGCTCTGCCTGCAGCGTTAGCCAGTGTGAAAGGCTGGGTCAGCGCAAAACTGTAATAACTATAAGCGTCAGCGCATGCCGAAACCCTAAGTTACGGCATGCGAATCAACGCTATCGACAATGATAAAGTCAGGTTGAAGTTGTGTATATCGGCTAAACTTAGGTTTAACAGAATGTGATGCCGTGACTGCTTACACTTAGGTGTTTGTCATCGCTTACTTTTTGGCGTTATATGATGGATAATGCCGGGATACAGAGAGACCCGACTCTTTTAATCTTTCAAGGAGCAAAGAATGCTGATTCTGACTCGTCGAGTTGGTGAGACCCTCATGATAGGCGATGAGGTCACCGTGACAGTTTTAGGGGTGAAGGGCAACCAGGTGCGCATTGGCGTAAACGCCCCGAAAGAAGTTTCTGTCCATCGTGAAGAGATCTACCAGCGTATCCAGGCTGAAAAATCCCAGCAGTCCAGTTACTAAGGTTTTCGCGTCTCACCTTTCTGGTGAGGCGCAACCTGATTGAGTTACCCTTTTTCTTCTCTTTTCTTCTTCGTCCTCCCCATTTTTTCGATTCTACTGGGCGTAACACCTTTCCCGACGAAGTTTCCGTTTGTTCACTGCTTCAGGAAATTGCCAATTTATCTGTTGATAAAACACTCTTTTTGCCGTTTTTGCAGACTAATTGCGCGTGAAATGTGCAAACGATAAAAGCTCTGGAAAAATTGTTTGACTTATAAGTCCCAGAAAGTAATATGTGCGCCACGCAGCGACGATGAGCAGAAACAAGTTCTTCGAAGCACTCGCAAGAGGCGTGTTGGTGAGGTGGCCGAGAGGCTGAAGGCGCTCCCCTGCTAAGGGAGTATGCGGTCAAAAGCTGCATCCGGGGTTCGAATCCCCGCCTCACCGCCATTTGCATCCGTAGCTCAGCTGGATAGAGTACTCGGCTACGAACCGAGCGGTCGGAGGTTCGAATCCTCCCGGATGCACCATCTTCTCTGCAATAACGCATTAGCGTTGTTACGGAAATCGATATCACTTTAGCAGCGATATCAAATCTGCAGTAAGTAAGTTTTCCTGATGCATCCGTAGCTCAGCTGGATAGAGTACTCGGCTACGAACCGAGCGGTCGGAGGTTCGAATCCTCCCGGATGCACCATCTTCTCCGAGATAGCAGCAAAACTGTTGTTTCATGGTCTGCGAGATAATCGCCAGTACCAGGGAGAATAACGTTGCTTCAGCAACGGCCCGCAGGGCGAGGCGCAGCCGAGTAATCCTCCCGGATGCACCATCTTCTTCGCAGTATCAGTAGTAAACAGCAATTCCCGATGCATCCGTAGCTCAGCTGGATAGAGTACTCGGCTACGAACCGAGCGGTCGGAGGTTCGAATCCTCCCGGATGCACCATCTTCTCCGAGATAGCAGCAAAACTGTTGTTTCATGGTCTGCGAGATAATCGCCAGTACCAGGGAGAATAACGTTGCTTCAGCAACGGCCCGCAGGGCGAGGCGCAGCCGAGTAATCCTCCCGGATGCACCATCTTCTTTGCAGTATCAGTAGTAATCAGCAATTCCCGATGCATCCGTAGCTCAGCTGGATAGAGTACTCGGCTACGAACCGAGCGGTCGGAGGTTCGAATCCTCCCGGATGCACCATCTTCTCCGAGATAGCAGCAAAACTGTTGTTTCATGGTCTGCGAGATAATCGCGAGCACCAGGAAGGATAACGTTGCTCCAGCAACGGCCCGCAGGGCGAACGCTAGTGAGTCATCCTCCCGGATGCACCATCTCCCCCTTTAAATTATTTCCACATACTCTCTGAACACCCTTCAATTCGCTGTCAGCGACAAAATCAATCAATTACGATAAAATAACGTCTGGTCATTCGGCTTGTGAGAAGACGATGTACGAACGTTATGCGGGTTTGATTTTTGATATGGATGGCACCATCCTGGATACTGAGCCAACGCACCGTAAGGCGTGGCATGAGGTATTGGGGCAATATGGGCTGCGGTTTGATGAACAAGCCATGGTCGCCCTCAACGGCTCCCCAACGTGGCGTATTGCCCAGTCGGTAATTGAATTGAATCATGCCGATCTTGACCCCCATGCCTTAGCGCGCGAGAAAACTGACAAGGTGAAAAGCATGTTGCTGGATAGCGTCCAGCCTCTGCCGTTGGTTGACGTCGTGAAAGCCTGGCATGGGCGTCGGCCTATGGCAGTAGGAACGGGGAGTGAAAGCGCAATTGCAGAAGCGCTGCTCGCTCACCTTGGACTGCGTCGCTATTTTGATGCTGTCGTCGCAGCCGATCACGTACAACGCCACAAACCTGCTCCTGATACGTTTTTGCTTTGTGCCGAACGTATGGGGGTTATTCCGGCGCGTTGCGTCGTGTTTGAAGATGCCGATTTTGGAATACAGGCGGCGCACGCTGCGGGAATGGACGCCGTGGATGTCCGGTTATTGTGAGTGATGGACTGTCGCTCCTGTCACTGTTTGCCAGTAGTTTTCTCAGCGCCACGCTATTACCCGGCAATTCTGAAGTTGTTTTAGTTGCTTTGCTGGTCTCCGGGATAAGTCATCCCTGGGTCTTAGTCTTAACAGCAACAATGGGTAATAGCCTTGGAGGGTTAACTAACGTTATCCTTGGGCGTTTCTTTCCTTTGCGTAAAACATCGCGCTGGCAAGAAAAAGCCACTGGCTGGCTGCGGCGCTATGGCGCTGTCACACTATTATTAAGCTGGATGCCGGTTGTAGGTGATTTATTGTGCCTGTTAGCCGGGTGGATGCGCATCTCGTGGGGTCCAGTTCTCTTTTTCTTATGCCTTGGCAAGGCGCTGCGCTATGTTGTTGTCGCAGCGGTTACGACGCAAGGCATTATGTGGTGGCACTAATTGTGTTGTGAGATAGCCTTCAGGGTAACCAATACCATTATGCTAATTAAAACGATTTTGACAGGCGGGAGGTCAATTTGATCCCGGACGTATCACAGGCGCTGGCCTGGCTGGAAAACCATCCTCAGGCGTTAAAGGGGATTCAACGTGGTCTGGAGCGCGAAACGCTGCGTGTTAATGCAGATGGGTCATTAGCAACGACAGGCCATCCTGAGGTGTTAGGCTCAGCGCTAACGCATAAATGGATAACTACTGACTTTGCCGAAGCGCTGCTGGAATTTATCACTCCGCCAGGCGATGACATTGAGAAAATGCTCACATTCATGCGCGACCTGCATCGTTATACCGCCAGAAACCTGGGCGACGAGCGTATGTGGCCGTTGAGCATGCCTTGCTATATTGCCGAAGGCCAGGATATCGAACTGGCGCAGTACGGCACGTCGAACACCGGTCGCCTGAAGACGCTGTACCGTGAAGGCCTTAAAAACCGTTACGGTGCGTTGATGCAGACAATCTCAGGCGTACACTACAACTTCTCGCTGCCAATGGCTTTCTGGCAGGCGAAGTGCGGCGTAACCGAAGGCGAAGATGCTAAAGAGAAGATCTCCGCGGGCTACTTCCGTCTGATCCGCAACTACTACCGTTTTGGTTGGGTGATCCCGTATCTGTTTGGCGCCTCTCCGGCCATTTGTTCCTCATTCCTGCAAGGAAAACCAACAACTCTGCCGTTTGAAAAAACCGACTGCGGGATGTACTACCTGCCGTACGCGACCTCGTTGCGTCTGAGTGATTTGGGCTATACCAATAAGTCGCAAAGCAATCTTGGAATTACGTTTAACGATTTGCATGAGTATGTGGCAGGATTAAAGCGCGCGATTAAAACGCCCTCCGAGGAGTACGCAGCGATCGGTCTGGAGAAAGACGGTAAGCGTCTGCAAATCAACAGCAACGTTCTGCAGATTGAAAATGAGCTGTATGCGCCTATTCGTCCGAAACGCGTCACTCGTCGTGGTGAAACGCCGTCTGATGCGCTTCTGCGTGGCGGTATCGAGTACATCGAAGTACGCTCGCTGGATATCAACCCGTTCTCACCGATCGGCGTGGACGAGCAGCAGGTACGCTTCCTCGATCTGTTTATGGTCTGGTGTGCGCTGGCCGATGCCCCGGAAATGAGCAGCGATGAATTGCTGTGTACGCGTAAAAACTGGAATCGCGTGATTCTCGAAGGTCGCAAGCCAGGACTGACGTTAGGTATTGGCTGTGAAACGGCCCAGTTCCCGCTGCCTAAGGTTGGGAAAGATTTGTTCCGCGATCTGAAACGCGTGGCACAAACGCTGGACAGCATCGATGGGGGAGAGGAGTATCAGAAGGTCTGTGATGAACTGGTTGTCTGTTTTGACAATCCTGAACTGACTTTCTCTGCCCGGATCCTACGGTCTATGATTGATGAAGGCATTGGCGGTACGGGCAAAGCGCTGGGTGAGGCTTACCGAAATCTGCTGCGTGAAGAGCCATTAGAAATATTGCAGGAAGCTGAATTTATTGCTGAAACCGAGGCTTCGAAGCGTCGTCAGCAGGAGATCGAAGCGGCTGATACTGAGCCGTTTAGCGTGTGGCTGGAAAAGCACGCTTGATACAAAAGAAAAAGGCCACTCGGGAGTGGCCAAAATTTCATCTCTGAAAACAGGGATGATGATAACAAATGCGCGTCTTTCATATACTCAGACTCGCCCCGGAACAAAGAGTTCAGATTATTTTTAAAAAATTTATCGGAGGTGGCTAAATGCCGTTGTTAGATAGTTTTACTGTCGATCACACCCGGATGGAAGCTCCCGCAGTCCGGGTTGCAAAAACGATGAATACCCCGCATGGCGACGCAATCACCGTGTTTGATCTGCGTTTCTGCATTCCGAACAAAGAAGTCATGCCTGAGAAAGGTATCCATACGCTGGAGCACCTGTTTGCAGGTTTTATGCGTAACCACCTGAACGGTAATGGCGTTGAGATTATTGATATCTCTCCGATGGGATGCCGTACCGGCTTCTACATGAGCCTGATTGGTACGCCGGACGAGCAGCGTGTTGCCGATGCGTGGAAAGCGGCAATGGCGGACGTGCTGAAAGTACAGGATCAGAACCAGATCCCGGAGCTGAACGTTTACCAGTGCGGTACGTATCAGATGCACTCTCTTAGCGAAGCACAGGATATCGCGCGTCATATTCTGGAGCGGGATGTACGCGTGAACAGCAATGAAGAGCTGGCGCTGCCGAAAGAGAAATTGCAGGAACTGCATATTTAGTCTTATTGATTAGCTGTTCCAGTATTTAAATTAACCCCGGTTTATGTCCGGGGTTTTTTATTTCGTCATATAATCTATATCTATTATATTTACGACAGGAATATAATTTCAGTTAATTAATGGGTGACCTGTTAAATAATAAAACGTGATCTGGTAAACAGAAAATAATGGATAATTAACGATGCCAGCCCACACCGATCACACAAATCAAAAAACATAAATAATTAATAGAAAAACATAATGGAATACGCCAGGTATCCAGGTAATAAAAAGACTCTTTTCATCGCTGGTGGATGGGGTTTTTATCAAATCTTATCTGGTATACATTAAACTTTAGGGATAAAAAATGAAGGTGAAATATTTAGCGCTTGTGGTCGGCGCTTGCTTTTCGCATAACCTTTGGGCAGCAAATACCGCTATTGAACAGCGTCTTGTCGAACTGGAGCAGCGCGTGATTAATGCCGAACAGCGAGCCGCAGATGCTGAATCGCAAATTCGCTCGCTGAGGCAGCAGCAGGTAGCTGCAGCGCCGACGGTGCAAGTACAGTCTGCTGAACCCTCCGCCTCTACGAAAAATCCACCCAAGTTAACGCTATCCGGTTTTAGCGATATCAAGTTCTATGGCGACGTTGAGTTTAATATGGATGCGGCAAGCCGCTCTGGTAGTCTGACATCAACCAGAACTTCGGCAAATAAAGATTGGGCGCCGGGAACGAATGAACGTTGGGATATCAACGGGCGTCTGCTATTAGGGTTTGATGGCTACCAACGACTGAACAACGGTAATTTCGCCGGCTTCTCAGTTCAGCCGCTGGCAGACCTGACCGGAAAAATGAATCTCGATGATGCAGTGTTCTTTTTTGGTCAGGAAAAAGACTGGCAAATTAAGGTCGGACGTTTTGAAGCGTACGATATGTTCCCGCTGAATCAGGATACGTTTATTGAATATTCAGGTAATACGGCGAATGATCTTTACAGTGATGGCTATGGCTATATTTATATGATGAAAGAGGGGCGTGGACGTAGCGACAGCGGCGGTAATTTCCTGATCAGTAAAACCATCGATAACTGGTATTTTGAAGTGAATACATTGATGGAAAATGGCAGTACGCTCTATACCGAGAAGCAGTACCACGGGATGGACTTAACCAATGATAAAAACGTGGCTTACGTGCGCCCGGTGATCGCCTGGCAAAATGGGCGTTTCTCGACGGCAGTGGCGATGGAAAGTAACGTCGTTAACAACGCCTACGGCTATTATGAGAACGGGAAGTGGATCGATCAGTCCGATCGTACGGGGTATGGTTTTACCATGACCTGGGACGGACAAAAAACCGATGCGGAAGACGGCGCGGTGATTAACCTGAATACTGCTTATATGGACGCGACCGATGAGACCGATTTTACCGCTGGGGTGAACGCGTTGTGGCATCGATTCGAACTGGGCTATATCTATGCGCATAACAAAATCGAAGCCTTCAATGCTACCAATATAGATGCCGTTTGTGAGAACGATTGCTGGATCACCGATCCCGGCAATTATGACATTCACACTATTCATGCCTCATATTTATTCCCCAATGTGATGGATATGAAAAACTTTAATATCTATCTCGGTGCTTATGCCTCATGGGTTGAGGCCGATCCGAACAATGGCGACAACAGCGAAGATGCTCGTTACGGCGGACGCCTGAGATTCAAATATTATTTCTGATGCTGGCCACAATAAAAAAGGGATCCGCAGATCCCTTTTATCAGATAGTTAGTGCGCTCCACCGCCGCCGCCGCCCGCGCCGAAGGGCGGTTTAGCGAACCACACCAGACCAAGCAAAACCAGGAAGATCCCCGCCGACATCCAGAAGATTTCGTTGGCGGAAATAATCAGACCCTGATTAGTGATCTGCTGGGCTATCCACCCTGACGCCTGCTGGTGCGTCATCCCTAAATCCTGCAGCTTGTCGTACATTGCCTGAGCATTTGGGTTGTAGGGGTTAACGGATTCCGTCAATTGCGCATGGTGCAGCGACTCACGGTTAGTCCACATCGTTGTTGTAATCGATGTACCAATAGAGCCGGCCAGCGTTCGCGTAAAGTTAGACAAGCTCGATGCAGCCGCCAGACGCTCAGGCGGTAAACCGGACAGCGTAATGGTCGTCAGCGGCATAAAGAAGCAGGCTACTGCGAACCCCTGAATAAACTGCGGCCAGGCCGATGCGCCAAAGTCCATACCCGGCTCGAACGTCCACGCACGCCAGTAGAAACAGACGGCGTACATAATAAAACTGAACGTCACCAGCCGACGCATATCCAGCTTGTGCGCGAAGCGGCCGATAATTGGCGACAGGATCACCGGAATAATCCCTACCGGTGCGGACGCCAGACCAGCCCAGGTTGCCGTATAGCCGTATACCTCCTGCAACAGCTGCGGCAGCAAGACGATGGCACCGAAGTAGAGCATATAGGCCAGGCTAATACACAGGCAGCCGATGGTAAAGTTACGCGATTTAAACAGCGAGAGATCGACAATGGGGTGCTCGTCGGTAAGCTCCCAGACGATCAGGAAGCTGATAGCAACCACGGCGACCACCGTCAGGATGATAATCTCCTGCGAGGCGAACCAGTCCAGCTCTTTGCCGCGGTCGAGCATAATCTGTAAACTGCCGATACCGATGACCAGCAGTGCCAGACCAATGGCGTCAATGCGCCGCTGCTCGGTTTTGGTTTCCCGACCGCGCAGGGTTTGCAGGGTCATCAATACCACCGCAGCCCCGATTGGCACGTTGATAAAAAATATCCAGCCCCAGTGATAGTTGTCGCTGATATAGCCCCCCAGAATAGGACCACATATCGGGGCAACAATCACCGTCATCGACCATAGCGCGAGGGCGATGGAACGCTTGGCGGGTGGATAGTTATTCAGCAACAGGCTCTGTGACAGCGGAATTAATGGACCGGCGACAATACCCTGGATTACGCGGAAGAAAATCAGCATGTTCAGGCTGGTGGACATCCCGCATGCCCATGACGCAATGACGAAGGCGATAGTTGACCACATAAAGAGTCTTACTTCGCCAAAGCGTTTTGCCAGCCAGCCGGTGATCGGAATAGAGATAGCGTTCGCCACCCCGAATGAGGTGATCACCCAGGTTCCCTGGCTCAGTGAAGAGCCGAGGTTCCCGGCGATAGTGGGGATCGCCACGTTAGCAATGGTGGAGTCCAGCACCTGCATGAATGTCGCCAGGGACAGCGCGATCGTCATTATGACGAGCTGCGCGCCTTCCAGCGGTTTTTGCTGTTGCATCACACGCACCTTTGAATTAGCCCGCGTTGGCCCGCACGATCTCTTCGATCATCTTATTGACCGGAGCAAGGTCGATTTCACGTGCATTACTTTCTGATACCGGCGTGGTGCGGACCTGGCTTGCCAGAATTTGTCCGTCACGATTGGAGGTATCGACTGTAACCAGCGTAGACAAACCGATCCGCAGAGGATGCTGTGCCAGTTGCTGCGCATCCAGTTCGATACGCACCGGCAGACGCTGGACGACTTTGATCCAGTTCCCGGTTGCGTTTTGTGCTGGCAGCAGGGAGAAGGCGCTGCCCGTTCCCATATCGAGGCCGACAACTTTACCGGTATATTTCACGTCATCGCCATAAATATCGCTGACAACCGTCGCGGGTTGACCAATACGAATGTGGGCGAGCTGTGTTTCTTTGAAGTTGGCATCCACCCACAGGTTGGTGGCCGGAACAACCGCCATTAACGGCGTGGTTGGGCTAATCTGCGCACCAGGCTGTACGGCGCGACGGGATACATAACCGGTCATTGGGCTGACAATTCTGGTACGTTCCAGCGCCAGCCAGGCATCGCGCACTTCGGTGGCGGCCTGTTGTACGGCGGGTTGATCTTCCAGCTTGCTGCCGAGAATCATTGCCTGGTTAGCATTATATTGTTGGATTGCGACATCAAGCTGAGCCTGAGCGCTGGCGACGGCATCACGCGCATGTTGCAGCTCTTCGCGGCCAATCAGGTTGGCGTTGCCCAGCGGGACTCGGCGATTAAAATCGCTTTGTGCCTGCGCCAGAGCTGTTTTCTGCACTTCAATGTTGGCCTGTAACTGCTTGCTGTTGATCATCAACTGGTGCGTCTGACGCACGCTGGAGGCCAGCGCAGTTTTGGCTTTTTCAAATGCCTGTTTGGCATCTGTCTGGTCGAGGGTGACCAGCACATCGCCTTGTTTTACAAAGTCAGTGTTATCAGCCCAGACTTTCGTCACGCTGCCTGATACCTGCGCCATGATTTGAACCTGGTTCCCTGCCACGTACGCATCGTCTGTATCTTCGTAATGACGCAGTACTAAAAACCAATAAATCCCATATGCCACGGCAATGATAATAAAGAGCAAGGTCAGAAGGAGAAGCAGACTTTTACGTTTGCCATTCTTCTTGACCGGTTGCTGCGGGGTTTGAGTCTCCGCATTTGCGCTCATGTTGTTCTCCACGATCTTCTTTTTATTCACATCGGCTGAGCCGACCTGTTTATCAGACAGGCCAGCAGTATGCGTGCTGGCCTGTCGGTTTTTTCATTTATAAATCTGGATTTCTGAGCGAGTCGACGCCTTAGCGCAGCGCTTCTAACACCGCGCCATCCTGCTCCATCTGATCAAGACGGGTCAGAAGTTTACGGGTAATTTGCTCAAGCTGATCTTTTTCGGTGGTGCTAAGAGACGACCAGAGCTGGTGCAGGCAATTATGCTGAGGCGGTAACACCTCTTGCAAAAATGCATGGCCTTTCTCGGTCAATTGCAGATGCAGACAGCGGCGATCGTTATCGCTTTCGCGACGTTCGATCCAGCCACGTTTTTCTAACTCATCCGCGATGCGGGTAGCGTTAGTACGTGACGAGCCAAGCGCACAACTCAGTTCAGAAGGCTGAATACTGTGGTTTTCCTGAGACTCCAGCGTAATCAACGCCATAAACAACGTCTCGTTAATCCCTTGAGCTTTCAGCATCTTATTGCGATTTTCCAGCAGCTTGCCCTGCATGTGCATGCATAGACGAGTCAGAAGCACTTCCTGATAAGGGAACTCTTCGTAGCGGCTGGCGCGAAATTTTAGCATTTGTTCAATGGGCGTAAACGAACTATCCATTTGGGTATAACCTCATTAATTTCAGCCGATATAGTAACGACAGTGACAAATAAAGTAAATGTATTATTAATTTAAAATGATTGTTTTTATCTATAAGACAACCAGCATTTTCCAGGCTAATCCATAGCCCAGAGCACTCAGTAACGTTGGAATGATGATGCTGCGGGTCTTATAGAAGCTTGCACCCAGTATGACAAACCCCACCAGAGTAGGCACGAACCGACGAGCGTCGTGCATCACTTCTGGCGCGGTAGACACCACCAGCAGGGCGCAAATTGATGTAATGCCAATAGTGTCGAGTAATATGCCCGTCGCGCCGCGCTTCGTCGGGCGAACATTGCCGACCCCAAGACGGAGCGGCAAATAGCGAAAACAGTAATTTACGCAGCCGACCAACAGGCCAAGTAGCAGAACTTCATAGCTCATCAGGACCTCCTTGCCAAAATGACTGGATGAGCGCCGTCAGGCATCCACAGACAATACCTGCAAGGATAGCGGCAGGGATGGAAAACAGCATGACGCCAGCCAGCGCCCCGGCCAGGGCCGCAGTCACGCAAAGCGCCTGTTTTCGTTGGAATGACGCGAGCAGGAAGCTCATAAACAGCGCCGGGAGCATGAAGCCCAGTGCCGCTTCAACCGCCGGGTAATCTTTGAGTAAACCACTGCCGGAAAACGCGCCGAGCACCGTACCAAACACCCAGGAGGCCCAGGAGCATAGCGCAATGCCGATCATCCAGTTTTCACTCCAGCGCCGGTTATCCCGTACCAGTTTCGCCGTTGCAGCGGCAAAGACTTCATCGGTAAGGCCAAAAGCCCACAGCGCGCTTTTGGGTTTACTCAGTCGCTGGGCGATCCGACTACGCAGGGAAGGGCCGTACAAAACATGACGGACATCCATGGCCATGACGGTCAGCGCGGCGACCCACAGCGAACTGCCTGCGGCGAGCATGGTGGTAATGACAAACTGGCTGGCTCCCGCATAGATAATGCAGGAGAAAAAGACGCTTTCAACCGGCGTAAAGCCAAGGCGAGTGGCATTGAGACCAAATGCAAAAGCGACCGGAATATAGCTGATAACAATTGGCAGGCTGTCTTTGAATCCTTCCGTTAACGTTGCCGAACTGGATTCAGACTGGGGTACAGGGCTTTCCATAGGGTTATAGGTTTCATTACCGAAATTAATATAACTTGGTTCAATGAGTTATAACCTTAGCAGACTGATGGGCTCCTTAACACCCTGTGGAGCCCAATCAGCGGTAAACATGCGTTATACGCTTAATTTACGGCTTCCTGACGGTGAAAACCTCGCCACCAGACCAACAGGTTGAGTATGGCAACGGTCGTACCTGCCAGACAAACGCCAGCCCACCCGGCATGCTGCCAGGCAGAGGCTGAAATCAGCGAACCTGCCGCTCCGCCAATAAAATAGCTGGTCATGTATCCGGCTGTCAGGCGATTACGCGCGTCAGGATGAATGCGATAGATAACCGTCTGGTTGGTGATGTGCACTCCCTGAACGGTGAGGTCCAACACCAGAATACCGATAATCAGCATGGGGACTGAAGCATGCCCAAACCAAATAGCAAGCCAGGAGAGCAGTAGTAACAGTAGCCCCATGGTTGTGGTCAGGTGGGATTTACCTTTATCGGCAAAACCGCCCGCCGGACGTGCGCCTAACGCCCCTGCGGCACCCGCCAGACCGAACAGACCAATCATTCCTTCCGAATAGTTAAATGGCGGCGCGGCGAGCAAAAATGCCATCGAGGTCCACAGAATACTGAAATTGGCAAAAGTCAGGCAGCCCAGCATCGCGCGGGTACGCAGCAATTTATCGTGAATAAACAGGCTGAATACGGAGCCTAACAGCTGCGGATAGTTGAGATGGGTATCGGATTTCATCTTCGGCAGGCCGCGCCACAGTGCAACCGCCATCAGCGCCATTAATACTGATGCGACCCAAAATACGGTGCGCCAGCCGCCAAGATTCGCCAGTAATCCCGCCACGGTGCGCGCCAGTAGAATACCTAGCAGCAGGCCGCTCATAATCGTCCCAACAACTTTACCGCGCTTGTCCGGTGTGGCAAGCGTTGCCGCCAGCGGAACCAAAATCTGTGCCACTACCGAGAACAGCCCGGTCAGGGCAGTACCGAGGATCAGCATACCCAGCGACTGGCTGCTGGCGGTGATCAGCATGCCACCAGCCGCTAACAGCGTCATGGAGACAATCAGCATCCGGCGTTCAAACATATCGCCGAGCGGCACTAAGAACAGCAGGCCGGCGGCGTAGCCGAGCTGGGCCGCGGTGACGATAAACCCTGCGGTACTGGCAGAGAGCGAAAAGTTGCGTGCGATGGTGTCGAGCAGCGGCTGCGCATAATAGTTACTGGCGACGGCGAGGCCGGTGGCGATAGACATTAACAGGATTAGCGAAGGGCTAAGTCCCTGAGTTGTTTTCGTCATGGTTTTCAACTGAATAATGGATTGCAGAAAACAATCATAACGGAAGTGATTAAATGTTGCTGATTTGTTGAGTGATGGATTGTGCGATTGGAGGAGGGTGGATAGGCCGGATAAGGCGCATCGCGCCACCATCCGGCATTTATGCGGTTACTGGCCTGATGGCAATACGCTCATCAGGCCTGTGAGTGGGTTATTTCTGCGCGGCCAGCGCTTCGTTCACCCAGCCGTCAAACTGCTGCTGGTGGGCTTTGATCCAGCCGTCAACGTGACCCTGCACGTCGGCTTCAGACGCTTTCCCGTCGTGCATCATTGCGTTCTGCGCGTTGATATCCGCCAGCGGCAGCTTCATGATGGCAAACAGTTTCGCCGCAGCCGGGTTTTTCTCTGCCCAGGCTTTATTGGCGACAATATGCATCGTGTTCACCGGGAAGCCGTAGTTGGCGCCGTTTGGCAGCTTGGTATCAATATCTTTCTGCTCGCCTGGCAGGGAAGAGAACGGCACCTGCAGCCAGACCACATCTTTACCCGGCTTCATTACGTCGCTGACCCAGTACGGTGTCCAGGTGTAGTAAAGAATGGGTTTACCTTCTTTGAAGCGGGTAATGGTGTCAGCCATCATTGCTGCATAGTTACCGTGGCTGACTTCGACGGTTTTTTCCAAATCGAAAGCTTTGTTCTGGTGGTTGATTACTGCTTCACAACCCCAGCCTGGTGAACAGCCCATCATATCGGCTTTTCCGTCACCGTTGGTGTCAAAGATTTTGGCGATCTTCGGATCTTTTAACTGGGCGATATTGGTGATTTTGTACTGCTCAGCGGTTTTTTTGTCGATCAGATAACCCTGTGCGGCACCCGTAACGAATACCCCCTCGCGATAAAACTTTTTGTCTCCGCCCGCCGCGGCGTACATATCATCATGCAGCGGCTGCCAGTTCACGGCGGTAAAAGTTGCATCGCCAGAGGCAATGGAGGTATAGCCGACGTTGTAGTCAACTTCGCTGGTTTTGTTAACGGTGTAACCCAGTTTCTCCAGCGCACGGGCGACTAACTGCGTCTGGAAGGATTCTTCAGAGATAGTGCTCTGGATTGGCTGTACGGTAATGCCTTTGCCCGGCAGGTCGGCAGCGAAAGTGCTGGTGGAGACAAGGGTGGCAAACGCTGTGGCAATAATTGCTTTCTGTCGCATCGTTGTTCCTTATTGCACTTCATCCTTCAAGCCGCCTCTTTGTTGGCTGCACTCATGCACCCCAGTCACGTACTACTTGTACGCTCCTGGGGATACATTCGTTTGCCGCCGCGATGCAACTTGAATGATTTTGTGCAAGTTAATGAATTGTAGGCCCGGTAAGCAATGCGCCACCGGGCAACGGGTGAATTACTTCGTGAAAGGGCGAGTGATAAGCCCAACGGGACCAGTGGTGTACCAGCGACGGTTGCCACGGCTACGCGAATCGCGACCAACGGCCTGTGTCAGGCGATCCAGAATGATGGCGAGGATCACAATCCCAACTCCGCCGACGGTGGCAAGCCCCATATCCAGACGACCAATTCCGCGCAGAACCATCTGACCCAGCCCGCCCACGGCAATCATCGACGCGATGACGACCATTGAGAGCGCCAGCATCAGCGTCTGGTTAACCCCGGCCATAATGGTGGGCATTGCCAGCGGGAGCTGCACTTTAAACAGCATCTGACGCGGGCTGGCACCAAACGAACGCGAGGCTTCAATCAGATCGGCTGGAACCTGGTTAATCCCCAGAATAGTCAGACGTACGATTGGCGGCAGGGCGAAGATAATCGTCACCACTACGCCCGGGACGTTACCAATACCGAACAACATGACAATCGGCACCAGATAGACAAACGCGGGTGTGGTTTGCATGGCGTCCAGCAGCGGGCGAACAATTTTTGCTGCCCGTGGACTGCGCGCCAACCAGATCCCCATCGGCAGACCGATCACCACGCAGAACAGCAACGCGGTCAACACCAGCGCCAGAGTTATCATGGCCTGCGACCACGCGCCGATGGCACCGATGGCAATCAAGGAAATCAGCGTAGCAACGCCCATCCCAACACCGGAAATCTGCCAGGCAATTAGCGCGAACAGGATAATCGCCACCGGGGCTGGCATACCTAACAGCAGCTGTTGAAAACCGTTGAGAATGTAATCCACCGGGACACGAATGCCCTGGAAGACCGGACGGAAATGGGTAACGACCCAGTCGATCCCCTCTGTGACCCAGCTGTCCAGTGGGATCAGCGTTTTATGGAACGGATCCATAATATTGAAATGCTCTGGTGCCGGCGCGGGGGCGCTGGTCAGCCAGTCCGCGCCACCGCCGTCAGTGGGCGCACCGGATGGCGTGCTCCAGGCATCGGCAGTTTGTGCGGCGCTGTCGGCCGCTGGTGTGGTATCCCACGGATTAGTTTGATCAGCCATTGTTTACCCCCTCACGATCTAAAGCCTGTAACAGCATGCGTTTTGAAATGACGCCCACATACTGCTGTTCCTCATCAACAACCGGCACCGCGCACGGGGCCTGGCCGACATGAGAAAGCAACTCGCTGAGAGGAGTTTGTGCATCTACGGCTAACGGCTCATCGATCAATGCCGCTTCAATACCTTGCGCCTGACTTAACGCTGTTTTTAAGGAGTCGATTGAAACAACGCCAACGAATTTATTGCCGCGTTCGATCACGTAACCATATTCGCGATCTTTGTCCTGCAATAATTGCAGCGCCGAACGTGGACCCACCCCGGGCGTTTTACGAATTAAACCTTCGGGGCTACGGCGTGAAATATCTTTCGCACTGAAGACCTGGCTAATATCAACGCCACGGAAGAAGGTGCGTACATAATCATTGGCTGGATTATTCAGGATTTCATCCGGCGTGCCGACCTGGACCACTTCACCGTTTTGCATAATGGCAATTCTGTCGCCAATACGCATAGCTTCGTCGAGATCATGCGATATAAAGACCACGGTGCGCTGATGCTTCGCCTGTAGTTTTACCAGTTCATCCTGCATCTCAGTACGAATTAATGGATCGAGGGCTGAGAAGGCCTCATCCATTAATAAGATATCAGGGTTAATGGCTAATGCGCGGGCGAGGCCTACACGCTGGCGCATACCCCCGGAAAGTTCATCCGGGTATCCGTGAGCATAATTCTCCAGACCAACCTGACGTAGCGCATCTAACGCTTTTTCACGACGTTCATCCGCACCAACACCGGCTAATTCCATGCCGAACGCCGTATTGTCCAGCACCGTCATGTGCGGCATCAGGGCAAAGGACTGGAACACCATCGCAATCTTTTTTCTGCGCACCTCGCGAAGCTCAGCATCGGATATCCGGGCGATGTCTACGCCGTCAATCAATACCTGCCCGCGGGTGGGTTCAATCAGGCGATTGAGAAGGCGTACCATTGTGGATTTACCCGAACCGGATAATCCCATGATGACAAATATCTCGCCTTCTTCAATGGCCAGACTGGCGTTCTTAACGCCAAGCGATAGCCCCGTTTTATCCAGAATCTGCTCTTTTGAAAGTCCTTTTTCAATATATTTGAAGGCTCTCTGCGGATGCTCTCCAAATATCTTATAGAGATTTTTAACTTCTAATTTAATTGCCATGCAATAGAATGATTCCTGTTATTTGTTTATATCGATATATTACCTGATGGAAATAGTGACCTTTTTCTACCCTAACATACTGAGAATCTGAGACAACCCTGAATTTGGTTGTGGCATGAATATTGCCAAAGGCCAGGTGGCGGGACTTCCCGTGATATAAGGGCTGAGCGCGAATGTGAGCGGATTAATATTTTTTGTAAATGGCAATGAAAAGTCGCCTGAATTGCTGGAATGCAGGCGAATAATGCGTCTGATATTGAGTGTAGATCACACAATTATATTTGCACGACAAAAGTGTGATCCTGTTAAAATATTTCCGCGAAAAATGTACGGTATTTCCCGTGAAAATGAGTGCTAGAAATTCCAGTCGTCATCTTCGGTTTCGACCGCTTTTCCCATCACATAGGATGAACCGGAACCCGAGAAGAAATCGTGGTTTTCGTCAGCGTTGGGCGACAGCGCGGCAAGGATTGCCGGGTTAACCTCCGCCATTTCAGGCGGAAATAGCGCCTCATATCCCAAATTCATTAATGCCTTATTGGCGTTGTAACAAAGGAAGGCTTTGACGTCATCCACCCAGCCGGTCTGTGCATACAATTCTTCCGTATAACGCGCTTCGTTATCATACAATTCCATCAACAGGTCAAAGGCAAAATGCTTTAACTCTTCGCGTGCTGATTCGGAAATATGCTCCAGACCTTTTTGATATTTATAACCAATGTAATACCCATGAACCGCTTCATCACGAATGATCAGACGAATGAGATCGGCGGTATTGGTCAGTTTACCGCGACTGGAGAAATACATCGGTAACCAGAAGCCTGAATAGAACAGGAAGGATTCCAGAAACACGCTGGCTATTTTTTTCTTCAACGGTTCGTCGCTGGCGTAATGTGCCAAAACGATCTGCGCCTTGCGCTGGAGTGGGGTATTTTCTTCACTCCAGGCGTAAGCTGCATCCACATCTTTGGTCTGGCAAAGGGTGGAGAAAATAGAGCTATAGGAACGGGCGTGCACCGCCTCCATAAAGCTGATATTCGACAGCACCGCCTCTTCATGCGGCGTTAACGAATCAGTCATTAACGCTGGTGCTCCGGCAACATTCTGAATGGTGTCGAGCAGCGTCAGCCCGGTAAAAACGCGGATTGTTAGCTGCTGTTCGGCTGCGTTCAACGTTTGCCAGGCCGGAATGTCATTGGAGAGCGGGACCTTTTCCGGGAGCCAGAAGTTACTGGTCAGACGGTTCCATACCTCAAGATCTTTATCATCCTCAATCTTGTTCCAGTTGATGGCGCTCACGCGGGATAATGTCATTTTCTCCTCCTTACAGCGCGCATGACACGCAGCCTTCGATTTCGGTGCCTTCCAGCGCCAGCTGGCGTAGTCGGATGTAGTACAGGGATTTGATGCCCTTACGCCAGGCGTAAATCTGCGCTTTGTTGATATCGCGCGTGGTGGCGGTATCGGGGAAAAAGAGCGTCAGTGAAAGCCCCTGATCGACATGCCGCGTTGCTTCAGCGTAAGTATCAATGATTTTTTGTGGACCGATCTCGTAGGCATCCTGATACAAGGCCAGATTCTCATTGGTCATAAACGGGGCAGGGTAGTAAACGCGCCCGGTTTTGCCCTCTTTGCGAATCTCCACTTTCGACACGATCGGGTGAATGCTTGACGTGGCATGGTTGATGTAGGAGATAGAACCGGTGGGCGGAACCGCCTGTAAATTCTGGTTGTAAATACCGTAGCGCATCACATCTTCACGCAGTTGCTCCCACATCTCGCGCGTCGGCAGCGTAATGCCGCTGACGGCAAACAATGTGCGGACCTTGTCGGTTTTTGGCTGCCAGTCGCCCTGCAGATACTGGTTAAAATACTCGCCGCTGGCGTAGCGTGACTGTTTGAATCCGGCAAAGGTTTGACCCCGCTCGCGAGCGATCTTCATTGACGTATTCAGCGCATGCCATGTGATGGTGTAGAAATAGAGATTGGTGAAATCCAGCCCTTCCGGCGAGCCGTAGGCGATCCCTTCCCGCGCCAGATACCCGTGCAGATTCATCTGCCCAAGACCAATCGCGTGCGACGCGCTGTTCCCGGCGTCGATCGAAGGCACGCTGCGGATGTGGCTCATGTCCGAAACGGCGGTTAAGCCGCGAACCGCCGTTTCCACGGTACGACCAAAATCGGGTGAATCCATGGTATGGGCAATGTTCAAGGAGCCGAGATTGCAGGAGATATCGTGCCCGATCTGCGCGTAATTGAGATTTTCATCGTAGGTGGAGGCACTGTTAACCTGCAAAATCTCCGAGCACAGGTTGCTCATATTGATCCGACCGGCAATCGGATTGGCGCGATTCACCGTATCTTCAAACATGATGTAAGGATAACCAGACTCAAACTGGATCTCGGCCAGCCGCTGGAAGAATTCGCGGGCGTTAATGTATTTTTTGCGCACGCGTTCGTCGGCCACCAGTTCGTTATACCGCTCACTCACGGCGATATCACCGAACGGTTTGCCGTAAATCCGTTCCACGTCATACGGTGAGAACAGCGCCATCCGGGCATTTTCTTTCGCCAGTCGAAAGGTAACATCCGGGATCACCACGCCAAGCGAGAGCGTTTTGATACGGATTTTCTCGTCGGCGTTTTCGCGCTTGGTATCGAGAAAACGTAAAATATCCGGATGGTGTGCGTGCAGATACACCGCGCCTGCGCCCTGACGTGCCCCGAGTTGATTCGCATAAGAAAACGCATCTTCCAGCATTTTCATTACCGGGATCACCCCAGAGGACTGGTTCTCAATGCGTTTAATGGGCGCACCTGCCTCGCGCAGGTTGGAGAGCAAAAATGCCACGCCGCCGCCGCGTTTGGAGAGCTGAAGTGCGGAGTTGACCGCCCGACCAATAGACTCCATGTTGTCTTCAATACGCAACAGGAAGCAGGAGACCAGCTCACCGCGTTGCTGTTTACCGCAGTTTAAAAAGGTTGGTGTGGCGGGTTGAAAGCGCCCGGAGAGCATTTCATCGGTCAGTTGCATCGCGAGTGCTTCATCGCCCTGCGCCAGCGTGAGTGCCACCATCGTTACCCGATCCTCAAAGTCTTCGAGATAGCGCTTACCGTCGAACGTTTTCAACGTATAGCTGGTGTAGAACTTCCATGCGCCGAGGAACGTCTGGAAACGGAATACGCTGGCGTGGGCGTGGGTGAATAGCTTCAGCACGAACGCGCGATCGTAGCGGGCTAACACGCTGGCATCGTAATAGCCTTCATCCACCAACGTTTCCAGGCGCTCCTGCTGGCTGGCAAACGCCACCGAGTTGGGGCGGACGTGTGCGGCAAAGAAAGCCTCCACCGCCTGATGGTCTTTGTCGAACTGAATGCGCCCGGCTTTATCATACAGATTCAGCATGGCGTTCAGGGCGTGATAATCCAGCGTTGGCTGCATTACACGTTCTGCGGTTGTCGTTGCCAAAATTCGCTCACTCCTTTTCGAACGTTGTCGATATCGCTTTGGGTGCCCATCAGCTCAAAGCGATAGAGCCACGGCACGCCGCATTTTTGTGAGATGACATCACCCGCGCGACCGTAGGCGTCACCGAAATTATGATTGCCGGAGGCGATCACTCCACGGATTAACGCCCGGTTGTGCGTATCGTTTAAAAAGCGGATCACCTGTCTTGGGACCGCGCCAGCAGTGCCGCCGCCGCCGTAGGACGGCACGATTAATATGTAAGGTTCGTCTACCCGGATCGGCTCGCGTTCGTTAAGCGGAATGCGGATGGCAGGCAGCCCCAGACGCTGCATAAAGCGGTGCGTATTTTCGGAGCTGCTGGAGAAGTAGACGAGCTGACTCATGCGCTGGCCACACGGTGTTCCGGATGCAGACGGTTGATCATGTCCGGGCGAAACCCTGACCAACTGGTTTCACCCGCGACTACGACCGGTAACTGGCGAAACCCTTGATCGCGCAGGTTATCAGCCAAATCGGGCTGTAAATCGACGTTTACCATCTCAAAGTCAAAACCACGGCTTTCCATTGCCCGTTTGGTGGCATGGCACTGAACACAGTTATTGCGAGTGTAAATAATAATACGCATGATTCGTATTTCCATTTAAAAATAAAAGATCGGCGCGATAGAGGGCGTCGGGTTGTGTGTGTCCTGATAGGAAAGATACTAGATGTAGTTTTAAAAAGATTCAACCATACAAGATATGGGAATTTTAGATTGATGATGGGCTGGGTTATGGGCATGGCAGGGGAAGTGATATGTACCATCGCAGGTTGCCGGATGGCGCGCGTCGCGTCTAATCCGGCCTACAGGAAAGCACTTCCCAGGCCGGATAAGGCGTTTATGCCGCCATCCGGCAGCGCAGAATCACATGCGCATCCCCACCGCCAGGCGGTTAAAGCAGTTCATCAGGCTAATGGCAAATGTCAGGTCGCTAATCTCTTTCGCGCTGAAATGGTCGAGTAGTGGCAGATAAACGTCATCTTCGGCGTGAGTAGTGGCAATTTGAGTGACCGATTCGGCCCACGCCAGCGCCGCACGTTCCTGCTCGCTGAAGTGGTGACTCACCCGCCAGCCTGCCAGCGCATCCAGTTTGGCCTGCGCAACACCGGATTTGCGCAGTGCTTTACTGTGCATTTCCAGACAAAAGGCGCAGCCGTTGATTTGCGAGACCCGCAGGTAAATCAGTTCCGTCAGCGTAGGTTCCAGCGCGCAGTTCTCCAGCGCTTTGCTTGCCTGAACCAGAGCGTTATAGATTTCAGGGCTGAGTTCATAATAGGGCTGGCGTAACATGGTCATGGTATTTCTCCTCGTTTGGATGACCCGCAATGTAGCACTATAATGGACTGCTACAGAGAGCCATATTTTTGCCAAAAAAGCAGACCATAAATGCCGCGCTATCAGCAAATCGCCCGTCAGTTAAAAAACGCAATTGAGAAAGGTGAACTCAAGCCCGGTACCAGATTGCCCTCCAGTCGGACCTGGGCCCAGGAGCTGGGAGTATCACGCTCGACGGTGGAAAATGCCTATGCAGAGCTGGTGGCGCAGGGCTGGCTCGCGCGGCGTGGACAGGCAGGAACGTTTGTCAGTGAGCAACTGCGACCAGAAAGGGCACCTGTTTCTCCTGCCATCTTTGCCGGAGAAAATCCCAGACCGCAAACTTTTCAGATGGGATTACCCGCACTCGATCTTTTTCCGCGCGAAGTCTGGGCGCGGGTGATGGGACGGCGTTTACGCACCCAAACGCGTTTTGATCTGGCGGTGGGCGATGTGTGTGGCGAGCGGGCGTTACGTCAGGCGATTGTGGATTACCTGCGGGTCTCACGCAGCATTGAATGCCAGCCAGAGCAGATTTTTATCACTTCAGGCTATGCGGCATCAATGACGTTAATCCTGCGCGCTCTGGCGCACCCCGGAGAGGGAATGTGGGTCGAAGATCCCGGCTTTCCGCTGATTCGGCCTGTGGTGGCTCAAGAACGCATTGAGTTGAAGCCGGTAGCGGTGGATGCCGATGGTCTGGATGTCAGCGCCGGGATCCGCGACTACCCGCAGGCGCGTTTTGTACTGCTCACTCCCGCACATCAAAGCCCACTGGGGGTAGCACTGTCTTTAGACCGTCGCCACCAGTTGCTGGAGTGGGCGACTCGTGCGCAGGCGTGGGTAATCGAAGATGACTATGACAGTGAATTTCGTTACCACGGTAAGCCGTTGCCACCGCTAAAAAGTCTGGATGCGCCCCAGCGGGTGATTTATGCCGGAACGTTCAGCAAATCGATGTTTCCGGCTTTGCGTACGGCATGGCTGGTGGTGCCCCTGACCCAGGTTGAACACTTTCGCCAACAAGCGGCGCTAACGGCCTGTAGCGTTCCGGTTCTATGGCAGCAAACGCTGGCGGATTTTATGCGAGACGGTCACTTCTGGCGACACTTAAAATGTATGCGACAACATTATGCCGAACGACGACAATGGATGGAAAACGCCCTGACCGAACAAGGATTTAGCGTCATTCCTCAGGAAGGTGGGATTCAACTGGTGATGAGTGTGGACGGAGATGATATTGCGCTGGTGCGCAAAGCGAATCAAGCCGGGTTAGCTGTTCAGGCTTTAAGCCGCTGGCGAATAACGTCAGAAGGAAAGAGGGGAATATTGCTGTCATTTACCAATATCAGCTCGGCGGAAATGGCGCAACAGGCGGCGTACCAACTGCGGATGGCGCTGACATAAATCTATACCCGTCATACTTCAAGTTGCATGTGCGTTGGCTGCGTTCGTTCACCCCAGTCACTTACTTTAGTAAGCTCCTGGGGATTCGCTCCCTTGCCGCCTTCCTGCAACTCGAATTATTTAGGGTATATAAGGTTCTTACGATATGCGTCCCACCATCGCCACCCGTTTATGGACTTTTCTGAAAGCGTTGCTAATGCTGAATCAGGTAAGGTAAGCCCGCAGTAAAAGATAACGAGGAAAATAATATGTATTTACGACCTGATGAGGTGGCGCGCGTACTTGAAAAAGTGGGCTTTACCGTTGATGTAGTGACGCAGAAAACGTACGGCTATCGTCGTGGCGAAAATTATGTGTACGTTAACCGTGAAGCACGCATGGGACGTACCGCATTAATTATCCATCCCACGCTAAAAGAGCGCAGCTCTTCGCTGGCAGAACCAGCGACGGATATTAAAACCTGCGATCATTATCAGCAATTCCCACTGTATTTAGCCGGTGAGACACACGAACATTATGGTATTCCGCACGGCTTTAGCTCGCGAATTGCGCTGGAGCGTTATCTGAGTGGGTTGTTTGGCGACGTTAATTCTAACTAATAACGCGACTGGCAGTGCCAGTCGCAAAGAAGCGTGTCAGGCTTTAGCCTGATGATAGCTGCTGACCTTAAACAAGCGGCGGCAATAATCAAGAAAGTAGCCATAGACAGCGCCCATCAGCATTGATACCACGATGTTCGAACTTACTGCAGCCGTAATCTGGTGCCAGTCCGCGCCAACCGTCAGCAGAATAATCACATACACCGGCGACTGGAAGGTGACATAAGCCAGCACATCCGCCAGATTTTTTGCCCATCCTGCCTGCGTGGCTTTACGCGCCGCGCGCATGAACAAATCACGGTACATGCCGTATGGCCACGCGATCAGTATGTTGACAGGGATAGCGACTAATCTGGAATACAGCGACTGTTCGAAGCTCATTCCAGAAAGGAATATTTCGATCAACATGTTCACGACAGAACAATAAACAACCATCGCGAACGTGTCTGCTACTGCATGACGCAAGCGTGACTGCGGAGAGAACATGTTAATGCTCCTTGTAAAAAGGGGGAAAAAGGTTTTGAATACCTTAACTGCTAGTGATTTGTCTTGTTGCTTTCGCGTTTTAATAGGATATCTGCCTGGATAATAACTAGCAACTAGCTTAAAATTTTTATTTATTGTCTTTTTGTCGATAAAATGCTCTGTAATGGTTTGTTTTTTGTTCGTTTTGGTGTTTTCGTTGCTGTGTTAATTAAAATTCTTTTAGATCAAAGAGTTATTTTTGCTTGTTTTTCTGAAATTTTTGCGCTCCTTTTCTGAATGTTGACTGATGTGCAATATGTATACTCGTTGGTTCCACGCGATGCTATGGCCTGTTTCTTAAGTGACGCACTGAGATACCTTGCAGGTATATTCAAAGCTGCAATCAGGGTCATAGAATATATTGTCTGAGCGATAGCAGAATGGATGCTATAAATATCAGAGTTGGCTATTTGTTTAATGACCTGCGAATAAATTAGACTGGAAATATAATAATCAGTTGCATACAATATTTAGCGTAATACCATTTTATGTTTTACGTTAAAGAGGTTTTGTTAATATGAGTTCAATGTTAAAAAACTTAAATAATATCCGCTCGCTGCGTGCAATGGCTCGTGAATTTTCCGTTGATGTACTGGAAGATATGCTTGAAAAATTCAGGGTAGTGACCAAAGAACGGCGCGATGAAGAAGAACAGCTACAGCGCCAACGCGCAGAACAGCAGGCAAAAATTAATGCCTTGCTGGCGCAGATGCAGGCAGACGGGATCAGCCCGGAGGAGCTGCTGAGCATAACACCTGCTACGACACGTTCAGTTAAAAAACGCCAACCGCGCCCGGCGAAATATCGTTTTATCGATCTCAATGGTGAAACGAAAACATGGACTGGGCAAGGTCGCACACCGAAGCCAATTGCCCAGGCGCTGGCTACCGGTAAATCTCTTGATGACTTTTTGATCTAATTACGAAGGCGGTGAGGAGATCCTCACCGCTTATTTTCAGCAAACGCCGAAATCACCCTCTTCGGTATATCGCGTGACATCAGCTGCTTTCAGCGTGAATTTATCACCGTTTTCATTACTGGCTTGTACCGCCACAATTTGATCGTCATTGACTTCAACAACTTTCAGTTTTGGACCGCCCATACGCGGTTGAACCAGATCGCCAGGTTTAAACATATTGTTGCGCTCCTTTATTTATCATTTATCGCAGAACTCACCATAGATCACGTCAACCGGCGGGTACAGTGCTGTTTTAATGATTACCGCTTAATGAGTACGTCGGTTCCAGGGCATTTTGTCCAGCAGACGCGCCATGCCGCAAAAGCCGGTCACGCCAGCGAGAATCAGCCCGGCCCCGACAAAACCGCTCAGCAGGAAGAAAGCACTGCTGACGGTGTAACCCAGAATAACACCGAGTAAGGCAAGGCTACCCGCGGCTATCTGCACTTGACGCATCAGCGGTAACGGTTGTGAACTGTCTTTCGTCACCGGCAACCCTGCGGCTTTCCAGCCGTCAATTCCACCTTCCAGCAGCCAGACCTGCGCGGGCGCAGCAATGGCGCCCAGTTTTGTTGCCGCATTTTGTGTACGTTTGCCTGACTGGCAGTGAAAAATCACCTGCTCGGCGCGTAAATTCGCAGGCAGCGATCCCTGTTCAAGCGCGGGCAACGGCGCCAGATGAGCCTCAGGAATATGCTCGTGCAGATACTCGTCAGCGTCGCGGATATCAATCAGTTTTGCACCTTGCGCGACCAGTGTCTGCGCCTCGCGCGGGGAAATCGTCCCAATAGTCATGATGGCTCCTTATGGGCAATACAGTGTTTTTAATGTGGCGATCAGCGAATTCACGGCCGCATTTTTAATGGAGTAGAGGATGCGCTGGGCATCGCGCTGGCTTTCTATCAGACCTTCTTCACGCATACGCGCCAGATGCTGGGAAGTGGCGGAAGGGCTAAGGCCGGTAACACGGGCTAACTCGCCTGCGCTGGTACCGGGTGAACCGCAGAGCATGCACAAAATCAGCAACCGTTTCGGGTTACTCATCGCTTTTAGCAGGGCGGCAGCTTGTTCTGCGCTGGCCTGGAGTTGTTCAAGTTCAGTCATATGTATTTAAGAACAATCTAAATTAAGCACATTCTAAAATAAACAACCAACGTACGCCAGCGTAAAGAGCGTAAAGGAGGGTAAAACAGCCGCGGAATGCTGGCGGAGTTGGGTAGAATGGCTACTCTTAGAGATAAAATCTCTTTTTAAACAATGATTAATTTTTTGCTTGTAGGGAGTGTGTATGGGTTTCTGGAGAATCGTTTTTACTATTATTCTGCCCCCGCTTGGCGTGCTGCTGGGGAAGGGGTTCGGCTGGGCATTTATCCTCAATATCGTTCTGACGCTGCTGGGCTACATCCCTGGTTTGATCCATGCCTTCTGGATACAGACGCGTAATTAATTCCTTTCAACTACGGCGCTTTGGCGCCGTTTTCTTTGGCCCCCTTTCTCCTCTGCTACACTTTTGGGTGTTAATTGTTAATTACCGAGGTGGATATGGGACTCTTCAATTTTGTAAAAGATGCGGGTGAAAAACTGTGGGATGCGGTCACTGGAAACCATGACACAGCCGATCTGGCAAAAAAAGTGCAGGAACACCTGAACAAAACTGGCATCCCTGATGCGGATAAAGTGGACGTGCAAATTAACGAAGGCAAAGCCACTGTTTCTGGTGATGGATTAAGTCAGGAGGCGAAAGAAAAAATTCTGATCGCGATTGGTAATATCTCCGGTATTGCCAGCGTAGATGATCAGGTTAAAACCTCTGCGCCCGCGAGCGAAAGCCAGTTTTATACCGTGAAATCAGGAGATACCCTGAGCGCTATTGCTAAACAGGTTTACGGTAATGCCAACCTGTATAACCAGATATTTGAAGCGAATAAACCCATGCTGAAAAGTCCGGATAAAATCTATCCTGGGCAGGTTTTACGTATTCCGGAGCAGTAATATTATTCAGGCTTATTCCGTCAGCAATTTACCGGACATCGCCTGTTGAATAATCGGAATTGGCGTCAGCAGGTGCTGGCGCATTAATTCGCTGGCGCGCGCGGCGTCGCGTGCCAGAATTGCTTCGGTCAACGTTTGGTGCTGATCGTGTTTGTCTTCCAGCATCTCCACCGACAGCACCGTTTTTCGCAGCCAGATAAACCGGTAGCGCGCCGCCAAATCGAACAGTCGTTCGCGCATTTGCAGCAGATATTGTGAACCACAGCCAGCGACAATCGCCGAGTGAAACGCCTGATGGCGCTGATCCCACTCGTCGAGCATCTGTTCGCTGGCATCAATGGCTTCAAGCTTACTAAGCATATGCGCGCGCGCCAGAATTTCAGCTTCCCAGGCGTCGTCGCCGCGTTCAATGGCCAGCGAGACCAGCATGGCTTCCATATTGGCGCGGGCATCGAAAATATCGAGCAACTCCTGCTCTGACATCGGGGCAACACGATACCCTTTCTGATTTACTACCGTCACTAACCGCTCGGCAACTAACTGCGAAAGCGCTTCGCGTAGCGGTCCCACGCCAAGCTCATAGCGTGAGGTCAGCAGGCTCATACGCAGTTTTTCATCAGGCTGATACACACCGCGGATGATGTCGTTCTTCAGCCAGCGGTATCCATCAATGGCCGTCGGTTGGGGAATGGCGGTCATGGTCATACTCCTGAAAGGATTTCCCGGCCTGCGCCGGGAACAGGTTTAATGCGTATTTTGCAATGGTGCTTTTTGCCAAGATAGCAGTTTTTTCCAGCGTGACATAATGGGCACGGTGCAAATAATTCCTATGGCTAACAACCCGGTAGAGATAACTTCCAGCTGTTGTGCCGGGCGAAACAGCATGACCACCAGCACAAAGATAATAAACGCGATGACCAGCCAGGTAAGCCACGGATAGAGCCACATTTTCAGTTTAATTTCGCCGCCTCGCGCCAGCAGGATTTTACGCATCCGCAGTTGAGAAACGGCAATGACCAGATAGACCAGCAGTGCGATGGCACCGGAACTGTCGATCAGGAATTTAAACACCTTGGCCGGGGCGTAATAGTTGACGATGACGGTGAGGAATGCGGCACCGGTAGACAGCAACACCGCCACATAAGGCGTTTTACTGCGGTTCGTTTTACCCATAAAGGCGGGGGCATCGCCACGGCGGCTCAGGGAGTAGAGCATACGCGAGGACGTATACAGCGCAGAGTTGAGGCAGCTAGTCACCGACAGCAAAATGACGCAATCCATGATCAGTTTCGCGTGCGGGATATGCAGTAGCTCCAGTACCGAGCGGTAAGAACCGACTTCTTTCAGTCCCGGCATGTTCCACGGGATCAGCGCCACCACCACAAAAATAGAGCACAGATAGAAGATGGAGATACGCCAGATAACCGAGTTGGTGGCGCGAACGATATGTTTATCCGGGGTATCGGATTCGGCGGCGGCGATGGTAACTATCTCTGCGCCCATAAAGGAGAACATGGTGATTAACATTGCGCTGATCACGGCGCCAAAACCGTTGGGCATAAAGCCGCCCTGATCCCACAGGCGCGAAACCCCGCTGACATCGGCATAAGGGTAGAAACCGCTAATCGCCGCTGCGCCGAGGGTTATAAACGCCAGAATGGCAATCACTTTGCACAGCGCCAGCCAGAACTCGAACTCACCATAATTTTTGACGCTCAGCAAATTACTGCCGGTTAATGCCAGCGTGATAACCAGAGAAAACAGCCAGATAGGAATACCAGGCACCCAGGAGTGAAGAATGATGGCGGCGATATTCGCCTCCAGCGGTATAACCAACACCCAGAACCACCAGTACAACCAGCCGATGGTGTAACCTGCCCAAGGGCCGATGGCCTTATCGGCGTATGTGGAAAAAGAACCGGTATCCGGTGTGGCGACGGCCATTTCGGCCAACATGCGCATAATCATCACCACCAGCAATCCGGCGAACAGATAGGCTAATAATACTGCGGGGCCGGCTTCTGCAATCGCCACGCTTGAACCGACAAACAGACTTGCGCCGATTACCCCGGCAATAGACAGCATGGTGACGTGACGTGATTTCAGCCCGCCCCCTAAATCATGTGATTGTGACACTTGCCCCATCTTTAAACCTCTCGAAAGTATTTCACTTGGGAGAGCACCCCGGCATTCCCGCGCCGGGGCACGCGTATTATTGTTATTGACCCTGTTTGCCGGATGGCGGCTCCGCCTTATCCGGCTTAAAACTCCCCGTTTTGATACGGGTTTAACCCTGCTTTGCCTCGGCAAAACACTGGGCGATAATGTCCAGCCCCTGGCGGATTTGCGCATCTTCAATAGTCAGCGGGACAAGAATGCGCAGCACGTTGTAGTAAGGTCCGCAGGAGAGCAGGATTAGCCCTTTATCGCGGGCACGAGCGACGATTTCAGCTGTCAGTTTGGCATCGGGCTTCGTGCGATCGCCGTCTTCGAACAGTTCGATAGCAATCATCGCGCCCAGCCCGCGTACGTCGCCAATCTCGCGGTGGGTTTCCGCGATAGCCAACAGGCCTTCACGCAGGGTTTGCCCCAGCTCGTTGGCTTTTTGCAGCAGATTTTCCTGCTCGAAAATGTTTAGTACCGCCAGCGCAGCGGCACAGGCAATTGGGTTACCTGCATAGGTACCGCCCAGACCGCCCGGTGGAATAGCGTCCATGACATCGGCGCGTCCGGTCACGCCTGCCAGCGGGAAGCCTCCGGCGATGGATTTGGCGAAGGTGGTGAGATCGGGCGCAACGCCCATCTGCTCCATGGCAAACAGCGTACCGGTGCGGCCCGCACCGCTCTGTACTTCATCAGCAATCAGCATGATCCCGTGTTCGTCACAAATAGCGCGCAGACGTTGCATAAAAGCAGGAGAAGCGGCGTAAAAACCACCTTCGCCCTGGACGGGTTCAATTACGATGGCGGCGACGTCTTCTGGCGCGGCATCGTTTTTGAAAATGCGGTGAATGCTGGCGATAGCATCGTCGTCACTGATGCCGTGCAGTGGGCAAGGATAAAGCGCGCGATACACGTGGCCCGGCATCAGCCCCATTCCGGCAGAGTATGGGTTCACTTTCCCGGTCAGTGACAAGGTGTAGTGGGTACGGCCGTGGTAAGCACCGCTGAAGGCGATTGTGCCGGTGCGTTTGGTGGCGGCGCGGGCGATTTTCACCGCATTTTCTACCGCTTCAGAACCGGTGGTCACCAGCAGGGTTTTCTTGGCGAAATCACCCGGCACTTTCTTATTCATGATTTCGCACAGCTCCAGGTATGGCTCATAGGCCAGCACCTGGAAACAGGTATGGGACAGCTTTTTCAACTGCGCTTCTACCGCAGAGACGATCTGCGGGTGCAGGTGACCGGTGTTCAACACTGCAATACCGCCAGCAAAGTCAAGGAATTCACGGCCTTCAACGTCCCAGACCCGACAGTTTTCTGCACGCTCGGCAAAAATAGGGTGGATCTGGCCTACGCCACGGGGAACGGCGTTGCTGCGACGTTGCATAAGTTCTTTGTTGGTGCTCATCAGGTGTTCTCCAGTATTTATTGTATTAAAGGCCGATGCACATATATTTGATTTCTAAGTAGTCTTCGATGCCGTATTTTGATCCTTCACGGCCAAGACCGGAGGCTTTGATTCCCCCAAACGGGGCGACTTCGTTGGAGATAATGCCGGTGTTAATCCCGACGATGCCGTACTCCAGCGCTTCGCCAACGCGGAAGACGCGGCTTAAATCTCGGGCGTAGAAATAGGCGGCCAGACCAAACTCGGTGTCGTTGGCCTGAGCGATGACGTCGGCTTCGTCTTTAAAACGAAACAGCGGAGCCAATGGGCCAAACGTCTCTTCTTTGGCGACCTTCGCGTTGTCAGGCACATCTACCAGAATGGTGGGCTGGAAGAAGTTACCGCCGAGCGCATGAGGTTTACCGCCCGCGATAATGCGCGCGCCTTTATCCAGAGCATCGGCGATGTGTTCCTGCACTTTGGCAACCGCTTTATCGTCGATCAGCGGTCCGGTGGTGACCTCTGGTTGCAGACCATCGCCGAGATGCAGTTTGCTCACTGCATGCTGGAGTTTTTCGGCAAAACGCTCATACACACCGTCCTGTACGTACAGGCGGTTGGCGCAGACGCAGGTTTGCCCGGCGTTACGGAACTTCGAGGCCAGCGCACCTTCCACGGCTTTATCAAGATCGGCATCGTCAAAGACGATAAACGGCGCATTGCCGCCCAGTTCCAGCGATACCTTTTTGATGTCTTTGGCGCACTGCTGCATTAACTGACGGCCAATTTCGGTTGAGCCGGTAAATGACAGTTTGCGCACCAGCGGGTTGCCGGTCAGCTCGTTACCGACCGCGCTCGCAGAACCGGTCACCACGCTGAAAACGCCAGCCGGGATCCCGGCGCGATTAGCCAGTTCTGCCAGTGCCAGTGCGGAGTAGGGGGTCTGGCTGGCGGGTTTAAGCACCATGGTGCAACCTGCTGCCAGCGCCGGACCGGCTTTACGGGTGATCATCGCTGAGGGAAAGTTCCACGGCGTAATCGCGGCGGTAACGCCGATCGGCTGCTTGATGACGATCAGGCGTTTGTCAGCCTGATGGCCAGGGATCGTATCGCCATAAATGCGTTTGCCCTCTTCGGCAAACCACTCAATAAAGGAGGCGGCGTAGGTAATTTCGCCTTTGGCTTCCGCCAGTGGTTTTCCCTGTTCCAGGGTCATCAGACGGGCTAGATCGTCTTGATGCTCAATCATCAGGTTGAACCAGCGGCGCAGAATGTTGGCCCGCTCTTTGGCAGTCAGCGCACGCCAGGCCGGCAGAGCGCGGTTTGCGGCGTTAATCGCTTCGCGGGTTTCATCTGCCCCCATTTTAGGTACGCTACCCAATTGCTGACCGTTGGCGGGATTGGTCACCGCGATGGTCTCGCCGCTGTTAGCGTCACGCCAGTTGCCGTCGATCAGTGCCTGCTGGCGAAATAAGGTTGGATCGTTAAGTTGCATGATTGCTTCCTGTCTTAATCGGTTTAACGGGTAAATGCGGCGTGTAATGTCTCCACGCTACGTGCCGCACGCAGCGTGCGTCCGGGATTACTCTGGTTCTCCAGCAGCGCATGAACTTTGCTGACAATATGTGCACCGATAGGGATTGCCGATGTTGCCGCCGGAGAAGGCGCGTTACAGGTGTGAATTGAGCGTGGCGTGGTGACAAACAGAAAATCGTCGATAAGCTTGCCATCAGGTGATACCGCCTGTGCCCGCACGCCCGCAGGCCACGGTTGCAGATCCTTAAGCGTCAGGCTCGGACAGTACTTTTGTACCAGCCGCAGATAACCGCTTTTGCACAGCGAATTCTTCATTTCGCCAAGCCCTGAGCGCAGGTTGTTTTGCAGCACGCGGCGAATACCAGAAGAGCCGAGGATCTCCAGCGTATCGCTGAGCGAGAAGTCACGCTTACGGTAGCCTTCACGTTTAAATGCCAGCACCGCGTTGGGGCCGACCGTGACGCTGCCGTCAATCATCCGGGTCAGATGAACACCGAGAAACGGCATTGCCGGGTCGGGGATGGGGTAGATCAGATGGTTAACTATCTGATTATGTTCTGGCGCCAGGCGGAAATATTCGCCACGGAACGGGCAGATGATAAAGCCAGGTTCAACGCCGAGCATTTTCACCAGTCGGTCCGCCATCAGGCCAGAACAACTAATCAGCGTCGCGCCTTCATATTCCTGACCCTGACGGGTATGGACAATCACGCCCGTAGCGTGCTCTTTCAGCGCGCTGACCTCGGCGTTGTAAATAATCTCACCGCCTTTGGCCTGGAAAATATTCGCCATCGCGGCGGTGACTTCACGGTAGCTGACGATCCCGCTCGACGGAACAAAAATGCCGCCCAGACCGGTGATATTCGGTTCACGCTCGCGAAGCTCCTGCGCATTCAGCCATTCGCGCTCCAAACCGTTAGCGGCGGTGCGATCCCATAGCGCGCGCATGCGCTCCATTTCCAGAGGGGAGGTGGCAACCAGCATTTTTCCGCAGACGTCGTAGCGGATGCCGTTTTGGTCGCAAAAGGCTTTTGTGGCGCGATTTCCGGCCAGGCAAAACTGCGCCTTCAGGCTGCCGGGAGTGTAATAGACCCCGGCATGAATGACGCCGCTGTTGTGGCCCGTCTGGTGACAGGCCGGGCCGGACTCTTTTTCCAACAGCGCAATTCTGGCGTCCGGATAGACATCAATCAGCTGCATGGCGGTCGACATACCGATGATGCCGCCGCCAATAATCACAAAATCATACATCCGCTTTTTTCCTTCGCGCTTACTGATGAGTCTGGTAGTGGTTTGTCGCGTAAGCGAAATAACCACGTTGGCGCATCAGTTCGCGGCGCAGGTCAGGATGCGAGGTGAAACGATCGCGACCGTGTAGCCAGAACAGGTTGTTGATCAGCAGGAATTTACCCACTGAAACCGGTACGGAAATAATACTTTTGCTGGTTTCCAGCGCGTCGGACAGGTCACTCAGCCAGACGCCTTCTTCATAGTCTTTTGGCTGGACGAACTGGTCGATGTAGCGCATCACCGGACGACCCTGCTGGTCAACGTCAAATACCGGATGGAACACTTCCTGGCTCACGTTTTTGCTTGGCGGCGCGGCAAAGCGCATAGGGCGACGCGCCAGTGGATGGGTAAAGTACTGATCCAGATGTTCCCAGTCGTCGAGGTGCAGCAGCAGCGAGTTACCGCCGGTCATGTTCTGCTCGTCAATCTTCATCATCAGCACGTAATCGGTGATTTCTTCGAGATAGGTTCCGTCGTTGTGCAATTCCATCACTCGGTGAGGCTGGCGCAGATAGCTGTCTGAGTTATCGACGTTTTTCACCACAAAACGTGCGTAATATTGACCGCTCATCGCATCAAAATTCGAGCGTCCGATTAGATGCGCTACCGCCGTCGCCAGCTTGACCATCTCTTCTGCCTGCGCCACATCATCCACGCCAACGGCATTGATCAGCAGTGCGCCTTCGGCACGATCGAGCAACGTTTTCAGCAGCAGAGGCTGCAACTGATTGCCGCACAGGTCGTCGAGGATCTTGCCCACTTTGAAGCGCAAGAAGGATTTGTATTCCAGCGCCTGCACCGGCCACTGCGCGACGGCCTGCAGAAATTGCTCAGTGGTTTCAGCGGAAAAAGTCAGCTCCAGCAGGCGTGGGGATTGGGCTGACGGTTTCAGCGTGAAACCGCTGTAGTGCTGGGCTGGATCTTCAGCGTTTGGTTTTACGGCAGTCAGTGCGTTCATCAAATCGTTCCTCTCAGTAGATTGTCAGGGAGATATGGCGCAGCTCGTTTCGTAGCCATAAATTAAAAATATCTACATTTTTGAAAAACGCGCACATAATGAGTTTGTTTGTTTGTTATTTGTGATCAAAAGCAACAAATATTTAACATTTCAAACGGTAGGGATTTAAAGCGAAGACGGGGATAGAGCGGTTATATCAGGTGGTAACCACCTGATTTTAAAGAGGGAAATAAAAAATCTTAATGTTCAAGAGCAATAGCGCAGACGTGTTCAACATGAGTGAGATCGTGGTACAAGTCAGGCAAGGTCATCTTCTTACGAATTACGATTTTGAGATTAACCTCGATTTTACCCTTCTTAATATCCCTGATCGTTATGTTTTCAATAATGTTTTTCTGTTGATGGATGCGGGTTATCAGATTTTCGAGCGCATCGCGTTCATCAAGAATAACCCTGACTTTTACTTTTCCGGGGAACTGGTTTTTAGTCTGTAAGAAAATAATGAACGGGCTTAATTTAATTGCCAATAAAAATAAAGCCGTGGCAAAAAAAGCATGAAAATAAAAACCGGCCCCACAGGTGATTCCCACTCCAGCAGATGCCCAGACAATTGCCGCAGTAGTGAGACCAGAAATAGCATCGTCGTGTCGGTGCAGAATGACTCCCGCACCGAGAAAACCAACGCCACTAATAATCTGAGCCGCCAGACGCATAGGATCGCTACGGATGTTCATCGAAATTTCAGCATAGTATTCTGCAGATTGTATTGATACGACAGTTAACACACAGCTGGCTACGGATAAAATAACGCAAGTTTTGAAGCCAACCGGTTTCCCTTTCGATTCTCTTTCCAGGCCTATAATGCCACCCAGAATAAATGCAATGCTGATTTTGATGATCGTAGTTAAAGGCAACAATCCTTGCTCATTGATGATGGCGGCCAGATTATTCATGCAATTACCTTAATGAAAGAGTCTTTAACGATCAGGAGTTTGCTTTTTTCAATGGGAGGTCTGCTTTGCGTTTTGAAATATCGTCCCGGAAGAATATCAGGAAGAATACGCTGACCACTGCGGCAACGCCTGCGGAAACTAGCCAGAATGTTTCCCATTGCGGTAACGCCTGTGGGCCTTGTTCCGTCACGGTGCTGTTGAAGATTTGACCGCATACGGTAGAGGCAAATAGCAAACCGACGCCGTTGGAGACGATAAATCGCAAGCTTTGGGCTTGCGCTTTAATCTCTGGCGCGGCTTTACGGTCAACATAAATGTCGCCCACGGTAAAGAAAAAGTCCCAGCAGAATCCCTGCAACATCAGGCCGATCAGCACAAACATCATGTTGGCATCCAGTGATGCATGAGCAAACAACAGTGTGCGGATGATCCAGCAAACGGCGCCCAACATGAGAGTAATTTTGAAGCCGGCTTTCAGTAAGAAAAACGAGAGCAGGAACATAAAAATGACTTCACAGGCGATGCCGACCTGCATCATTGACGCGGCGTTATCGAATCCAAGCGCTTTTAAAAAGACCGGGATATAGGCGGAATAAGCTGTTTTGGGGATCATCAGGACAAAAATACTGAGCATCAAAACCGAGAAACTGCGGTCCTTGAAGAGTGCCAGAGCGTCCAGACATAACAGATCGCGGAGTGTAAATACGCTTCCTTTTGCTTTCGGTGGGGTGTTTGGCAACGTAAAGCAGTAAAGGCCGAGCACGACACCGGAGGCTGACGCAATATACCAGGTGATGGTATTTCCAGAATAGCCCATTTCACCAATAATAAAACCGATGACCATAAAGCCAAATGTGCCGAACACACGAATAAAGGGGAAGTATTTCACCCCGTTAATGTGGCTGAAACTGATGCTGTTAGCCAGCGCAGTTGTTGGATAAAACAGCAGACCGACCAGGAAGATCATGGTCAACGTCATGCCCGTGTTTTGCGCCTCAATAAATTGTGGAACAAACAACAGTACGCCAGCATTAATTAAATGCAGGATCGCCATGACTTTTTGTGACGAAAAGAAACGGTCGGCTACCATGCCAATAAAGAGTGGCGAAAGAATGGTCGCCAGACCAAGCAAAGCATAAGATGAGCCAATAATGGTCGCCATACCATAGGTACTTAATACCAGTCCCATGGTCATATTCCAGGCGCCCTGCATGAAATATTGTATGAACATCATAACCAGCAGGCGTGGTGTTTTATTAAGGTCCATATTGCATATCCTTATTGGTTGATGCTCAGGTTAAGCCCATCCCAGGCGACAAGAATGTTCTCTTTGTCGCACGCCGCCACGAGATCGTCGTGCAGTAGACCGCCGCTGTGTGAGACATGCGAGACGATGAGTTGGCTATTTTTCTCAAGGCAGCCCAGTTCTGCAAGCTTGTCTCTGGCGGCGAAAACGGTTTCCAGACTCATGTGGTTATTTGTACGGTTATCACCATTAAAACCGTAGGTACATTCCAGCACCGTTAAATCGATCTTTTTCCCTTTCAACCATTGCCAGGTGAGTTCAGGGAACCAGCCCGAATCATGTCCATAGAAAATTGACTGACCATCTTTTTCGATAAACCAGGTATAACAAAGCTCCCATTTGGCATGGTTCGCCAGCAGTGGAGTGATTCGGTATCCGCGGGTTTCAACGGTTACGAAGGGAACCAGGCAATGAAAAGCAAATCTTTCTGCGCTGTAGCCTGGTAACACTTGTGCCGCGCCGTTAATCGCACGGTCATTACCAAAAATGTGCAACGGATGAGTAATCTCAAATCCGTACCCTTCCATTCGGCTAAAAAGATCGCCGACGTTGAAATGATCGGGATGTGTATGCGTGAACAGCAGCGATTTGATCTCTGTTGCGTCCAGGCCATCTCGCAGCAGTTGCTGGCTGAATTCAGGCGCGACATCAATCAACAGTTCATCGTCGATGATCGCTGAGGAGTGCGTGCGTATGTCTTTGCCTTTACGAATACGGGCTTGCTGACAGTGCTCACAACGGCAAAAAGGATTGGGTATCCCTTCGGATGCTGCGGTTCCCAGAAAATGAATATTCATGTTTCCCTCTTGATCAAAACAGAGTGTTGTTTTTTTGAACGAAAATGTAATGAAACGTAATTGGAACGTGTCAATTATTATCCTGCAGCTTCAAGGCAACAACGATCTTTTGTTGCATAAGTGATCCTCTTCAAGAATTTAATAATTTATTTTTATATTTCATGGTGTTGAAATTTTTAGTTCATTTCTTCGTGCTATGTGGGGTTGAGAGGTGGTTATAAGAATGTGTTGATAAAATGCACTTTTTAATATTGTAACGTTCAAATTATCTTGCTGGAGATAGTTTCCTGATGAGCGCCGTGCTAGCATCAAAACATCAGGGGAAGGGTGTAAAAATGCCAACTATCAAAGACATAGCAAGAATTGCCGGTGTATCGCATGGGACTGTCTCGAATGTGCTCAATGGCAGAGGAAATGTAAGCGTTGAGAAGATTGAAGCGGTTCAACGTGCGGCCCGAGAAGTTGGCTATCAGTTGAATGCGCAGGCGCAATCATTGAGAGCCAGCAAAAGTCAGGGAGTGGCCTTGATTCTGCCGGACATCAATGCGGAACGTTACTATCAACTTTATCGGGGATTACACCAGGCCTGGCAACCTTCACTCAGCGAACCGGTTGATCTTTACCTGACTAATGATTTGCCCAATCTGGAACTGGATATTTTGCAAACACTGGCGGCAAAGTCTTACCAGGCTGTTGTCACCGTGAGTTGCCTGGACAACAGCCAGCCCTATTACGATATGCTCAGGCTCTCCCCGGAGAATGTGCTTTTTGCGTATCGCCAGCCAGCCGGTGCAGTTTGTTATTTTAGCCTTGACTATGTGACCGCAGGGGAAGAAACCGCAAGAAGGGCACTGGCGCAGTTGCCGGGTCATATTGGTGTTTTCTGCGAGCCGCTGGAATTTGCCCACAGCGCACGCTTTACTCAAGCGATACAGAAGGTATGCCGGGAGTTAAGTCCGCACACAAAGCTTACGGTTATACCTGCGCATGCCAGTGAAGTTAACACCGTCGCGTTTGACTTTTTCCGGGGGGCGATACCCGATCTGTTTATTGTTCAGGACAGTGAGAAGACGCGTGCGTTGACGCAAGCGTCCTGGTTTGGGAGTTCTCAGTCCTGCCCGCCGATAGTACAACTGAGTGATAATCTTCCTGCATCTTTTGATGGAATCACCAGCTATCAGATGGATTATGCCCGCCTGGGGACAACTATTGCTTCATGTATTCGCCAACCCAAAAGTAAAGAGAAGCACCGTATTCTGACGAATTGCGGTTTTTCCTGGAATGGGCAATACGCTCCGCCTCATGAGACGGAGGCGACGCTGAATATGTTAATTTTGCCCAGCCCTTCGACCGATGCGCTGAAGAAACTGTTACCTCACTTTTATCGCCAGACCGGTATTAAGGTTAATCTTGCGGTTTATCCGTATGATGAGGTTTTTGAAATTCTCTCTCATCTTCACCTGCACCCTTATTACGATTTACTGCGAATCGATATGGCATGTTTTCCTTGGTTTGCAGAAAAAGCATTATTGCCGCTGGAGTCGGTCTCCCCCGAGCTCCCGTTATTGCTGGGTAACTTCTCTGAGCAAATTCAGCAGCACTTCAGCCAGGTGAATGGGACTGCATGGGCAATTCCCTTTGATGCCAGTATGCAGCTTCTGTTTTATCGACGAGATCTGTTTGAAGATGCGACGATTAAACGGATGTTTTATGAATCAACAGGCAAAGAGTTAACGCTACCAGAAAATTTCGCACAATTTGATGAGATTGCCGCTTTCTTTAGTCAATTGCATCAGCCAGAAAACAGACAGCGCCCAATGGGAACGGCGGTGACGTTGGGCAGCTCAGGACTTATCGCCACTGAGTACTTGCTACGTTACTACGCGTTAGGTGGACGATTGGTGCGTGAAGGCGAGCCGGTACAACTTGATGCTTCGCTTGCTGCCGCTGCACTCGAAGAATATCTGCACCAGCTTTCTATCGCCGTGAATCTCCCTGGTGAGTGGTGGAGTGATGCGGTTAAACAGTTTGAGCGTGGAAATCTCGCCATGCTGATTATGTATCTCAATTTGTTTAACGATGTTGCGCATACGACTATCGCCCCCACGATTGGCTATGCTCCCGTTCCGGGGCACCTTCCACAATTGGGCGGTGGCTCTATTGGAATGTCTCGCTACAGTAAGAAGAAAAAACAGGTTGAGCAGTTTTTTCATTGGCTTTATTCCGATGAAATTTCGCGCCATCTGGTTCTATTGGGGGGCAACAGCGCCTGGTCTGGAATATGTCACGATCAAAATGTTCTCAATCTCTACCCGTGGTTTAATTTACTGAATGAAAAAGGCATGACGGGAATACGGGAGTCTCAGGGAAGTAAAGGTGAGCCTTTTAACCTGCGACAGGCAGAGATTATTATCGGGCAAGGCGTGACGAATGCGATTAACGGCATTATGGACGTCACGCAGGCCGTGGAATACATCAATGCGCGGATCAGAAACGAAACGGGTGCCTGAAATATGCGACTCCTCGCCTCTTACTGATGACGTAAGAGGCGAGAAAAAGCGGTTAACAGTAACCCACTTTATAAATGCGCCCGCTCTGGATGCCTTCGACGCTGCGGCGATAGGCGTTGGCGACCGTGACGGCGGGGACGCTTTCAAAGCCGGGGAAGAACCCGTCAAAGGCTTCGGCGGATTCACTCAGCACGGTCGGGCTTATCAGGTTAATACGCTGACCACGCTCTAGCTCACAGGCAGCAGCGCGCACAAATCCTTCCAGACCGGCATTGATCGTTGCCGCATTTGCGCCTTGTGCGATGGGCTCGTGGGCGATAATGCCGCTAATTAACGTTATCGAACCGCCATCATTGAGGAAATGCTGCCCGGTTAAGGCCAGACGTATCTGGCCTAACAGTTTATCCTGAAGCCCCTGATTAAAGTCCTGGTCGGTCATTGTCGACAGCGGTCCAAAGAATAGATTGCCGGTGGCGGAAACGATCGCATCTACCCGACCGACTTTTTCGAACAATGCCTCGACACTCTCCTGCGAGGTGATATCGACCTGGTAATCCCCCTGCGTGCGACCTACGCGGATCACCTCATGTTTACGGCTTAACGTTTCTGTGACTGCGCGACCCACTGTACCACTGGCACCAATAATGACGATTTTCATAACCACCTCCGCAATAGTGTGAGCCGCTATTCTTTAATGAAAATGAAATCGGATAAACTGGCTAAAAGTTAGATGATTACTAACCAGAGGTTTGCAATATGGATAAGTTACGCGGCATGGAAACGTTTGTCGCCGTGGTGGAGAGCGGGAGCTTTACTTCTGCCGCGACGAGGCTCGAGATGTCTGCGGTGATGGTGGGAAAATATATTGCCCAACTGGAAGCGCAGCTCGGCACGCGTCTGCTGGAGCGCAATACGCGTCGCCAGAGTCTGACCGATGCCGGACGCGTCTATTTTGAAGAAGCCCGTCGCGTGCTGGAGCAGGTATCGATAGCCGAACGTTCGGTAGAGCGTCTGCGGCTGGCACCAGCAGGGACGCTGCGCATAAGCGCGCCCACGTCTTTTGGCGCTTGCGTGATCTCGCCACTGGCCGCTGCGTTTTTACAGACCTGGCCAGAGGTGCGCATTGAACTGGATCTAACCAACCGGATGGTTGATCTGGTTAATGAAGGTGTCGATCTGGCGATCCGCATTGGCGATATCCATCAGACTGACGTGGTGGCGAAATACCTGTGTCCCTATCGTATGGCAATTTGTGCTTCGCCAGAATATCTTGCCCGCCATGGCACCCCCCGGACGCCCGCGGATCTGGTGGATCATCTGTGTCTGTCCCATACCGTGTGGACGGCTCGCAACGAGTGGATACTGCCTGGCGTGACGGGGGAAGTCAGATGGAAACGCGATGCGATCCTGCGCTGTAACGATGGTCATGGCCTGCGTATGGCGGCGGTAGCGGGGGCTGGGCTGTTATTGCAACCGGAGGTGCTGTTGGCAGAAGAGCTGGCTACTGGCAAGTTGGTTCGTATTCTTGAAGGATTTACGCCACAGCCGCGACCGATTCATTTGCTGTGGCGACAGGATTTGCGTCCGTTGCCCAAGCTGACACGGTTTGTTGAGCACCTGCTGGAAGGAATGCGAAGTTTGCGCTGAAGATGAAAATGCCGGATGGCGCTGCGCTTATCCGGCCTACAGTGGCGATTAATCGTAGGCCGAACAAGGCGCGTTACTAACCGATATCCACCTGCGGTTTGCTGTTGCGTTTACGGATCATGCGCAGCACCGGCGGGACCACGATAACCAGTACCGCCATCACCAGCAGCACTTTCGCCACGCCGCTGGCCCACAGAATATCCATACTCCCGTTACTGATAGACAACGCCCGGCGCAGGTTCTGCTCCAGCATTTCCCCGAGAACGAAGCCCAGAATCAATGGCGACATTGGGAAGTGCATTTTACGCAAAATGTAGCCCAGCACGCCGAGGGCGACCATCAACACCAAATCGAAGGTAGTGCTGTGGACAGCGTACACACCTACCGCGGAGACTGCCGCAATAGCGGGTACCAAAAACCACAGCGGAATGGTCAGCATGCGGGTAAACAAACCGATCAGTGGAATGTTCATCACCAGCAGCATTACGTTAGCGATCAGCAGCGCTGCAATCAGCCCCCAGACGATATCCGGCTGTTCAGTGAACATCGCCGGCCCCGGGGTGATGTTGTACAGCGTCAGCGCGCCCATCATCACCGCCGTGGTACCGGAGCCCGGCACGCCGAGCGTCAGCATCGGGATGAAAGAGCCGCAGGCCGAGGCGTTGTTGGCGGCTTCTGGTGCTGCTACGCCACGAATATCCCCCTTGCCAAAGCTGTCGCTGTTGCCGCTGAGCTTTTTCTCGGTCATGTAGGTGATGGCACTGGCAATGGTGGCGCCAGCGCCAGGCAGAACGCCGACGAAAAAGCCAATCACTGATGAACGCAGGGTGGCCCCTACGCACTGAGCGCCTTCTTTGGCGTTGAACAACATGCGGCCCGTTTTACGCACCAGCGTCTGGCCACTGCTGGTATGTTCCAGCATTAACAGTATTTCAGAGACAGAGAACAGCCCAATCACCACTACGATAAACTGCACACCGTCGGAGAGATGGACACTGTCAAAAGTAAAGCGATAAACCCCGGTGTTGGCGTCTACGCCGACGGTCGCAAGTCCGAGACCGATAAGCGCTGCCAGAAATGATTTCAGCGGATTTTGCGCCATCATGCTGCCAAGACAGGCAATGGCGAAAACCATTAAGGCAAAGTATTCCGCCGGACCGAAGGCCAGCGACCATTGGGCTAACGCCGGGGCAAACAGAATGATGCCGCCGATGGCGATAAGCGAACCAAAGAAAGAGCTGACCGCCGAGATAGAGAGCGCCACGCCGCCGCGTCCTTGCTGCGCCATCGGGTAACCATCCAGCGCGGTCATAATCGCCGCCGCATCGCCGGGAACATTCAGTAGGATGGAGGAGATGCGCCCGCCATATTCACAACCAATGTAGACTGTAGCCAGCAGGATCAGCGCGGATTCTGCGGGCAGATGCAAAGCAAAGGCCAGCGGCAGCAGGATCGCCACGCCGTTGATTGGCCCAAGGCCAGGCAGCAAACCCACAATGGTGCCTACAAAACAGCCTATCAAGGCGATGATCAGGTTTTCCGGCGTCATTGCCACCGCGAAACCCTGAGAAAGATAAATCCAGGTATCCATCGTTTCTCCGTTAACCCAGCCAGGCGCCGAGTGGTAGGGTGACGTCAAGCAGTCGGTCAAAGGCATACCACAGCAGAATGCCGAGCACCGCGCCGGAAATACCCGCAGCCGGGATGGTTGCGCCGAACAGCATGCCAATCACCACGGTGAGAATGGCGGTGGCGATGGGAAAACCGAGCCACTCAAAACCCCAGGCGTACATCAACAGAACAATTACCATCGTCAGCAGCTTTTGCAGCACGTGGCGACGGGGCCAACTGATGGTATCCGGATGGCGCAACAGCAGCGCCACGGCGCATACCAACATCAGACTGATAATGCCCAGCGGGAAGGGACGCGGCCCTACGGGTTCATAGCTGTATTCGCTGCTGATTTGCCAGGCCACGAACAGCCCGGCTATGCAGAGCAACAGCCAGATACCTGCAAAAATACGATCGCTCATCATCTTTGCCTCTGCGTTTACTTCGCCAGACCGAAGGCTTTCGCCTGCTCACGATAATCCGTAACCTGTTTTTTCACGTAGTCGTCGAGCTGTTTGCCGCTCATGTTGAACTCAAACAGACCGCGCAGATCGCGTTGTTTTTTAAACTCATCGGTCTGCTGGAGTTTGTTAAAGGCATCAACCCACCACTGATACTCAGCGTCGCTGACTTTTGGCCCAACGTAGAAGCCACGAATGATAGGCCACACGAGGTCATAACCCTGCTCTTTGGCGGTTGGCACGTTGGCTAACTGGCCCGGTAGGCGTTCATCAGAGAACACCGCGAGCACGCGGATTTTGTCGCCGCTGAGGTAGGGCACCATCTCACTGAGATCGCCGGAAACCACCTGTACGTGATTTCCCATCAATGCGGTAACCGGTTCGCCACCGCCTTCAAAAGCCACATAGCGCATCTTGTGCGGATCGACATTGGCTTTTTGCGCCAGCAGCGCCGACTTCATCCAGTCCTGGCTACCGATAGAAGCACCTGCGCCAATGACCACGCTGTTAGGGTCTTTCTCCATTGCCGTAAGCAGATCTTTCAGCGTTTTCCATGGCGCATCCTGACGTACGGCAATCATGCCGTAGTCGGTGCCGACACTTGCCAGCCAGCGGACATCATCCACACCGTAGCGACCAAACTTGCCCTGAGACAGGTTCAGCAGGGAGCCGCCGGAGAAGGCCACCACGGTTCCCGCTTCAGCCGGGCGTTGAGCGACGATAGCGTTATAGGCCACGGCACCAACGCCGCCGGGCATGTAGGTTACGCGCATCGGTTTTTCGATAGCGCCGGTTTCCATCATGCTCACCTGAATCAACTTACAGGTGAGATCGAAACCGCCGCCGGGCTTAGCAGGGGCGATACATTCAGTGCGCGATGGCGCTTGTTCGGCCAGTACAGAGGTACTCATCAGTAAAATGCTTGCAGTAAGGGTACGAAGTAACTGTTTTTTCATTGTTTATCCTCACGCCGGAAAACCGGATTTTCGGGTACGGAAGAAGATTTTTGTGATTATGTGAGCCGATGTGTAGCAGTTCGGTTGCGTGATTGTTAAAACATTAACCTTTCAATTCCCTTTCAATGCGGCAGAAACTTTACAGGATGTGATATGCGTCTCTTATTAGCGGAAGATAACCGTGAGTTAGCTCACTGGCTGGAGAAAGCGCTGGTGCAAAACGGTTTTGCCGTTGACTGCGTTTTTGATGGACTTGCGGCCGATCACCTTTTACATAGTGAAACGTACGCGCTGGCGGTGCTGGATATCAACATGCCGGGGCTGGACGGTCTTGAAGTCGTTCAGCGGCTGCGCAAGCGTGGGCAGACGCTGCCTGTTCTGCTGTTGACGGCGCGCAGCGCGGTGGCCGATCGGGTGAAGGGACTGAACGTCGGGGCCGATGATTATCTGGCAAAGCCGTTTGAAATCGAGGAGCTGGATGCCCGGCTGCGGGCCTTGCTACGGCGCAGCGCGGGGCAGGTACAAGGCATCCAGCAACTGGGGGAACTGGCGTTTCACGATGAAGGCTATTTTCTCTTGCAGGGGCAGCCGTTGGCGCTCACGCCGCGCGAACAGGCGCTGTTGACGGTGCTGATGTACCGTCGGTTGCGACCGGTTTCACGCCAGCAGTTGTTTGAGCAGGTCTTCAGCCTGAGTGATGAGGTCAGTCCTGAAAGCATTGAGCTGTATATCCATCGTTTGCGCAAAAAGCTACAGGGAAGTGATGTGCGCATCGCCACGTTGCGTGGTCTGGGCTATGTGCTGGAGCGTAGCGATGAAGTGGGTTAAACCCCAATCGTTATACCTGCAACTGCTGATGTTTTTGGGCCTGCCGCTAATGTTGCTGTGGGGCCTGTCAGCATTTAACAGCTATGTCAGTGCGCTACAGGCGGCGACCCAGGCGTATGACCGCACGCTGCTTTCATCCGCCAGGACCGTCTCCGAGCGGCTGGTGGTGCGCAATAAACAGTTAGAAGTGAATGTGCCATGGGTGGTGCTGGACAGCTTTGAATTGAATATGAACGACCGACTGTATTACAAAGTGGTTGATCCGGCGGGGAAGGTTATCTCTGGTTATGACGATTTACCGGCGATGCCGCCTGCAACTTCGCGCACGCGGCTTTATCCGGCGCTGGCATGGTTTTATCACACTGAATATCGCGGTGAGGCAATCCGTGTGGCGCGTCTGCTGCAGCCTGTCAACGAAGGTGGCATTGTTGGCATGGCGGAGATTTATGTTGCCGAAACGCTGCAATCGCGGCGTTATCTGGCGCGACAGCTGTTGTTTTCCTCGTGGGTCTCGCAAGGGCTGCTGGTACTACTGACTCTGGTGCTGGTTGGCTGGCTGCTGCGCCGGGTGCTACGCCCGATGCGCCAGCTGTCATCGCTGATGGTGCGTCGTGAGCCGGGGCTACTGACGCCGCTGCCGGAGCTGCTGCCGTGGTCGGAAACCCGTCTACTGATTGTGGCGTTTAACCGCTATCTGGACCGACTTCGCGGCCTGATTTCTCGCCAGGAGCGCTTCAGCGCGGATGCTTCCCATCAGCTTAAAACGCCGTTGGCAGTGCTGAAAACTCAGGCGGCGGTGGCTCTCGCCAGTCAGCAGCCGCAGCAGTGGTACGAGAGTCTGCAAGCCATGAGTACCACGCTGGATAACACCATTCAACTGACTGAAAGGCTGTTGCAGTTGTCTGCGGTGAAGCGCAAAGAGCAAGGGGAAAGGCATTTCTCGCCAGTTAATCTGTATGAGGTGGTGCAAACCAGCTGTTTTACCCGACTGGCGCAAGCGCGTAGTAAAGGGATCGATCTGGGCTATGAAGGGGATCAGGACGCGGTGTGGGTTGAGGGCGACGAAGTCTTGCTCGGGGAACTGTGCGGGAATCTGCTGGATAACGCACTGAAATACACGCCGCCGTATGGCGTGGTGACTGCCCGACTGCGGCGAGAAGGAGAGGCTGTGGTGCTGGTGGTTGAAGATAGCGGGCCAGGCATTGATGAACAAATGGTGCATCAGGCGCTGCTCCCGTTTCATCGTCTGGATAACGTCGGCAATATTCCTGGGGCAGGAATCGGTCTGGCGCTGGTCAACGACATTGCTCGCCTGCATCGTACGCACCCACAGCTATCCCGGAGTGAAGCATTAGGCGGGTTAAGCGTACGGATGCGGTTTTTATGTCTGGAGCGAGAAGGGCAGGACGATCGGTGTCGTCCTGCGCCCGTTATTTAAAGGTCACTGTCGCATTGACCGGGATACTAAATGCGCCTGGTTGAGGAGGGTTCTTCAGCCAGAACAGGGTCGCCATGAACTCTTTGCGCCGACTGTCGCTCTGGTTGTTAAACGCGCCGCTGGTAAAATCGATGCGGTTGCCGCTGATAATATCCCCGGCGCCGGGCCGTGCAGCATCCTGAAGTGTAACGCCGATATCCGGCGTACCCTGACCGGTAAAAACCGTGCCGCTGTTGTGCGTGGTGCCGGTAAAGGTTATCGCGTAATTGATGCCGCGACATTCATGCTTCCCGGCAGCTTCTGCAGCGATAACGGCAAACTGTTTGCTGTGGCTGTTATCCTTGCCCGCTTTGGCTTCGGTAATGCTGATCCTGCCAAACTCGACGGTATCCGTTCCATTATCAGAGGCGATCAAGACGATCGGTTCGCAGTTGATATAACTGATGTTATTCAGGCCGGTCAGCGCGGGGCCAAAGTTTTTTGCCGGATTGCTGGCGGAACAATGCGTACTGCAAGCGTTAATGCCGCCGATACCATCGACGACGAAAACTTTGTTGATGGTGCGACCCGCCAGTGCGGGCAAAGGATCCGGGAGCTTTCCGGTGGCGACCAGACTGAGGTTAAAGGTGAAAGAGAAAGTTTGCGGAAGTGCCAGGCAGGCACTGGTATTTCTGTGGCTGTTACTATTGCAGTAGCCGTTTGAACCTGTTCGGGGCAGCGTTGCCTGATATTGCGTGGTGACGGCCTGCGCGCTCTGATCGTAAGAACGACCATCGATGCTCACCACCAGTTTCATATTGGTTCCCTGCAAAAAATGCGCAAACTCATGGTCGGGATCGATGTAGATTCTGGCCGCTTCGCCCTGGGGCATATGGTCCGTGTCGCTGCAGGTGACGCTAACGGTTTGTGAATTGGACACCCAGACGGTGTCTCCGGCGGCGGTGCTGCGGCTAATTTTAATCGGATCAACGTGTACAGAGACGCTGTTTGCTGTACAGGTAATCGCATAGCTTGTACTACTGAAGATCGGCAAACAAAACAGCACCACGAGTTTAACTATTTTTAACGGATTCATTGATTGCACCTTACGAACCGACGCACTGGGCAGTAATTTGTGTATATCCGATTTTCTTCACCGGCTGGTGATGGTTATCCGGCATTTGAATAAAGCAGTGTTCATTGGTATGTGAGCCCCAGCGCACTTCCAGGCGCGAATTATCTTCCACGCCGCTGGCATATAGAGCGCCATGCAAACCGACCAGGCCGTGATTGCGGCCTTTGGCATCCCGAACGATCGCACCAACCGGCGGGGCTATGTTGCCGGGTATGACTGCATTCACCAGATAGTTGCGCCCGCTGAAGGTTTCAAACACGACTTTGCCGATGGCTTTCTCTGTCGGGACAATTTTTTTCTGTGCCTGGGGAATATCCAGACCGGCGCCAATATCGGCGGTATTCAGACTCACCACGTTGTAATGCCAGGCATCTGCCGTAGTCAGGACCGCATAGCCGTTACCGTCTATCGCCACGCCGTTTTGTTGCTGGATATGGACGCCGTCGGCATTTTGAGCCTCGACCAACACCATGGTGTCACCCGGAGAGTGCATAAGCGTAACGCCGCCTGCGTGCAGCATCGCCCCGCCGCTGATGCCCATATTCATATTCTGGTAGTTGCGCCCGGCGCTATAGCCTCCCTGAACGTTCATCTTGTCGCCTTGCCAGGCGGCGTTAACGCCGGCAGCGGAATCCTGTCGATCGGTGGTACTGCCTTGAACGCCCCAGCTCAGACGATCGTCAAATGCGGTGTTGCTGTAGCTGGTGGAGTAGCTGTCGCCATTCTGCTGGCTATGCATCACGTTGGCAGAGACAAAGCCGTGGCTGTCCATGAAATCAAATGGGATGGATAACGTCAGGTTGATACTGCGGTCCTGGTAGTCGTACTGGTTGCGGGTGTCCTGCACGTATACGCTCCAGTTGATTTTCCCCAGCGTATCGTTGTAACCCAGCTGTATCGTGCGGTCGTGACTCCCGTTGTGCCAGTAGTTTTGTTGGCTGGCGCTGACGTAAAGCGAGGCGTTATCCCACAAACGCTGATTAACAGAAACCTCAAAACGTTGGCGGCGATTATTGTAGTTACTGGTGTAGTAATGCTTTTTGTTGTGCTGCTCGCCAGGGTAACGCAGCTGCTGATTGGGGTCGTCATAGGCGATGTCGTAATAACCCGAGGACCAGCTGTTATGCTCGTTAATGGTGTCGCTAAAGCTGTAATAGCCGGATGTATTGTAGCGGTAGCCAACCAGACGAAAATCCGTGCCGTACTGGTTCAGCGATTTAGAATACAGGAAACGGTAACTTTGCCCCGTGGACGCTTCTCCGCTGGCAAGCTGTGCTCGGGCGGTGGTGATATCAAAGGAGATCGCGCCGAACTGATGCAGATCCTGAGCGACCCCAGTGGCAATCGCGTTGTAACTTTCCGCCGTCAGTAAACCGCCGTACAGCGTGGTTCCAGAGCTGAGGCCATAGCTCAACGTTCCCTGGACAAAACGGGGCCGCCAGCCGCCACTGTAACCGTCACGGTATTCCCCGGCCGTAAACTGAAAACGGCTGTTATCTGCGCGCAGCATGTTCGGTACCGCCGAATAAGGCACGCTGAAATTGCGACGGCTGCCATCGGCTTCAATAACGCTAACATCCAGATCGCCACTCTGGTTGCTGGGGTTAATATCGTCGATGTCAAACGCGCCCGGCGCGACGTTTTTACTGTAGATCAGGTAGCCATTTTGCCGGATTTCGATTGTGGCATTGCTGTTGGCGACGCCGCGAACGACCGGGGCAAAATCGCGTTGGCTATCAGGCAACATATTTTCATCGCTGGTGAGCTGCGCCCCGGTAAACTGGATGCTGTCGAACACATTGTCATCCGTGTAGGTTTTCCCGATGCGCAAGCGGCTACGTAGCGCAACAATATTGCGCTCCACCCACGTAGAAACCGCCTGCCCCTGGCGGCCTGAACCGCTGGCGTAGCTGAACGTGGACTGGTTACGGAAATGCCATCCCGCCAGGTTGATGCCGTTGGCAAAACTGGCAAAAACGGAGTCATGATCCTGACCCTGTTCGGCCAGGCGGGTAGTATTGACGTTGTAGCCGACAAAAGCGGCATTAACCCCATCGTCATAGGCAGACTCCGGGACTGCATCGTGTGCGGTCGAGAGCAGAAAAGCTTCCGGCACTGAAATATCAATACGCTGGTAGTTTGCATCTGCCGTCAGGCGGCTGTTTGCTATCAGCGCTGTGAGCTCAATGCAGGTATCGCTGCGGTCATCCGGGATTTTAATCCCGTATCTGCGCAGATCGTCAGCGCTTAGGCAGGGTTGTGGCTTGCCTTCTGGCTGACGTCTTTTGAAGGCAACATTGCGCGTCTCAACGAAGCTATGATCAATATAAATATCGTATTCAAACGTCCCTTCGCTAAGCCCATCATTACGGGCGATTTGCACCACGGAGGTAATATTTTGCGCACCGTGCACAAAACGGGTATTAAATTGTGGCGCGCCGCTGGCGTAAGCAGGCATACACAGGACCAACGTTGACAGCGTAAAGACCCTTTCCTTAAACCGTTGCGGTTGCTTATTTTTTATCATCATTGCAACCCCTGACTTAATAACACGATATCGGGACGTTATTGACCGCGTTAGTGCCGCCGTAATCATCTACCCAGTTAAAATCGATGTGGCTAACTTTTTGCTGCGACAGCGTAAACGTGCGTTCGCTATGAGGATTCACCATATCGGCATCAACGTTTTGGCCGTTAATATGCAATTGCGTCAGAGAAATATGTAACGGTGTCGGATTAACGGCACGCAGAGTATTTCCGTGACATTGCCACTGTAATTTCTCGACCGCTTCAGGTAGCGTCATATTCAACCCCGCAGGGCGATAAAAGAGTTTGATGCGAATTCGTTGCGCCAGTTGTAAGGTATTTTCCTCGTTTTCAATGGTGGGGATTTCCTGCACGTTAATCCACAATACCGATTCAACATCATGGGGAAGCCCGTTGCCCTGGTAAATAGCCCGTAGCCCGGCGGATTTATGGCCGTCGAGTTTCAGGATCGGCGGGGTAATTATCATTGGTAGATTGGCCGGCGTCTCATCTGGATTACCCTTATCCAGCCATGTCTGTACCATATATGGCTTGTCTGTATTATTGTTGACGTCAAACATCGCTGCTTTATCGTTCTCATTATAAATAACGCGTGTTTGACCCAAATTAATCGCGCTGTGTGCGGTGCTAACCACGCACAGCAACAGATAAAAGAAGACTTTATTCATCAGGTGCACTTTCCAGATTCAGGGAACAGTGCCATCCATAGCAATCAACGTCCGTTATTTATAAATGACGGTGTAATTCATATCCGCAGTAATTGTGCCTGCCGCAGGCAGCGTTGCGCCTATTTGCTGATATTTGGCGACCAAATCAATATGTGCATCGCCGTTTTGGTTCGGTGTCAATGACACTTCATTCTGACTAGCGGAGAAATCGAGGGCTTTACCTGAGTTACCTTTATTGTCCACTTCAATGCCGACATCGGTGGCTGCTCCTGTTGTACGAGTTGCTTCCAACAATGTGGTATTACTGCCAGGATTTTTACCGGTAAAGACCACCACATAGCTGTGTGCTCCCGTTGCGCCACTACAGCCGGTAAATTGCAACGTAAACTGAGTATCGCCGGTGGTAGAGCCCGCGCCGCCAAATAACTGGTTGGTGACTTGCGGTAATACGACGTTTGTATTTGTTGGATTGGCGGTGTTCACCACGCAGGTGCTGGCAACAATTTCACCGGTAAAATGGACCGTCGCGGTGGCTTTAGAACCTGCTCCCGCGGTGGTGGCGTAATTAGTACTTCCTGCCGCGCCAACATTAGCCGCAAACAAAGCAACCAGCGCGGTGCAGGTGAGTGTAATTTTCTTCATCATAACTCCGTTAAATTTATTATTTACCCAGAAGAGTACTTGTCAGAGGCGCAGATTCAGCCGGAGTACATCAATGTCAAAAAATGATGCAGGACTTCATTTGAAAGAAACGATTAACGTTTGTAAATTGCTCAACAAGTCATCCACTGCGGATATTATTTATTTGCGAAAAATAAGTAAACATAATTTTTTTATGTGTGATGAAAGGGTGTTTTAGTAATCTTTTCAGGTTTTTTAACACGGTGTATACATGATTATAAATAACGTATGGGATTATCGTTGTGGTACATTTAACAAAATATCAATGTTGTCATTTATTCTTTTTTGGTGTTTTGAATGAGCGGGTTGATCTGTGTTGAAATTGCTGTTGTTAGATGTATAAATTCGCAGAATGTTGATATTAGCGAGATGTGATATTCATTTTGGGGTTGATCAGTTACAGTGTGTTTTTTATACCTGTAAAGTCATGTTGGTCATCTTCAGTCATCGGAGTTGCTACAATTATTTAAACTAAATTTTTTGTGCTGAATTTGATTGTTCTTCATTTTTGTACATCAGAATGACGATAATTCTAAGATCCAATCAGTAAGCATTACGCTTACAGTAAGCTTGCTAATCATTTTCTTGTTAATATATTTCCGTGTTATTTTTCTAAAGGATATTATATACGCTTATATATGCTACGGATTTCTCGTTGTGGGAAGGCGGCAAGTGAGAGGCTCCCGATGAGCCTACCCCAGTAAGTGACCCGGGTATTCATCATACAATTGCACTTGCTATTAGTTCATGAACTGTTATCTGTCAATGCGATTTTTGTTGCAGGTAATTATATTTTCTAATGTGGAAAATAAATCGAGCTTGATTTTAATAGTCAATAAAATCATATTGATGCTGATATCTTGTGAGGTGCTTGTCACAACTTGCCATCTTTCTTTTTACATTTGCTGACAATCTACCCTTGTGTTTTTTAAGCTTGTGATATAATTAGCAACATGAAATGAGAAAAAAACAATTAAAGATCAATAAATAATGGGCTGAGATATGCTTAAAAAATCGCTAAAGATTAGCAGCCAAGGATATCCAGTCTTTTTAAAACTGGTCGATTTCATTGTTATCAATGTGGTGTTAATTTTTAGCGCCCATCTGCTGGGTTTGGTGCCCTTTAACACCATTGCGATTTTGAGTCTTCTCTTCTCGATCTTTTTCTTACTGTTTGCTGAATACATTAAAATGTACCAGCAAAAGATTAAGACGATCGGTTTGCGTAATCAAAAACGCTTGGTTTTTTGTACGCTGCTGGCGATTTTTTTTAACGAACTGGTCAGTATGACGGTGGCTGAGCCTGAATCACTCGGCTACTTAGACAGACTGCCTTCACCGTTTTATTCAGCCATTATTTACTGGTACTTCATTCCATTACCTTTTCTATACTATATCCGCTTTTTTCTTTTCAAATACACCGCCAGGAAAAATATTCGCGTTGCTGTGATTGGGCTTACTGAGAACGGTCTGGCGGCGGAAAACGCATTGACCACTGAATATGCCAATATCAAATTAGACCTGGCATTTTATGATGAGCGCAGTCCATCCCGTTGCGGCGATGTGGTGGAGAAAATAAAAAGTCCCTTTCGCGGCTCGGTGAGCAATTTAGTTGAGGAAGCCAGGCAGGGAAATATAGACGAAATCTACATCGCTTTACCGATGGTTGCTTTACACCGAATTCGTCATTTTTTAGCGATGATGTCTGACACCACCGTAGATACCTATATTGTCCCTGACTTTTATACCTATAGTAACAACATGTCCAAGTTACGCTCCATCCACAACCTGCAAACTATCGGTATCTTCAGTTCACCGTTTGAAGGGGCGGGGTCGTTTATTAAGCGGGCGGAAGATCTGGTTCTTGGCAGCATCATTATGGTGATGATTTCCTCGCTGATGCTGGCTATTGCCATTGGTATTAAACTCACGTCCCGCGGGCCGGTGTTTTTCAAACAGGACCGCTATGGTCTTAGCGGGCAAAAAATTAAGGTCTGGAAGTTTCGTTCTATGCGCGTCATGGAGAATTCCGATACGGTTATTCAGGCCACGAAAAACGATCCGCGGGTAACCAAATTCGGGAGCTTTTTACGCCGCACTTCGCTGGATGAACTTCCGCAATTTATTAACGTTTTGCAGGGAAGTATGTCGATTGTCGGTCCCAGACCTCATGCGGTAACGCATAATGAGCAGTACCGCAAACAGGTCGAAAATTACATGATCCGCCATAAAGTGAAGCCTGGGATCACTGGGCTTGCACAGATCAACGGTTTCCGCGGGGAAATCGATGCGCTTTATAAGATGGAAAAACGGGTTCAGTACGATATTGAGTACATTCAAAACTGGTCGTTATGGCTGGATATAAAAATCATCATTAAAACTATTTTCAAAGGATTTGTCGGTAAGAATGCATACTAAATTGATAGTGATTACCGGAATTGTGATATCGCAGCCCGCATGGGCTGATTTAACCCCGAAATCACACATTGGCTTTGCGGGAATCGACTTCCAGGGCAAGGTCGCTGTGGATTATGGTTATAATGATAACGTTTCTTATCAGCCACATAGCAGCGATGCTATTGGTTCCTCGTTTCAGAGCGCAGCGCCTGTACTGAGTATGATCGGAGAGCGCGGTCAGGATAAGTATTTACTGATGTATTCCGGAGATTATCGTAACTACTCCAGTGATTCCGCTGATAACTATAACGATCATTTTTTCCGTTTTAACGGTGCCTGGCGGTACGGGCTCAAGCATGGTCTAACCCTCAATCTGGAGGATACGCTTGGGCATGAATCCCGTGGTCGCGGTATTACCGAGGGTTTTCTCCCGGGCCAATTCGAGCAGTATGGGATTACATCTCCACTGACGACGAATTTTATCAACAGTGAATTGCGTTACAGTTACGGCGCACCTGATGGGCGTGGGAAAGCGGAACTGGCGTTGTTGTATAAAAAACTCACTTTCGGCAACACGTCTGATGTACGGGACAGCAGTGAAGACTTCTACAATTATATTCAGGAACAGGAATGGCACGAAAATAGCTTGGTGGCAGAAATTTTTGACCAGTACACATCCAGAACGCGCTTTCGCTATAGTTTTATTACTAACCAGCGTCGCTATGATAACAACTCAGAAAAAGACACTAATGAGTACTATTTGCTGTATGGCCTGAAGTCGCAGTTGACGGGGAAAACCAATGTCGACATGAATATTTCATGGCTGTATAAAACATTTGAAAACAACGCAAACTCGCATGATTTTAATGGTCTAAACTGGGACATAAAAGCGGAGTGGAAGCCATTACAACAATCAGTTTTCACGGCCCACTCTGCGCAAAGCATTAAAGACCCATCGGAAGTTGGGGGATATATTTTAGTGACCCAGTATGGCCTTTCTTACCAGCATTTCTGGTTAGGCACTCGTTTTTCTACTTTATTGGACTACTCATTCACTTCGGAAGACTATAAAAAACAGAACAAGGATCGACATGATAAAGATGGTGTGTTTAGCGTAACCATGAGCTATGACTATACGCCGTCGGTTAATTTTGAGATTAAATATCAGATAGATACATTAAATTCGAATAGGGATACTGACTCGTTTTATATCGGTCCCAACGACAATCAGGAAGTTATTAGAACGTTGGGTTATGATAATTCTATGATTATGCTTAAAGCTAAGGTTCAGATCTAAAATGAAAATAATAGAACTGTGCGCGGTTTTGCTTTTCAGTATCCTGTTGGTCGGATGCACAACGTCCAGCCCGCGATTAATGGACGATCCTGCTACTGTTCAGCAGGATTACCGACTTGGGGCGGGGGATACGGTCAATATCGCTGTTCATGGTCAACCCGATATGACGATGCGGTTTATTTTGGATAAGAGTGGGGAAATTAATTTCCCGTTTGTTGGTGCTCTTAAATTACAAGATAAAACCGTTGATCAAGTGACAAAAGAATTAACTCAACGCCTGACCGGAGATTATTTTACCACTCCGATGGTGACGGTGAGCATTGCCGAGTTCCGCAAATACTATGTTTCAGGCGAGGTGAAAAGTCCAAATGGCTTCGCCTATGAGCCAGGGCTTACCGTCGAGAAATCTATTGCGCAGGCGGGTGGGTTTACAGACCGTGCGGACCGTCAAGATATCAACATTCGTCTGTCGGGTAGCAATCAGCTGCTTGAGAATGTCGATTTAACGCACTCTGTTCATCCAGGGGATGTCGTGATTATTGGCATGGGGTTCTTCTAACGATGAAACTATCTATAGTGGAAAACGGCAAAAAACGAGAAAGCAGTGTCGAATTCTCCCGCTTTGCCAAAGAGTTGAAAAAGAACGCCTGGAAAATCGCGCTGGCCGGTATCGTTGCTGGGGTCGTCGCGTATCCATTAATCAGCATGATGTCCTCAAAGTATGTTTCAACGGCGACGGTGCTGATTAAGGCGCAAGCTGATAACGTTTCTCCGTTTCCACAGGTTGATGGTTTCGATTCAACGCGTAGTGGTTACTACGAAACACAATATGCGTTGATGCATTCACGTATTGTGCTGGAGAAAGCCATACGTGATATGAAGCTGGATGAAAACCCGGAGTTTACCGGGGAAAAAGCCGGTGCTCGGGGGGCTGATAGCAATGAAAGTCGGCAACTGAGAATGGAACAAGCGCTGAAAACGCTGGCGAAAAATCTGAATGTCATTGGTATTCGTACGACGAACCTGGCGTCTATTACCTATGAATCAACGTCCCCACAGGTTGCGGCTGACATTGCGAATGGCGTCGCGCAGGCTTTCATCAACTACACGGTGGAGCAGAAGCGTCTGAAGGTGGAGAAAGCTCGCGAACTGAATTTTGAAAAAATGGAAGAGATTCAGAAATCGATAGCTAAGCAAAAAGACGAGATGGACAACTATCTGAAAAATGCCGGGCTGCTGACCTTCCGTGGAATCGATGGTTTTGAAACCGAGCAGTTAAGTATCGTAACCAATCGCCTGGCCGATGCAACTCAGCGTCGGGTTGCCGCTGAATCCGTCTATAACGAGGTGAACGGGGGAGGTAAGTCCATTGAGAGCGTTATCTCGCTGCCTTCGGTCTCTAATCATGCTCAGATCCAGGATTTGCGCATTGCGTTGATTCAGGCGCAACGAACGTTGTCCGAACAGCGTAAAGTCTACGGGCCAAAAAATCCCGCCATTTTAAAAGCGGAGGCCGATGTTCAGTCGATCCAAAACCAGACTGGACGAGTGTTGGGTGAGCTGAAAGTCGGTTTACGCCAGCAATATCTGGCGGCGCTGGCGGACGAAAAAAACTATCAACAGCAGGTGACTGAGCAGAAAGAGATCTTCCAGAAAATGGCGTCAAAACGGGATGCCTGGAACAGTCAAAAGCTGTCGTTAGATAAAATGGAAGACCTGTATAAATCGCTTTATCAACGTACTCAAGAGCTGTCGCTGTCCGGCGTGAATGCTGATGCGGTGTTATACGACCCTGCGGTACCCGCCTTAAAACCGGCGAAACCGAATAAATCTTTGCTGTTGCTGATGGTGGTCATGCTGGTGGTGGTGTTCAGTATCATGTATTTCATTGTTAAAGCGGCAATGGATAACTCAATCGGTACCCTCAGTCGCATGAAAAAACGGCTCAATGTTGCTCCGCTGGGTGAAATCCGTCGTTTTAGCGGAACCTCAGGGCGCGCGCAGGTGCGGGACATGATCATGAAGAACCCGCTGAATGCCGATATTGTGCACGGTATCCGTACCCGGATTATGCTGGATAATCGACCTTTACAGACGCTTGCGGTGGCGTCGACGGAGCACGGCGATGGGCGTTCTTTGTTGGCGAATCTGTTAGCTAACTCTTTTAGTTTCGACCAGAAAACACTGCTTATTGATGCGGATTTCTTTAACACTGACGGGCTCTCTTCTGAACTGGCGTCGGCAACATCCGCAGGTTTGGCGGAACTGTTGCGCGGGGAGGTTCAGCTTGAAAAGGCGCGGATTACGCTCAGTGATCATCTCGATTTTATTCCGCACGGCAAGACAACCATCTCTTCTTTACTGATGCTGTCGTCGGGGCACGTTGAGCCCTTAATGCGTGAACTGAAATCGCACTATCAGCGCATTATTATTGATGTCGCTGCTGTGAATCAGAGTCAGGATGTTCAACTGATTAAACGCGCCGTTGATGGGGTGATTTTCATCGTGAAAGCGGGGACGGGGTCCGCCGGGCAAATCGCCAACGCGCTGGATAAGCTGGAAGAAAATAACGGCGTGGTAATTGGCGCGGTACTCAATGCGGTTGAAGAAAAAGATCTTGAGACGCAAGAAGGTCTGCGTTCACTGAACTTCAGTACCGATCAACTGATGACCACGCCAGGCCGCGTATGAGTCTACTGAAGAGCGCTTCCACAATAGCCGGTTCATCAGTCATCTCGCAGTTGATTGGTGCACTGTCTATTTGGTTGATTTCACACAAGTACGATATGGCTGAGGTGGGGCTTTATGCACTCAACTACAGCATCGCCGTGGTGGGCGCTCAGGTGTGTACCTTTGCATCACAGCTGTTAATTCCTAAACAGCAGGATGACGAACTGGTACAGAATGTTGTGTTTTGCCTGATCCAAAGCACGATCATTGCCTTACCTTACGCCGTGCTCACCGCGTGGCTGTTTCACCAGAACATCCTGTTTCTCTATTTGCTGACGTTGGCAACGGCGTGGGTTTTGATCTCGGAAAACCTGTCGCTACGCACGGCCAACTTTCCTTTTCTGATTTTCCAGCGTATTTCTGTTTCAGTGGTGGTATTACTTTCGGTTCTGGTTACGCATTATGTACAGCTGTTTTATTGGTCATGGGCCTGCGCGACGATGGCGCTGACCATAAGCTGTATTTTGCATTCGTTTGATATTCGTTCGGTGGCAGCCAGACATCTGCGACCCGCCAGTAATTGGCATTTTTTCAAACAGAATATTCATCACATTACCAAAGTGGGCAGTGCGGAAGTGCTGGCGATGGCCAGCAGCAATTTGCCGATTATGCTGATTAACTTTTGGTTCTCGGCGCTGACGGCGGGTTATTTTTCCGTGGTTAGCCGCTTTTGCCTGGCACCGGTGGTGATCATCGGCAACGCGGTACGCAATACTATTTTCTCCAAGTGGTCTATCGACTTCAGAAATAATACCTTTAACTATCAGGAATATACCAAGGTACGTATGCTATTGCTGGTACTAGGGGTTATCTGTACCCTTGGGGTTTTTATTTTCTATCCGATTGTGATGCGCCTCGGTTTTAGCGAAGACTGGATTAACTCCATTGAGACGTCGCGCTACATGTTGCCCTATTTATTCCCTGCGCTGGCGATAAGCCCTCTGACGGTGATAGAACTTATTTTTGGTTCCCATCGCTATTTTCTGCGTATCCAACTGGAACAGCTGGCGATTGTACTATTCGCTTTTGTCGTGACGCCCTATTTTTATAAAGATTATGCAACGTCGGTCATCTTGTTTTCTTCACTGACATTTATTCGCTACGCCTTCATTTATCTGAAAATGAATAAGCGAGCCAATCTCCTGAAAGACAAGCCGGTGATAATATGACACTGAATACCGGATACTATTTACTGGTTTATACTTTTGTCACGCTGATCCTGTGTGGCTTGGTGCAATACTTTACCGGTATGCAGTCAGTGCTGTGGATACCTTTTTTCCTCACCTTATTGATGGTGGGATTATTGGTGATGCAGACGCGTGATGGCTCGCTGCAACTGGATGCGCAAGAGACGATTGTTCTGGCGTTGTATTTCTCGTTCCTGGTACTGGCTGGGACATCGACGTTGATTCAGGGCGGGATCACCGTCGCGATTGTGGCATTTAAAAACGAAATTGCATTGTCGCTGGTGATGATCTGTTTGCTGCTAGGGTTTTGCCGGGAGTCGCAGATTTATCGTGTAACACGCTATTTGTACTGGGTTTTTTACGCGCAGATCCCGGTAATGATTTATCAGGTTTTACTGGTCGTTCCCCAGCGCGTCGCGGTGCGCGGCGAAGATGAGAAATGGGACTCCGTGGTTGGCACGTTTGGCGGTGACCCCATGGGGGGCGGGAATACTGCCGCAATGGGGCTGTTTTGCCTGTTAATTATGTTGTTAAAAGTCTCCGAATATAAGCATGGGCTCACCACGTTCAAATCCATGGCGCTGCATATTGTTCTCGGTATCGGTTTATGCATAATTGGTGAAGTGAAGTTTGTCATCCTGCTATCGCCAATATTCCTGGCGTGGGTATGGCTCTCACCGAGCTACGTCAAAGACGTTAGTAAGGTTAATCTGAAGACGTTATTGGTTATTGTGGCGGGAATGCTGTTGCTCATTAGCCTGTCGATTGTGATCCTCGCGTACTATTATTCTACGGCGTTCGGTGGCGATCCATCGAAAAGCTCGTTAAGTATTTTTATCGACTCCTTAAGCTATATCTTTGATCCAAACTACATTATGTCTACCGGTGAATTAGGGCGCTTTACGACGTTCCTGTTCTGGTTGAAAAATAACGATCTGTGGGGGCTTTCAGGAACGTTATTTGGCTACGGACTCAACGCCACTAACAGTGGTAGTACGGTGTCGCCGGGATTTTTGAATATTATCTACAACTTAATTCTCGACTCGACTTCCCTGAGTATGCTGCTGTGGGAAGTGGGGGCGATTGGTACATTACTCTTTGTTAGCTTATTCATTTATATCCTGAAAGTTTGTCAGCCAAAGCCATTACTGAGACTTGAACAACTGGACCAGCAGGATCTCCAGTTGCTGAGTTTTGCACCGGCGTTTAACGCTTTTGCTATCAGTTGCTTAATTAGCTTACCTTACAGCCAGATACTGATGATTACACCGATGTTACAATTCCTGTTCTATTTATCACTAGGGGCAAGTTTAGTGATTCGTCGAACCGTCCTTCGCTGCGTAGGGTAATTGTATGGACCAAAAACCGTTTATTTCAGTGAGCATTAAAACACTCAATGAATCTAAATGTATTGAGAAGACGATTGACAGCATCCGTAAGCAGCTTATTGACTATCCACATAAAATTATTGTGGCAGATAGTCTCTCAACGGATAACACCCAACAGCTTGCGATCGATAAAGGGGTGACCGTAGTGTCCTTAACTGACCCTGGCGATCGCTGCTGTGGCGTCGGGCACCAGTTAGGTTATCTGTATAGTGAAGGGGAATATCTGTTGTTGATGGACGGCGACATGGAGCTGGAAGAAGGATTTGTGGATCAGGCCGTCGCCTTTTTGCAGGCTGAACCAGAATATGCAGGCGTTGCGGGAACCGTTGAAATGGATGATGCCGTTAACTATGAATTTAAGTCTCGTAAGCAACGCATTAATAAAATATATCCGCTCGGGGATAGTGACCATTTAGGCGGTGGTGGATTATATCGTCGCTCTGCGATTGAGAAAATTGGTTATCTGACTAACCGTAATTTGCACGCGTATGAAGAGGCTGAGCTGGGTCTGCGTTTAATCGAAGCGGGCTATAAACTGCGGCGTCTGGATATTCCTTACTTCAGCCATACGTCACATACGCTGCCGACGTTTAAGATGCTGGCGCGGCGCTGGACCAGCGGTTATTACCAGGCTCCGGGTGAGCTTTTGCGTTGTAGTTGGGGGAAACCCTGGTTTTCCCAGACATTCAACATCGTGAAGAATGAGGCGGTATTTGCGCTCTACCTTATTCTCTTATTTGTGGCGCTGCTCACCTTTAATATCAACGTGTTTGCCGTTGCGCTTCTACCATTACTGGCATTTACCTTGTTGAAGATTGTGCAAAACCGCTCGTTAACAGATGGGCTGCAAAGCGTTATTAACTTAATCGTACGCTCAGCGGGGCTGATCAAAGGTATTTTTTATCCCGTACGCGATCCGTTGACTCCACCTAACAGTAAAATCATTCATGAATAACCGGGGCAGGCGCCATGAAAGTATTATTAGTTAACAAGTTTTTTTTCATTAAAGGCGGCGCGGAAACGGTTTATTTTCAAGAGCGCGATATGCTGAAACAGGCCGGAGTGCAGGTTATTGATTTCTCTATGCATCATGATAATAATTTCCCCTCGGACTATGCGGATTATTTCGTCAGCAATGTGGACTACCACAAAGAGAGCAATCTGCTGGGCGGTATCAAAACGGCGGTTAACTTTATTCATAATTCGCAGGCCTGCAAAAAAATGCTGGCGCTATTAGAAAAAGAGCGCCCGGATATTGTCCACTTTCACAACATCTACCATCAGTTAACACCGGCGTTGATTAAAGTTGCGCGTAATTTTGGCTGCAAAACGGTGCTGACTGCGCATGACTATAAGATTGTGTGCCCCTCGTATTCCATGCTGCGCGACGGCAAAGTGTGCGATTCCTGTATTACCGGGACGGTTTTCAATGCCTTCAGGTATCGTTGCCAGGAAGGTTCAGCCTCAAAAAGCTTACTGCTCTCCCTGGAGGCAACCTGGCAGTACATTGCACAAAACTATCAGGCGCTGGATGTGATTATTTCACCGAGTGTTTTTTTACGAGGCATCCTGCTGCGTACGCTGCCAAATTCGCGCATTGATGTCATCGTCAATGGCGTTGATGACAGTCGTCCCCTGGCCGAAGTAAGCGATGAGGGCTATATGCTGTACTTTGGCCGTCTGAGCCGTGAAAAGGGCGTGGCAACGTTGTTGGCAGCGCATAAAAAAATGCAGAACAGCGCGCCGCTGAAAGTTGTGGGGCACGGTCCGTTGCATGATGAATTAGCCGCCAAATACCCTGATGTTGAATTTTTAGGTTATGTGCAACAAGGAGAAGCCCTCGACAAGCTTATTAAGCATGCGCGAGCGGTGATCCTTCCTTCTGAATGCTATGAAAACTGTTCTATGGCGATATTGGAAGCGATGTCCTTAGGCAAGCCGGTTATTGGGTCGCGCATTGGCGGTATCCCGGAACAAATTCGTGACGGTATCGAAGGGATTTTATTCGAACCAGGCAATGCGCAGGAGTTGGCAAATGCGATGGACGTCCTGGCTGACTCGCAAGAGAAGGCGCGGAATATGGGCTTACATGGCCGTGCGCGGTTGAGTGAAAAATATGCGCTGAGTAAACATATGGATACCTTACAGGCGCTGTATAAAGAACTGCTGAGCAGGCCATAGAATGAGTAAAATAATAACGGTTTTTGGAACGCGTGGTATTCCCGATGTATTGGGCGGTGTGGAGACACACTGTCAGAATCTTTATCCTGCCATTAAGCAGCAGTTCGATGTGGATATTTGCGTGATTGCTCGCTCACCATATGTAAATTACAAACGTTCGGTCTATAAAAAAGTCGAGACCTACGCGCTGTGGGCACCCAAAAAGCGCTCGCTGGAAGCTATTGTCCATTCCGTTTTAGCGGTGTTTAGGACACGTATCGACCATTCGGATATTGTGCATGTCCATGCTATCGGCCCTGGCCTTGTGATCCCACTCTTACGCGTGATGGGTAAGAAGGTGGTTTTCACCCACCACGGACCTGATTACGATCGTCAGAAATGGGGTTTCGTTGCAAAAAAAATATTGCTGCTGGGCGAACGTTGGGCGGTAAGATATGCCAACGAGGTGATTGTGATTTCTGAAGTTATTAATCAACTGATCCAGAAAAAACATGGTCGCTATGATGCGCATTTAATTCACAATGGCGTAAACGAGCCGCGGTTGTTATCAGAGCTCACCATCGACAATACGCTCTCCCGCTTTGGGCTGCAGCCGAAAAATTATCTCGTTGTGGTTGGACGGTTTGTGGAAGAAAAAGGGATGCATGATGCCATTGCCGCCTATCAACACAGCGGTTTGACCATGCCGTTAGTGTTAATTGGTGATGCGGATCATCCAACCGAATACAGCATTCGCCTCAAAAAGCTTGCCGCCGACACGCCAGGCGTAGTGATGACCGGTTTCTTACGTGGTGATGAGCTGCAGGCGGTGTTTTCGCAGGCCAGGCTATTTGTGATGCCTTCATACCATGAAGGATTGCCCATTGCGCTGCTGGAGGCAATGTCATTTTCTCTTCCGGCCGTCGTCAGTGATATTCCTGCTAACCTTGAAGTTCAACTGCCTGCCGAGACCTATTTTAAGGTGGGAGATGTAACCGGTCTGGCCGAAAAATTAGGCCAAGGGGTAACAGCAAATAGCGTGGACTATCGTGTATATTTGCAAAACTACAATTGGCATGAAATCGCCAAAAAGACGGTTAACGTCTATCACTCAATTGATAAAGATATAGGTTAATTTTGACCAGTCCTCAAAATCGTCCCCCCGTAATCGAACGATTTTATACTCATCTTGATGAGACGATTGCGCAGGGGTTGACCCCTGAACAAAAAGAAGGGGTGGAAAATGCGATCCTGGCCTCGACGCTGGCTTCGCGGCATCAGATCGATATTCGCAGAAGCTTTCCCTTTTTCAGTAAGCGTTATTATCTGGTTTTTTTGTTTGGCAGAGATTTACGCCGTCAGCATCGCCAGGAATCAACCCTGTCGAGAATGCTGCTCACATTTTTGCTGTTGATTGCCGTGCTATTCGTCACCTGCTGCGTATTGCTGACGCTGTATATGATCAAATCCGCGTTAGGTATTGATGTGTTCCAAAATTTTCACGTAGGTATCTGGGACTGGTGGTTAAGCCTTAAAGACCGCTAGCGTTTACAAATTGGTGGAGGATGTCATTGCGATGAAACGTAAATGGGTTTGTGCGTTGTTGTGCATGTTTTTCCCGCTGACGGTCATGGCCGCATTGACGACCGTTACCCCCAAAGCATTGACGGGCCCGCTAACCAATCCGGGGATTGGCGTGGCAAGTTTTCATCAGGGATACGGTGAAACGCTGGGGCTGGCGGACTATCCCAATACCGGATTTGAATACGAGCGTTTTTACTGGCGGGACCTGGAGCCAGTCGAAGGCCAGTACAATTTTGCGTTGGTGGATGATGCCTTCAAATACGCGGCGGCACATCGTCCAGCGATGAATGTCGGGCTACGATTTATGGTACTGGCAGAGCCGGAAAGCGGCTCGCAAATTCCTGACTGGCTGATTAAAAAAGGCGTGAAAGGTACCTGGACGCCGGATAAAAAGACATTTGCCCCGGATTTAGACGATCCTCTGTTTATTCAATACAGCCAGCGTCTGTTGAACGCATTTGGTAAGCGCTACGATGGTAATGAGAATCTCGCGTTTGTTGATATTGGCATGGTGGGATCATGGGGAGAATGGCATAACAGCAACTTCCCGAACCTGAAGCCATTACTGGAGCGATACACCACGGCGCAACTGGATCGCTACGTCGCGATGCACTTTTCTGCTTTTCCGGTGACGCCAAAAACCATGCTGATAAGCGGCGGACAAAGTCTGGCGAATGCGGTGGAGCGTGGGGCAGGATGGCGTGCGGACTGTTGGGGGGACCTGCGCGTATTTTCGGACTCCTGGAACCATATGACTGATGATTACCCGCAGCGATTGCTGGCTGCGCAGCAGAGTTATTCAGGGTTCAACGACGCATGGAAACGTGCGCCGGTGAGCCTGGAGATCTGCTCGTATATGCAGGACTGGAAGAATACCTTTCACTATACACGTGCTGAAGTGCAGGGGATTTTTGACTGGGCGGTCAAACAGCACGCCAGTACCATTAACCTGAAATCGAGAGCGATACCGAGCGACTATCGACCTATTGTCGACGATGCGCTGACCAAATTGGGCTATCGATTTCGCCTGGCGTCCCTGAGCCATGAGTCCGTGTGGGACAGCGGACAAACGCTGACATTGAACAGTACCTGGTACAATGAGGGTATCGCTCCGATTTATCTGCCTTATATGCTGGCATTCCGTGTTGTGGACAATGCTAATAAGGTGGTGGCACAGGGGAATTCCGCGGAGGATATTCGCCGCTGGCTCCCCGGTAAGTATCAGGTCAGTTATGCGTTATCTATGCCAGGCCGACTGGCAAAAGGGCAGTACGCGATTGAGGTTGCGATGTTGGATAAGTCGGGTGCGGCGAGAATTAACTTTGCCAATGAAGGGAAGCAGAACAGCGGCTGGTACCGGGTATCAACAATAACAGTACAATAGTCAGACACAGCAGCGAGCCTGACGGTTAGGCTCGCTGCTGTGAACATTAAATTTGATACCCATTCGGGTTGTTTTTTTGCCAGTTCCAGGTGTCACGCATCATTTCATCAAGGCTGTAGATGGCCTTCCAACCTAACTCCTTATATGCCAGCGATGGGTCAGACCAACATTCGGCAATGTCTCCAGGTCTTCTGGCGACAACCTTATAATTAATTTTAGTCTGCGCTGCTTTTTCAAATGCTTCAATCAACTTAATCACGGAATAACCGACACCGGTACCGAGATTAATCACCTTGTAAGCCGCGCCTTTGTTCAGGCAATCCAGCGCGGCTAAATGACCGGTCGCCAGATCCATGACGTGAATATAATCACGCACGCCGGTACCGTCGGGAGTGGGATAATCATTACCGTACACCGACACGGTTTCCAGCTTACCAATCGCGACCTGGGAGATGTACGGAACCAGATTATTGGGGATACCGTTAGGATCCTCACCAATCCGACCCGATGGATGGGCGCCGACCGGGTTGAAATAGCGCAGGCAGGTAATGCGGAAATCGGGTTGTGCACGAGAGAAGTCAGCCAGAATTTGTTCGACCATCAACTTAGAGGTGCCGTACGGATTGGTGGTGCCGCCCGTACGCGATTGCTCGCTAAGCGGTACGCTTTCCGGATTACCATATACCGTGGCGGATGAGCTAAAAATGAAACGATTAACGCCTGCGGCCAGCATCTCATCCAGTAAAACCAGCGTTCCGGTGACGTTGTTTTCATAGTAGGCGAGGGGCTCTTTTATCGACTCTGAAACCGATTTAAGCCCGGCAAAATGAATGACATCGGTGATGTTATGGTTGGCGAAAATGTTTTTCAATGCCGGCCTGTCGAGAACATCGGCGATATAGACAATAGGCTCTCTTCCAGTGAGTTCCGCGACCCTGTCCAGCGAGATTTGACTGGCGTTCGCCAGATTATCGATGACAACGACATCATCGCCTCTTTCCAGTAGCGTTAAAACAGTATGTGAACCAATATAACCTGCACCACCAGTGACCAGAATTGCCATACAGACTCCAGATAAACGGGGATTGAGTCACGCCAGTACCATAGAGAACGCGTTATTGGTGACGTTTGGTAAGGTTATAGTTGCGATACCTCACCATGCATTTATAAGATATTTTTTTAAGTATAGATAAAAAGCTGAATTGGTTTATTTTTGTATCATAAACAATATAGTTATTTGAGAAGTTCAGCGTGTGGACGCCGTCACTGTGGTTGATCGACGAATTGATTTGTTCGATTAGGTTCTCATCAAAATTAGCGTCGTTCAGTGTCACTAATTCTTTGATATAGATTGATTTTCCATAAGTTTCAGGTGTGCACTCCTGAGTAAGGAAGTACATTTTATTTTCGACCTGATAGGAGGCTCCTGCGCCTCGATGATGAGGATTGCTCACCTTCAATGAGGGGGTAATCCGCTGCCATTGTCCATAAATATGATCTGCCGAATGAATAATTATTTCATTATCCATCGTGGTGGACAAAAGATAACAGGCTTCATTAATTGATATAAATACGTTGTCGGTTAATTCGATATCAGAGATTAAAACTTTAACTTGCTTCCAGCGTGCAGGGAACTCTATTGACTGAAACAGTATTACCTCTTTTCTTTCTGAAGACTCGGGGATCATGAAGAGTTGATCGTTGATATGAATCAGATAAGGGAATGACAAATGACACTTTAAGTCGTCAAAGCCCTCAAGCTTAATATCATCAAGTTCAACCAGTTCACGGTCAAGAACGCGACATCGTAGCGTGCCTTTTGAGTTGCGAAAGCTAAGAGCTTCATAGAAAACATACAGTTTATCGTCTTTTTCAATCAGAAAAGGGTCAGCCTGAAATGTATATTTCTTTTTTAACTGCTGTGCAGTGGATTTGCTTAATATCTCCAGGGTGTTATCAGGGAATAAGTGTGTGCCATTATCCTTAATAAGCATGATATCCCACGACTCATGATAAAATAACATATTCATTATTCTTTTTATTTTTGCTTGCATTCGTACCGGCTCCTTTTATCGCCTGCACCATGTATGAACAGCTGTTTGCGACTCAGGAAATGAGACCTGTCGCAATATTTTATAAAATGTGCGAAAACCGATGTGGGAACACCAGTGGCCACTTTAAAGCTAGTCGCAAGTCCGTTTTTTGTCTACTAACAGAAATAGGGGGAGGAGATGTCCAGAGCATCCTTGCTCCAGTGGAGGAATTACTCGAAATGCACTTGTGGGTTTTCTGCAAGGGAAACGTAGGTTTTGCTGTTTTTATCCAGGGTACGGATTTCACCGCTTTCGATGTCATACACCCAACCGTGCAAACGAAGCGCATTATTGCGCAGCCCAACCGCGACACAAGGATGCGTTTTAATGTTGTTAAGCTGTGCGATAACGTTCTCTTCTACCATGGCGTTAACTTTGTCGATTGGGTTATCCCAGGTTTTTTTCTCGACCACGGCTTTCGCGGCATCGGCATAGTGCAGCCAGTGAGCGACAGCGGGCATCGGATCCAAGGGCTGGCTATCGGCAATGGCTTTCATCGCGCCACAATTGGAGTGACCGCAGATGACGATATCCGTTACGCCAAGTGCGACAACCGCGTATTCGATGGTTGCGGATACACCACCCGGTTCCGGACCAAATGACGGTACGATATTACCGGCGTTGCGGATAACGAAAAGCTGTCCGGGGTCTTGCTGAGTAACGAGTTCTGGCACCAGGCGGCTATCGGAACAGGAGATGAAAAGCGCTTTAGGATTTTGGCTGGATGCCAGGCTGCGAAAGAGTTCCTTGCGTTGAGGGAAAATCTCTTTTTGGAAGTTGAGGAAGCCCTCAATGATATGTTGCATAGCAGTGTCTCTTTTCTCTGTTTAAGCAGGTTATGATGAAGATCACACTTTCCAGTTTAACACCAGCCGACAGAAGAGAAAGACTTTATAGCAGTTCTGCAACATCTTTGGCTAACTTTTCTCCACCGCGGCGAGGCGAATAGCGTGATGTGTGCTATGTGCTTTCCCTTTTTTGCCAATAAATCGGAGTTGTAGCGATAGCCAGTATTCACGCGATACCGTACATTTTTATATGTATCCACATTTTAAGGAATCATCATGTCCAGACTTCGTGCTTTAGCAACAGCTTTAGTCGCCGTTGCCGCGATGACGATGTGCGCCACCCCAGTATTGGCCAACCCCGGTAATGGCAACGGCAATGGTAATAGTGGCAACCATGGTAATAGTGGCAACCATGGAAATAGTAGCAATCATGGTAATAGCGGGAATAAGGGCAATAGCCAGAAAGGCAATTCGCAGGCAGAACAACGTAAAAATTATGGTAAGCCGGACCATGTTGATAGTGACATCAGCTATAACGTGGCCAGACAGTATGCCGTCAGATATGGTTTGACGGGCTATAAGTCACTGCCTCCGGGTATCGCCAAAAATCTTGCGCGAGGAAAGCCGCTTCCTCCGGGGATCGCTAAGAAAAGTGTTCCATCCTCTATGCTGAACCAATTGCCGTATTATCCAGGTTATGAATGGCAGGTTGTGGGCGACAATCTGGTGTTGATTGCACTGAGTACGGCGATTGTCACCGCGGTAATTAATGGTGTGTTTGATTAAGTATTTTCGGGCTTAATGTGCTCTGTTCTACCGATGAGAAGCCCGCGTTGTGCGGGCTTCTCAGTTAATAAGGAAAGCTTACAGTCCGTACAGTTTTATTTTTCTATAGAGCGTGGCAATGCTGATCCCCAGTTCTGTCGCGGCTTGCTTTTTCCCCTCAACGCTTGAGCCGAATCGCTGGATGACGTTTTCGATAGCCTCCCTTTCCGCTTGTTTTCCTTTGCTGGCAAGCTGTCGGGGTTGTGCGGTCATCGTCGTTTTTCTACCGTCAGCGGCGGTAAGCAGGTAAGGGGGAAGATGGCTGGCGTTGATCCCAGCGGCTTCTCCGCGCATCACAAAAATGTATTCGATCACGTTGCGTAATTCACGAATGTTACCCGGCCAGTGCCAGGCATAAAGGCGATTAATAACGTCATCAGGCAGTTTTTGCGGTGGTCGCTGGTAACTGACCGAAAACTCATCGGCAAAATACTGTGCGAGGACCGCAATATCAGCCCGGCGTTCACGCAGGGAAGGAAGTACCAGAGGGACCACGTTCAGGCGATAGAAAAGATCTTCACGAAACTGATTATTTTCCACCATCGCGTTAATGTTTTTGTTAGTTGCGGCAATAATGCGCACATCAATATTGATGGTGTTATTAGAGCCAACGCGGGTGATCGCCTTTTCCTGCAATACCCTGAGCAGCTTGGCCTGCAGGTGTAGTGGCATATCGCCAATCTCATCCAGAAACAGGCTGCCGCCGTTGGCCAGTTCAAATTTCCCCATTCGCCCTTTAGGATCAGCCCCGCTGAATGCGCCGCGAACATAACCAAACAGTTCGCTTTCCAGCAGTTGTTCTGGGATAGCCGCGCAGTTGATTGTTACGAAAGGCGCGGCTTTACGGGGACTGCTCTGGTGAATGGCAAATGCCACGACCTCTTTCCCCGAGCCACTTTCCCCGGTGATGAGCACGCTGGCGTAACTGTTGGCGATTTTACCTATGGTACTTCTGAGCTGTTCCATTGAGGGAGAGTGACCAATTAGTCGTACCTGTATGTCGGACTCATAAGGGGATGGAGTAAGGTTACTCAGGTAGTCGTGTGCATCACGAAAGATAACCATGGTTAAGCGATCGTTATCCTGTGAGGAGAGCGAAATTTGTTTGCACAGTACATGATGTTTCTGACCTTCAAGCGTCAGCCACGCTTCTTCATCGCCATACAGGCTGTCCCCGGTTGTTTCAATGGTCAGAGGTAATCCCTGAACCTCACGGTTCAGGATGCGATCAGCTGAATGATTGGCATGCCAGATAAGACCCTTGCCATCAATCGCTACCACGCCGCGGTCCATGGCATCGATCAGACGCCGAAATGCGCCAAGCGTTTCCTGTGCGCGTAAACGTTCCAGGCATTCAAAGACCTTACTGGAGATCATTACGGCGATTTGCTCAATAAAGGTGACAAATTTATCAATCTGGCTCAGTAACGTGTCACGCTGTGCCTGGGTTGAGCAAATAATCCCGATCACGCCAATCACGCGATTATTGAGAAAAATAGGTGCGTTCAAATCCAGCATTTCAGAACAGTAGTGGTGTTTTTCACATAACTGACACAGCGGATGCTCGCCGGGGTTTTTGATCAGTACTGTTTCTCGCACCTGCAATACGTGACGATAAATGTAGCCATTTTTGGCCACGTTCTCATTGAGCATATGCCGGTATTTCCCGGTACCCGCGATGCGCATTAAAGATTCATCAATGATTTCAACGTCCGTGCCCGTTATGCCAGAAATAGCGTCGGCGTAATTGCATATATCATCCTGAATATTGCTGAGTACTGAAATCATGGTACTTCTCCGGCGGTGTGTCACATTTCTCAAGGAAAATGATAAATAGGCGAAACAATGCAAAAATGATTTGCGAAAAATCAATCTACCACGCTGTTTTTGAATGTTTTTCTTATTTTATCTTCCGCGATCACACTATTTATCAATGATGAGAATTTATCAAAACGAGGCGATAAACTGAGGCATTGATATTTTCGGTTGTCAATTTCAAATTTCATTTAATTTATTGAAATTAAAACCTTTATTAAAATATTTATAAGAGTTTACTCAATTCATAAAAAGCTGGTAAGTATTTTGCTCTATTGCCAATACCGATAACGGAAATATCTCTGTATTGCACCGATTACAGGGAATGAAATACCAGGACAATGAGGTTTTATGATGCAGGAAAACTTATCATTTTTTATCAACCAGACGCCGTTTACCGAACATCCGAACGCGCCGCTGGCACCGTTTAGCCGCCAGGAACTGGTAAAAGCGTTGAATTTTCATCGGTCTATTCCGGGCTATGCGCCGACGCCGCTATATACGCTACCTGCGCTTGCACAAAAATTGGGCGTAAAAAATATCTACCTCAAAGATGAATCTCAGCGTTTTGGCCTGAAAGCCTTCAAAGCGCTGGGTGGCTCCTATGCGATGGCGTGCCATATCGCTGAATTAGTTGGTAAGGATATCAGTGAACTGCCGTTTGACGTGATGACCAGCGAAGAGGTTCGTCACGATCTGCAAACTGTCACGTTTGCTACCACCACTGATGGCAACCACGGTCGCGGCGTGGCATGGATGGCGCGCCAACTGAAGCAAAACGCCGTGGTTTATATGCCAAAGGGCTCTTCGCAGCAACGTCTGGCCTCTATCCGTAACGAAGGCGCTACCGCTGAGATCGTCGATATGAACTATGACGATGCGGTTCGTATGACCGCGGAGCAGGCCGAAAAGTATGGCTGGATTGTCGTGCAGGATACCGCCTGGGAAGGATACGAAAAGATCCCGCAGTGGATTATGCAGGGCTACGGCACGCTGATGCTCGAGGCGATAGATCAGCTGCATCAGGTTGCGCCGACTCACATTTTTGTGCAGGCAGGCGTCGGCTCGTTTGCCGGCATGGTTCAGGGAATGGTGACGGCAGCCTGGGGTGAGAATCGCCCGAAAGTGATCGTCGCCGAAGCGTTAATTGCAGATTGCCTCTACCGCTCAGCCCGTTCGAAAGAGGGGGATGCCATTGCGGTGGGCGGTGATTTACAAACCGTGATGGCCGGTCTCGCCTGCGGTGAGGCGAACAGTATCGGCTGGAAACTGCTGCGCGACTATGCCAACGCATTTGCTTCCTGCCCTGATGAAGTTGCAGCGTTAGGCATGCGCATGTTGGGCAACCCGCTGGCAGGCGATCCACAGATTATTTCGGGTGAGTCAGGTGCGGTTACTACCGGTCTGCTGGCGCTGTTGATGACCTCACCTGAACTGGCGCAAACGCGTGAGCAACTGGGGCTGGATGCGCACTCTCGCGTGCTGTTAGTCAGCACCGAAGGGGATACCGACCCGCAACAATATCTGGATATTGTCTGGGGCGGACAGTACCCGGGCATCAACAAATAATTCCCTGATTAAGAGATATAACGGAGAAACCCATGTTATCTGCAAACCGCATTGAAGAAGTCATTAAAAACTGTCAGGCGCTGATCCAACAAAAAAGTTATTCCGGTCAGGAAGGGGAAGTGGTTAATGCCATAAAAACAATGATGCAGCATTACCAATTCGATGACATCCACGTTGATAAGTACGGCAACATTGTTGGCGGTATTGTCGGCAACCAGCCAGGGAAAACGCTGGTTCTCGATGGACATATCGATACCGTGCCGGTGAACGAAGAGAAGTGGTCCCGCAACCCATACGGCGGCGATATTGAAGATGGCAAAATTTATGGTCGCGGTACAACTGACATGAAAGGTGCCGTGGCGGCGATGATCTCCGCCGTGGGCTTTTTCGGTCAGGACAATCAGCGAAATTTTGCCGGGAAAATCTACGTTGCGTGCATCGTGCATGAAGAGTGTTTTGAAGGTATTGCCGCTCGCCTGGTCAGCGAGCGCTATAAGCCAGACTACGTGATCATCGGTGAAGCTTCCGAGTTAAACCTGAAAATTGGTCAACGTGGCCGCGCTGAAATTGTGGTCGAAACCTTTGGTAAACCCGCGCACTCCGCTAACCCGCAGGCGGGGATTAACGCGGTGTACAAAATGGCGCAATTGATCGACAAAATTCGCACGATCACGCCGCCAACGCATCCGGTTCTGGGGCCAGGCATTCTGGAACTGACCGACATTAAATCTTCGCCGTACCCGGGGGCCTCGGTGGTACCGGATTACTGTCGCGCAACCTACGATCGCCGTTTGCTGGTGGGTGAAACCAAAGAAAGCGTGATTGCTCCGCTGGAAAATGCGCTTGCGGAACTTATTGCTCAGGATCCGCAGTTTAAGGCCCGAGTGTCCTACGCGGTGGGTCAGGAGTCTTGCTATACCGGCGCCACTATTGAGGGAGAGCGGTTCTTCCCTGGCTGGGTGTACGACGAGTCCGACGAATTCGTGCAGGCAGCGTTGGCGGGCGTTCGCGAGGCTGGCTTTAATCCAACCATTACGCAGTACTCATTTTGTACCAACGGCAGCCACTATGCGGGCGAAGCGGGAATCAAAACCATCGGCTTCGGTCCTTCACGAGAAAACCTGGCACACACCATTGATGAGTATATCGAGATCGAGCAATTAACCGGCTCGGCCAGCGGCTATTACAGCATTATCCAGACACTCTATCGCCAATAAAAATAAAGATAACCACCTCTTACCTTACAGGCGGTGTAGCTCAGCAGCACCGCCATGGAGAATAACGATGAAAACCATTTTCAAAAACGGAAATGTAATTGATGGGACGGGCAGTGAAGGCAGAATTGCCGATGTGATGGTTGATGAAGGACGTATTGTCGCAATCGGCCAAATTGAGGTTGGTGTCAATGAGCAGGTTATTGATGCAACAGGAAAAATAGTTTGCCCTGGCTTTATTGATACCCATACGCACTCTGACCTGTCAGCCATTATTAACCCCGCGCTGTCGGCAAAAATTCGTCAGGGTATCACCACCGAACTGTTGGGCCAGGATGGCGTCGCCTTAGCACCGCTACCGGAAGAATATATTCCAGCCTGGCGTAAAAATATCGCCGGACTGGACGGTGACACCGACAAAATTGACTGGAAATATAAAAATACAGACGGTTATCTCAATCTGCTGGCATCGCGTCAGCCGGCGACAAACCTCGCGTATTTAGTTCCTCATGGCAACGTGCGCATGGAAGCGATGGGCCTGGATGGGCGTCCTTCGACCCGTGAAGACGTAGCGAAGATGTGTGAGGTCCTTGAGCGGGAGTTAAAAGCCGGGGCATTTGGACTTTCCACTGGTCTTATCTATATGCCTTGCGCCTTTGGTGATACTGCCGAAATGATTGAACTGTGTAAGGTCACGGCGAAATATGACGGGATTTTTGTGGTGCATCAGCGCAGTGAAGCTGACGATATTATCAACTCAACCCAGGAACTGATTGATATAGCCACAGCTACCGGCGTCTGGCTGCATATTTCGCATATGAAGGTTTGCGGCAAGAAAAACTGGGGGCTGATCGACCAAATGCTGGGCATGCTGGAACAGGCGCAGAAAGAGGGGATTCGTATCTCTTTCGACCAGTATCCGTATGTGGCGGGCAGCACGATGCTCGGCGTGATCCTGCCGCCCTGGGTTCACTCCGGTGGTACGGACAAATTACTTGAGCGTCTCGCCTCGCCCGAACTGCGCGCCAAAATGATTGACGATATTCAGCAGGGCATTCCTGGCTGGGATAACTTTATCGATTTTGCCGGTTTGGACCAGATTTTTGTCACCAGCGTGAAAACGGCAAAAAATCAGGATGCTGTCGGTTTGAACCTCGTCCAGTTGGGCGAGCTGCGTGGAAAAGATCCGTACAACGCCACCTTCGATCTGCTCTTTGAAGAGGAAAACGCCGTGGGGATGGTCGACTTCTACGGTACCGAAGAGCACGTGATTAAGTTTCTCTGTCGACCTGAACAAAACGTCTGTACCGATGGCTTGATGGGGGCTGGCAAACCGCACCCGCGCGTGTTTGGCGCATTCCCTCGCGTGCTCGGTAAATATGTTCGTGAAGAGGGATGTCTGAGCTGGGAAGCGGCAATCCGCAAGATGACGGGGAAACCTGCTGAAGTATTGGGTTTGCAGGATCGCGGACTGCTGAAGGTCGGTTATGCAGCGGATATCGTGATGTTCGATCCGAACACAATTGCGGATAAAGGCACTTTTGTTGAACCCAATCAGTACCCGGAAGGGATTGAAATTGTCATGGTTAATGGGCGCATTGCCTTAATCAATGGCACGGAAAGTTATGCCTGTAGCGGTACGGTTATTAGAAAACAATATTAATAAATAACGCTAAACACGCATGGATCTATCGCGACTATTTATGGCCGCGGTAGATCACTACACCCTAAGGACATCACAATGAACCTACAAACGTCTTTACCTTCAGGTAAACCCAAGACCTGGAAAGCAAGATATACCGTCCTGACACTGATCTGGCTGGCGTGGCTGCTCTCTTTTCTCGACAGAATGGTGATGAGCGTTTCACTCCCTTATATTGGCAAAGATTTAAATCTTGATACGACTCAACAAGGTTTAATTATTAGCGCCTTTTTTATTGGTTATGCCGCGTTTCAAATTCCCGGTGGATTACTGGCGGATAAGTTTGGCTCGCGAAAAATCATGGCCATTGGTATTGCATGGTGGTCTGTGTTCACCAGCTTAACCGGCGCTGTGCTGACGCTGCCGCTGATGTTAGCAGTACGTTTCTTCTTTGGTATCGGTGAGGGATGTTTCCCGTCGGCCTCATGGAAGATGATATCAACCTATTTCCCATCGAAAGAACGTGGCCGCGCCACGGCGATTCAGTCAACGGTAAACACCTTAGGCCCAGCGCTGGCGGTAGTCGTGGCGGCAAGCATCATCGGGGCATTTGGCTGGCACATGGTTTTTATCGTGCTGGGTATTCCCGGTCTGTTTATCGCCGCAGGTATCTACTTATTTACGCGTGACAACCCGAAAGATCACCCTGCCATTACGCAACAAGACCTGGCGGAGCTGGCTGCTGACGACCAGGGGAGCCTGCAAAACACCAGTGCTATCGCGTTTAAAGACGTACTCAAAATGCCGGTGCTCTGGCAAATGGCCAGTATCTGGTTTTTGTTTGATATCACCTTCTGGGGTTTTTCAACCTGGCTGCCAAGCTACCTGATTACCGTACGAGAGTTTTCTCTGGCAAAGACCGGTGTCATGGCGGCCATTCCCTTCCTGTTCGGGGCTGGCGGAACATTATTAGGTGGTTATTGCTCAGACAAATTCAAACCCCAGCGTAAAACGCTGTATGTCGTAACCTCTGTTATTGCCGCGGGTTTCCTGTATCTGACCTTCAGCGTGAGCAGTGCAGATATGGCGGTGGTTTATCAGTGTATTTCAGCCTTGTTCATGTTTTTCGCTATGGCAACGTTCTGGGGTATTCTGATGGATACCATTCCCAGCAACATCATGGGGCGGGCATCCGGTATTGTTAACTTTGGCGGCCAGATGGCAGGGGTTGTATCAGCGCCCATCATCGGCTGGTTGATCCAAAGCAGCGGCGGAAGCTATAACAGCGCCTTTATCTTTATGATTGCCGCACTGTTGTGTTCTGCCGTTGTTACACTGACTGTGAAAAGCTCGCATGCAGTAGGGGCATTGCCCAGTAAAGCCTGATTAATCGCTGCCTCCCTGTGGCACTGCTGCTCCAGAGCTGCGGGGAGTTTCTCTCTAAATTCAGCAGGTTTGTACTCTTGTTCTCCATATTTGACCTGGTATGAAATTTATTTTTAGATAGCTATTCGCATATCCCCCTCGCAGTTCTGATGAACAATATCCCGGTTATATGTCCCAAAGCATTAAGAATAAATCATAATAAATGAGAGATTTGTCCTACGCGTGTAGGAATATTCCTTTTATGTTGTGTTAATGGTTTGATATTTAGATAGGCGCAAGGTTTAAAATTTGTAAATTACAGTGTTGCGTTTATACCTTGTTCTGCATTTTTTATAAAAAATGAATAAAATATACGCGTGATTATGTTAGGATTTACCTGATAAAGCCTTATTTTCAGAAATTATAATGTTGAAGGCTCGCCTGCTCTATAGCCATCGCCTCTCTTTATTTATCGGGATTCTTATACGCAATGAACGCGATAATCGTTGACGATCACCCATTGGCACGCATTGCCATCCGCAACTTACTCGATACTAATGGTATCGCTGTGACCACCGAACTCGACAGCGGAGATCAAGTGGTTCAAACCGTTGAAAAAACTAAGCCGGAGCTGTTGATTATCGATGTAGATATTCCCGGTATCAGTGGCATCGAAGTGCTGGAGCAGCTGAGAAAGCGGCACTATGCTGGTGTAATCATTATCATTTCAGCCAAAAATGAATTTTTTTACGGCAAACGTAGCGCCGAATACGGTGCCAACGGATTTGTGAGTAAAAAAGAAGGTATGAATAATATTCTTGCCGCAATCGAAGCAGCAAAAAATGGCTATAGTTATTTTCCCTTTTCCCTTGAGCATTTTACTGGTTCATCCGTCAGCGAGCAGGATAAGCTTGATACGTTGTCGAATCAGGAAATGAGAGTATTGCGTTATATCCTTAATGGCATGGATTACAGCTCAATTGCCAGCAAAATGAATATCAGTAATAAAACGGTGAGTACCTATAAAAGCCGGTTGATGGAAAAATTAGATTGTTCATCATTAATGGAAATCTATGATTATGCGCAGAGAAATAAAATAGGATAGAGTAATGCTGGAACGCTTGTTTATTTTTTTGATGGTCATATTTACCATCGGGTTGTCTACGGGTGTAAGCTCAGCTCGGCAAGTTGAGCTAAAAAGTAACTATAATACTTCAGTACAAAATATCAGCTTGAACAGGGAAGAAACAAACTGGTTAGCGCATAAAAAAACCTTGGTTGTTGGTACCTGGTTACCTGAAGTCTCCCCCATTGTTTATCAAAATAGCGGCGAATATTATCGGGGAGTTAACGCAGATTACCTCGCGTTAATGCAAAAGAACCTCAATCTAAAAATCATTATAAAGCAGTATGATAATGAGCAAGAGGCGCTGGCCGCGCTCGCCAATAACGATGTTGATACGCTGATAACCCAACTGTCCCGACGCCAAGATGTTGGCGGAAATTTGTTGCGTACTTCGGTATTGCTGACGACGTGGCCGACGCTTGTAACATCGCTAAAAAACACTATGCTGCCGCTGACCACGAACCATCAGGTTAGCGTCGCGTGCGTGCGGGATTGCCCTTTTCTCGATGTTATCCAGGGGGCCTTTCCTGAGGCTAAAGTCTCATTTTATGACGACGAGTATCACGCCATGGCCTCGGTAGTGAATGGTGATAACCAATATTATATTGGTAACAATATCACCAGCAGCCATTGCATCTCTCGATACTTCTCACAATCACTGGTTATTACGCACTACTTTGATAAGCAAGAACAATATAATTATTTTGTCGTTAACGAAGATCAGCCTGTATTAAGAAATATTCTTGATGGTTTCATTACGTCAATCAGTAATGAAATTCATATGCAAGTCATGCAGAACTGGCTGAACCGCGGCAACCTTGCCTATCTGAATGCACCTATACCTTTCACCACTCAGGAAAAAGCGTGGTTGAAGAAAAAGCATGTCATCCGCATTTTAATCAACCCAGATTACCCGCCCTATACGCTGGTCGATCGCAGCGGTGAATTACGCGGTATTCTTGGCGATTTACTGAATATTATTCATCTGCAAACGGGGCTCGATTTTGAACCCATTTTAGCTAACTCTAAAAGTGAGCAGACAAAGCAAATAAGCGGCGAACAGTGGGATATGTATCCCACTATCACGCTCACTCATCAAAACCCGCACAATTCGACCTTTAGCGATCCTCTGATGAATGTGGCATTTGTGATGATCACTTCCCATGAGGAAACCGCCGACTCGCTACTGGAGAGGCCGATACGTATTGCGCTACCTGCCGGGCATGTGCTGGAAAGCGAGCTGAAGCAACGCTATCCGCAGGCCACCTGGGTTAATGCTGATACTAGCAGTGTTGCGATGGTCATGGTCAAGGAGGGCAGCGCTGATGCGGCAATTGCTACCGAATTGTCAGCAAGGTTTATGGTCGATCATTACTATCAGAAAAATATGCACTTTTTTAGGCTTCCAGATATGCCTGGTGCCTCTGTAAGTTTTGCGATTTCTTCTCACGAGCCTATGTTGAAGTCTGTTATGGATAAAGCGCTACAGGCCATACCGCCACGTGAAATTTTGCAGATGACGGAGAGGTGGTCGAAAATTTCCAATACGCAGGTCGATTTCTGGAGTCGATATAGCAAACAGTTCTATCAACTGGGGGTATTCGCCCTGCTGCTGATAGCGATCAGCCTGATCTGGGGGATCTCACTCTCCCGTGAGGTAAAAAAAAGGAAACTATCTCAGCGGCTACTGGAAGAGCAGCTTCATCTCAAAGAGGCATTATCTCAAGAACTGGAAAACGAAAAGAATAAAGCGATTGAAGCAACCAAGGCCAAAAGTCGCTTTCTGGCGAGTATGAGCCATGAATTACGTACCCCGGTAAGCTCGATTGTTGGCTTTGTGGAATTACTGTCGAGTTCAGAACTCAGCCCGGCACAGCGAAAAGAGGCGATTGCCCTTACCGGGGCGACAGCCCAGTCATTGCTTGGGCTGATCGGTAAGATTCTGGATCTGGATAAGATTGAGTCTGGTAAATACCAGGTTGTTCCTCAATGGACGGATCTCTCGCAGCTCATTGAATTGCAGTGCCACTCTTTCGATGCTTTAGCCAGACAGAAAGGAATTACGCTGGCTTGCGTTAGCCAGTTGCCAGCAAACGAACGGGTATTTGTCGATCAGCAGGCTTTGCGGCAAATTCTCACCAACCTGGTAGGTAATGCGTTGAAGTTTACCGAGCAGGGCAGTATTCATGTGACGGCCCGTTTGACGCCTGACGGGGAGAATCACGGTACCCTGACCATTGCCATTAGCGACACCGGTTGCGGGATTAGTGAAGAGGAGCAGGCGGGGCTGTTTCATCGTTACGCTCAGGGGCGTTGCGAGCGTCAACAAACCGGTTCCGGTCTGGGATTATTTATCTGTAAAGAACTGGTGACGCTGATGGGTGGGACGCTGGAGTTGATGAGCGTCCCGTTGCAAGGAACCACGTTTACCATAACGCTGCCGGTTGAAACGGCTCGACAGTCGATTGTATCGGATGGCGATGCGCCTGGTACTCTGTTACCGCTTCCGTGTCTGTCTATTTTGATTGCAGACGATAACCCAACCAATCGCCTGCTGCTCAAGCGACAGTTGAATGCCATTGGCTACAACGTGGATGAAGCGTGTGATGGGGAGGAGGCAGAAGCCAAACTGGCGAAAAAATCGTACGATCTGCTGATAACCGATGTAAATATGCCGAAAAAAGACGGGTTTGATCTCGCGGCTTCGCTACGTCGTCAACAGCCGAATTTACAAATATGGGGACTGACGGCCAGCGCACTTCCACAGTCACGCGATCGATGCCTGCAAAATGGTATGAATTTGTGCCTGTTCAAGCCTGTGTCGATTCAGACACTGACACATGAGTTGAGTAAAATCGAAACCGGTTATTCGTCTCCTTGTTCAATCCGGCATTTGAAATTCAATGTGTTGACGGAGAATACCGGCGGCGATCGCGCACTAATGAACGAGATTCTCGAGACATTTCGCGAGGCAACGCTGAATGATATACAAGCGGCTGAGAAAGCTGTTCTGCAAGATGAACCTCAGCTGTTTTTGCGCGCTCTTCACCGGTTGCATGGCTCGGCGCAAATTCTGGGCATCACTGCGCTACAAAACCTGTGCGAACCTTTCGAATCCAGACGACCTGACGATCTTCCTCTGGCAGTACGCCAGGAGGCATTGCAGAAGATTATTGCTGTTATGCGGGAAATTGAGATTGAGATAGACAGTCTGATTAGCCATTAATCCCCCTGATCGGGTGGCCGTAGCTGCCCGATCAGGAGAGAAAGTCCTGGTTCAACACTCCGTAGTGCTGAGTATTACTGGCCTGCGCCGATCATCTCGCTATCGATCACAATACCTTCTTCAGCACCTTTTAACACAAGGTTTGCTTCATAATATTTACCGGAAGACAGCAGTTTTTGCGCGCTGGTAACGGCTTTACGAGTCTGATTCAGGGGCATCAGGTATTGGGTCTGAAGCACGCTGATACCAGCCAGTTGCAGGGTATCCACTGCACCTTTCCAGTCGCCTTTGGCCATTTTGCCATTCGCTGTTTTGATAGCGGATTCTTTGGCTGGAGTGGCAATATAGTCTTCTGACAGCGCGATCGTAGCGTTAATAACCACGTACTGATCGTCAATCATCTTGGCTTTAGGCACAGTTTTTACAAATTTCGCCCAATCTTTGCTGTCGCCTGCCAGCAGGGAAGCGGCGTCATCGGTTAGTTTTTTAGCGCTGTCAGGCTGTCCATGAAACAGGGCCAAACGAGCAAGCTGAATATCACGCATCGCATTTGCGCCTTGCACTGCGACCTGCATAATATCGGCAGCTTCTTTTTGAACATTTGCGGTAGTAGCTTGCGCCGGAGTGGTTGTGGTAGCAGTAGCAGCCATCACTGGTGCTGAACCCATCATGGTTGCAAGCACACCCGCAAGAATAATCTTTTTCATTACTTTCTCCTGAATAAATTTGGTATATGTCACCAAACGCAATAAGCATATTAAATAATGTTAAAGAGTGAAATCAGAACCACGATAGAATAATGACCGTTTAATCTTACAAGTGTCAGATATCTGACATGTGTAGGAATATACGCATAGCGACATTCTCTTGTTCTTATATACGCTTCCTTAGCGGAAGTCTTATCATTCCATTGTAAGTAACATATGTTGAGTGAGTAATAATTCTTGTGTCAACAGGTTACATTGCGTTTATGTATAACGGAGGATGTATGTTTGTTTTTAATCAGCGTAGCCTGAGAGCGTTTAATGAAAAAACACTCGTTCATTATAAAAAGCATGCGACGATTATGGCGGTGTTGATGTTGATTTGTGGCATCTGCTGCTTGATTTATCCGATTGCTGCAGGTGTTTATTTAAGCTATGCAACTGGCTTTATGTTTCTGGTATGTGGTTTCTATTCTATTTATAGCCTGTTTAGCTCAAGTAAAAAACAATTGAAAGCCAAATTTACCTATGCCTTTTTTGCTATCGCGTGGTTACTGCTGGGTTACTGTTTCCTGGTGAATCCTGTGATAGGTATGAATTCATTGGCAATGGTATTTTGCTGCCTGTTTATTCTGGGGGGTATTTTTCGTATCGCATCTGGGGTCAAACTGTTCCACAGTCCGGGTTATGGATGGAACATTTTCATTGGTATTTTTGACCTGCTTATTGTCGGCGTGTGGCTGAATATGGATCCCGACAGATCGTATGTATTTACCTCAATCTTTATTGGTGTCGAGATGATCTTTAGTTCTTTAGCTTTTATCAGTCTGCGTAGAAATGCGACGCTGGTAAAAACTGATAAGCTCGCCGATAAAAATTAATGCTACCTCTGGAGCGCATAGTGAATATTAAGATGATGGTTTCTGCAGCTATTCTTGTGACCTCTGTTATGGCGCCAATGACCCGTGCTTTTGCTACTCAGGCAACGGAAGCTGCGCCACAAGATATGACCTGTAAAGAATTCGTTGATATGAGTCAGCAATACAAGACGGCAATTGCCTTTGTGATTGTTAATAAAAATTCGGACTTTAAAGGCGATGATTATGTTCCCCTGCATGAGGTAGAAACGGAAGCTGTACCGAAAATGGTTAAAATGTGTCATCAGCATCCGAATACAAAACTGGGTGAACTGGCTGTAAATTTGAAAGGTTCCGGTTTGCACTATTGATTAACCGTTTTGATAGCCTGGCTTTAGTTAGAATTGACAACCTCTGTACCTGCCCCAGTTGTTCCCCTACAAGAAAATCTGCGTAATGTTTACCCCGCTATCCACGAGAAACTCGCTGGATAGCCGTGCCCGCTAATAACTGTAGACCTGGCAAATGAAGTCCCATCCCTGGATTTGATAATCTAAACCCAGGGATAGGGCAGGGGATCAACGTCGAGCTTTAAATCGCGCTAACGTATTTTCAACGAGAACAAAGAACACTGGAACAAAATAGATCGCCAGTACCGTCGCGGCCAGCATCCCACCGATAACCCCCGTACCGACGGCATTTTGCGCGCCAGAGCCCGCGCCGTTGCTTATTGCTAGTGGAATTACCCCCAGGATGAAGGCCAGTGAGGTCATCAGAATAGGACGTAAGCGCATTTGCGCGGCTTCCACCGCGGCTTCAAGCGGCGTTTTCCCTTCTTTCTGCATAATCTCGACGGCAAACTCGACGATCAAAATAGCATTTTTAGCCGATAGCCCCATCGTGGTGAGTAGGCCGACCTGGAAATAAACATCATTGCTCAGGCCGCGCAGATCGGTGGCCAGCAACGCGCCGACCACCCCGATTGGCACAACCAGCATCACCGAGAACGGGATCGACCAGCTTTCATACAGCGCCGCCAGCGCCAGAAATACGACGATCAGCGAAATGCCGTACAGCATTGGTGCCTGGTTTGTGGATAGCGCCTCCTGATAAGACAGACCGGTCCAGGCATAACCGACGCCTGCGGGCAGTTTATTAATCAGCGATGCCATAAATTTCATCGCATCACCGCTGCTTTTCCCTTCTACCGGCTGACCCAGAATTTCCATTGCTGGCTGACCATTGTAGCGTTCAAGGCGTGGAGAGCCGTAGGTCCACTCGGTTGATGAGTAGGCGGAAAGCGGGGTCATCGCGCCAGAGGCATTACGTACATACCAGTGATTAATATTATCAGGCAACATACGGAACGGCGTATCGGCCTGGACATACACTTTTTTTACGCGCCCCTGGTTCAGGAAATCATTGACGTAGCGACTACCGAACGCGGTGGAGATGGTCTGATTAATATCCGATAACGCAACGCCCATAGCTTCAGCCTTTTTGGCGTCGACGTGAATGCGGAACATCGGCGTATCTTCCAGGCCGTTTGGGCGCACCCCGTCGACCTCACCTGAGGACTGATTGGCCAGAGCCAAAAGCTCGTTTCGGGCCTGCATCATTTTTTCATGCCCAAGATTACCGTTATCCAGCAACTCCATATCAAACCCTGATGCGGTGCCCAATTCCGCGACCGCGGGTAAATTGAACGGATAAACGACGGCATTATTGATGGTACTTAAGGCCATCATTGCCCGTCGAATAATGGCGGTAACCGAGTTTTCTTCGCCAACGCGTTCTGACCACGGCTTCAGGCTGATAAACGCCAGGCCATTATTTTGTCCCTGACCGCTGAAACCAAATCCACCGACGGTGAAAACAGAAGCAACGTTTTTCTGTTCTTTCGTCAGGTAGTAGTCCGTTATTTCCCCGAGCACTTTGCTGGTGTTCACCATCGTTGAACCTGAGGGCAATTGCGCCGTGGTCATGAATACCCCCTGGTCTTCTTCAGGCAAAAAGGAGGTCGGCGTACGTAAAAACAGCACCATCATGCCCGCGCCAATGACTAAGTAAACGACCATGTAACGGCCCGTGCAACGTAACAGTTTTCGGGTGCTGTCCGTGTAGTGCTGAGTGCATTTCTCCATGAAATGATTGAATCGGGTAAACAGAAAATGCGTATTTGCCTGCTCGTCATCGTGTGCTTTTAACAGCATGGCGCAGAGTGCTGGCGTCAGGCTCATCGCCACAAACACCGACAGCAGCATGGAGGAGATCAAGGTGATGGAAAACTGACGGAAAATTTCTCCTGTCGCGCCGCTCATAAATGCCATCGGCATAAATACGGCGGATAACACGACGGCAATACCAACCAGCGCCCTCTGGAGCTGGCCCATTGCTTTATGCGTTGCCGCTTTTGGAGACAAGTGCTCTTCAGCAATAATACGTTCTACGTTCTCAACCACCACGATAGCATCATCGACTAACAACCCTATCGCCAGCACCATGCCAAACATCGTGAGCGTATTAATCGAAAAACCGGCGACGTCGAGAATGGCAAAGGTGCCAAGGATAACCACCGGAACGGCGATAGTGGGGATGAGCGTCGCACGAAAACTTTGCAAAAACAGGTACATGACGAGGAATACCAGAATGATTGCCTCGATCAAAGTATGAAAAACACCCTGAATCGAAATTTCGATAAACGGCGTGGTGTCATAGGGATAAACGGTTTTCATGCTGGCCGGAAACCAGGCTGATAATCTGTTCAGCTCTTGTTTAACAGCCTGGGACGTTTCAAGGGCATTGGCGCCTGCGGCAAGTTTAATCGCGATCCCAGCGGCGGGTTTGCCGTTGTAACGTGCAACCGTGGCATAATTTTCCGCACCCAGCTCAATGCGTGCGACATCGCGCAGCAGAACCTGAGAACCATCTTGCTGAACTTTAAGGAAGATCTTGCCAAATTCATCGGTTGTTTGCAGACGCGTCTGGACGATTATCGACGCATTTAATTGCTGATCGGCTGACTGAGGCATGCCCCCCAGTTGCCCGCCAGATATCTGATTATTCTGTACTTTGAGCTGGGTAATGACGTCCTCGGGAGTGAGGTTATACTTGTCGAGCTTTTGCGGATCCAACCAGATGCGCATGGCGTATTGCGAACCGAATAACTGCACGCTCCCCACCCCGGCAGTGCGGCTTAGCGGATCTTTAATGTTCGAGGCCACATAGTCGGCAATATCATATTGGCTCAGGCTGTTATTATCAGAGATAAAACCGGCGACCATTAAGATATTGCTGCTGGATTTATCAACGCTGATCCCTTGCTGTTGTACTTCCTGTGGCAAGGAAGGCATCGCCAGCTGCAGTTTATTCTGTACCTGAACCTGCGCAATATCGGGTGATGTACCCGTTTTGAAGGTCAGGATAATCGAGGCATTACCTGCCGCATCACTGGTGGATGACATATACATCAGGCCATCAAGACCATTCATATTCTGTTCAATCACCTGGGTGACGGAGTCTTCAACGGTCTTTGCATCTGCCCCGGGGTAGGCCGCGCTGATGGTAATGGTTGGGGGCGCAATTTGTGGATATTGGGCGACTGGCAGGTTCATTATCGCGATACCGCCCGTAAACATCATGATAATAGCGAGCACCCAGGCGAAAACTGGGCGCTCAATAAAAAAGTTGGCCATAAAGAAAGTGTCCTTAATACCTGAAATATTACTGTTCAGCTACCGTGTCAGGTGTGTTCAGTTTTGAAGGGAGGACCCGGGCTTTGCTTCCCGGACGAATTCTTTGTAATCCGGACACAATGACCCGATCGCCGGGGCGTAATCCCGCGGTCACTAACCATTGATTACCAACGGCCTTCACTGCGTTTATTTCACGCAGTTGCACTACGTTTTCCTGGTCAAGGATCAGCGCGGTGGCTTTTCCTTGCTCGTTGTGCGTAATTCCTTGCTGGGGGACCATCAACACGTTTTGTTGACTGCCTTCGTCCAGCAACGCAGTGACATACATGCCGGGTAAAATTTCACCTTCAGGATTGGGAAATACGGCGCGCAGGGTTACCGAACCGGTGGTCTCATCAACAGCGGGATCGGAAAACTCAAGCGTACCGGTATGGCGATAGGGTTTGCCGTTTTCCAGCATCAGCTCAACCGGAATTTTGCCTTGTTGCTGGGCAATTTTGCCGTTAGCTTTCTCTTCTTTCAGGCGTAAGAAGTCCTGTACTGACTGCGTTAAATCAACATAGATCGGATCTAATCTCTGAACGGTGACCAGCGAGTTTTCCTGATTGGCAGTAACCAGGGCACCCACGGTCACGGAAGATTTGCCGCTAATGCCATCAATGGGCGAGGTAACATTGGCATATCGAAGATTGATAGTGGCTTGTTCAAGATCCGCTTTAGCGACGGCAACATTGGCTTGCGCTTCATTAAGCTGTGAAAGCGTGGTGTCATAGTCCTGGCGGCTGACGTAATTAGATTTTATTAATGCTGACTGCCGATTTAGTGTCAGACGAACATTATTGGCGGTAGCCTGTGCCTTTGCCAACGCGCCTTTGGCTGAGTCCAGTCGTGCCTGCAGTGGGGCTGGATCAATTTGATACAGTGATTCTCCTTTGCTGACTTTATCACCTTCAACAAAGTTGCGTTTTATGATGATCCCACCAACCTGAGGGCGGATTTCGGCGATCTCGAACGCAAGCGCGCGACCCGGAAGTTCACTTTTAATATTTACTGAGGAGGGGGCTAAGGTAACAACGCCGACCTCGGGCTCCATGGTGGTTTTTACTGCAGGTTTATTATCGCAGGCGGTGATGATGACGCTACTAAAGAATAATGGTATCAACAGTAAGCATTTTCTGTTCATAGTAATCCCTGAATAATGTGTAAACACAAATGTTCTTTTATTGCATGCAGGGTGGGGGAGTTGTCGGTAAATAACAAAAGATGGTCAGGCATGAGAAGGGTAAAGCCCATTTCTTCGCTAAAGAATTAGCGGTTAAAAATTATATGTAACAGGAAGAATGCATGTTAAGCGAAGGATCTCCTGAAGCAGGATGGCGCAATAAGATAAACGCGGGGTAATGAGAAGGGTTGTTTGCCAACACCTGACTCCGGAATATAGTCGCGCCATCTTACCTCTGGGATTATTTCACTAGCTCCGGAGTTACCTGAGTTACTGTATTAGCGTAGTAAGGCGCTCCCCACATCGGCTCAGGCCAGAACGCACCATAACCATAATCCCACATATTATAAGTGGTGTTGACAGACTCAGTTAAATGCCAAACCTGGATACCTTGTAAATCAACTTTAACAAAGTTGTACGGGACTTTGTTGATGAAACCTGACTCATCTCCTTGAATTGTTCCCAAAATAGTCACGAAATGGTTTCTGTAGTTTACCGGATCGAGGAAACCTTTCTGCTGGGCAAGAATACGTCCCTGATAGCTCGCGTCAATTTGTGGCTTAGCAGAGTCGTTCAGTGGCAAAACGGCGATTTCCAGCAACGTATCTTTTTTGGTGTTAATCACATTGATGACTTTACCGCCAAAGCGGGCCTGCTGACCGGTATATAAACCAGGCTGGTTATGCACGGAGATAAAGTTTTTTTGGATATCGGGTTGATTATTACCTTTGATATTCTCAGGAATGGCGGCACATGATGCCAGGGTGAAAGCAAGGGCAATAATCATCAACCCTTTTGTATTTTTCATTTTACTTTCCTGCTTAAAAAAGACAGGGCTATAGTAAACCTTTGCGTATTATTGTCAGCAGACGCATTGTTGATTATCTAAAATTAATATAATTGTAGCTCATGGTAATAACGGATTGTATTTTATCCGGTCGCTGAATGATGGCGATATTTTCAACGACCATAAAAGTAACTGCAGACATCACGATTTCACGTCACGCTGGCGGGAATGTAATAAAGCGGATCATCAATTTTCGCGGCGCTCATCAACCGACAGAATGACCGCGTTCATTACTCCCGTCACCTAGCCGGTAAGCCAGCGCCACGACTAGTGACTGTACCAGGCACAGCGTCGCTGACTGGGAGCGAAACGCGTCGACCTGCGCCTCTTTCACCACAAAGCAGAGATCGCTGAATGTTGCCAGCGGGCTTATCTGGCTGTCGGTAATCACGATCTGGCGCGCGCCGGCATTGGCCGCAGTTTCGCTGACCATCACCGTTTCTTCCGCATAAGGTGAGAAGCTTATCGACACCACGATATCGCGCGCTTTAATGCGGTTAATTTGCTCGCGCAGCATTCCGCCCATTCCGTCGAGCAAAATAGGGCGACACTCAAGATGGCTCAGGGCGTAGGTGAGATAGGCGGCGACGCTAAACGAACGACGTAGACCGGCGATGTAAATGGTGTCGGCTTCTGCCAGCAATTGTACGGCGCGTTCCAGCATTTCAGGTTCGGCACGGGCTGCCAGCTGCTGGAGCGCTTGGGTATTCGAACGGGCGAACTCCTGCAGGATATCGAGCGGGGTTTCCGGCACGGCTTCGCTTTCCATCTCACGGAACATGCGCGCGCGGTCGCTGTAGCTGGCGGTTTCCTCCACCAGGTTCATACGAAACAGCTGTTTCATTTCGTTGAAGCCGGTGAAGTCAAAGGCATTGGCGAAGCGGATCAGCGTTGAGGGTGGCACTCCGGCACGTTCAGCAATGACGGCAACCGTATCAAAGGCCACGCTATTGGTATTATCCAGCACATAGCGGGACACCTGCTGCAGCCGCTTACTCAGGCTATCGTAGCGATCGCGGATTTGCTGCTGCAGCTCGTTCAGGCTGGTTGCTGTTGTCATTTTACCTCCTGGTACATAGTTTTATGATTCTAAACGCAAAACCGCGTCTTTGAAATGTCACTCATTCATCTGGCTGTAAAAACGAAACAAAAGCTTCAGGTTTGCCGTTCGCTGAAACGTTCTGCCAGTGCACGCTAATCATGCGATTCCGCTTGTTAACATAAAAACCCATCCTTGATCACATTAATCATTATTTATTTTATTTCAACTTAAAATGGAATGTTTGTTTCATATATAGTACACAGATAACAGTGTTCAGGTAACAGTCACGTATCAACAGCGAGAGGTTAAGGATGGAGACAGTAGCGAATTTTATCCACGGCGAATGTGTCACCGGTTCAGGCCAGCGCGTTCAGGCAATCTTCAACCCGGCCACCGGCGAGCAGATCCGCCAGGTGGTGATGAGTACGACACAGGAAACCGAGCAGGCCATTGCGGCAGCGCACGACGCATTCCCCGGGTGGGCGCGCCATTCTCCGTTAAAACGTGCGCGAGTGATGTTCCGCTTTAAGGCGCTGTTGGAAGAAAACATGGAGAGGCTGGCTCGCATCATCAGCGAAGAGCATGGCAAGGTGTTCTCTGACGCAGTTGGTGAGCTGACCCGCGGCCTGGAAGTGGTGGAGTTTGCCTGCGGCATCCCACATCTGCAAAAGGGCGAACACTCAGCCAACGTAGGCACCGGCGTCGATAGCCATTCGCTGATGCAACCTCTCGGGGTTTGCGTCGGGATCACGCCGTTTAACTTTCCGGCAATGGTACCGATGTGGATGTTCCCCATCGCGCTGGCAACCGGGAATACCTTTGTGCTGAAACCCTCGGAAAAAGATCCTTCTCTCGCCCTGGCTCTGGCGAAACTGCTGCAAGAGGCGGGCCTGCCGGACGGCGTGTTCAACGTCGTACAGGGAGATAAAGAGTCCGTCGACGTGCTGCTGACTGACCCGCGCGTGCAAGCCGTGAGCTTTGTCGGCTCTACGCCGATTGCGGAATACATTTATCAGACAGCGTCAGCCCACGGTAAGCGTTGCCAGGCGTTAGGTGGTGCTAAAAATCACTGCATTTTAATGCCGGATGCCGACATGGATATGGCGACCAACGCCATTATGGGTGCCGCTTACGGCGCGGCGGGTGAACGCTGCATGGCGCTTTCTGTCGTGCTGGCGGTGGGTGATAAAACGGCAGATGAGCTGTGCTCGAGACTGGAAAAACAGATTGCGGCGCTGCGTGTCGGGCCGGGGCTTGATCAGACACCGGAAAACGAAATGGGACCGCTTATTTCCTCGGTGCATCGGAATAAAGTGCTCGGGTATATCGACAGTGGGGAATCTCAAGGAGCCAGTCTGCGCGTGGATGGTCGACGTTTTAGCGTCAAAGGTCATGAGCAGGGTTATTTTGTTGGGCCGACCCTGTTTGATAACGTCACGCCGGAGATGACCATTTATAAAGAAGAGATTTTTGGACCGGTGCTTTCTGTGGTGCGCGTAGCAGATTACAGCAGCGCGGTGGAACTGATTAACCGTCATGAATATGGTAACGGCACGGCAATTTTCACACGTGATGGCGGCTGTGCGCGTCGTTTCTGCGAAGAGGTGCAGGCGGGCATGGTGGGCGTTAACGTGCCTATTCCGGTGCCGATGGCGTTCCACAGTTTTGGCGGCTGGAAGCGGTCCATTTTTGGTGCGCTCAATGTTCACGGCAATGATGGCGTGCGCTTCTACACCCGGATGAAAACCGTCACCGCACGCTGGCCGGAGATGCTGCAGGACACAGGGGCAGCGTTCTCCATGCCAACGCTGGGCTGACAGGAGGGTTTATGCAAACCGAACGTATGACCATGGCTCAGGCGCTGGTCAAATTCCTTAATCAACAATATATCTGTGTCGATGGCGTGGAAACGCCCTTTGTCGAGGGGGTCGCCACCATCTTTGGTCACGGTAATGTGCTTGGCATTGGCCAGGCGCTGGAGCAGGATCCCGGTCATTTGCAGGTGATGCAGGGATGTAATGAGCAGGGAATTGCGCACATGGCGACCGGATTCGCCAAACAGCATCGGCGCCAGCGTATTTTTGCCGTGACGTCATCGGTTGGGCCGGGAGCTGCAAACATGGTGACCGCAGCGGCAACCGCGACGGCGAACCGTATTCCTCTGTTGTTATTGCCAGGCGATGTCTACGCCAGCCGTCAGCCGGACCCGGTATTGCAGCAAATTGAGCAATACCATGACCTCGGCATCAGCACCAACGACTGCTTCCGCCCGGTCTCGCGTTACTGGGACCGGATTAACCGCCCGGAGCAGTTAATGAGTGCGATGCTAAACGCGATGCGAACGCTTACTGACCCCGCAGATACTGGTGCCGTGACCATCTGCCTGCCACAGGATGTACAGGGAGAAGCCTGGGACTATCCACAGAGTTTCTTTGCACGCCGCGTTCATCTGATTGAACGTCGACCGCCCGACCCACAGCGTCTGGCGATGGCGCGGGCGCTGATTGCCCGCAAACGCCGTCCGCTGGTGGTATGCGGCGGCGGGGTACGATATTCCGGCGCGCATGAGGCGTTTCGTACGTTTGTTGAAACGCTGCAACTGCCGTTTGCCGAAACTCAGGCCGGAAAAGGCGCACTGGTTAGTGACCACCCACTTAACCTCGGAGGCATTGGGGTAACTGGAGGGATGGCAGCGAATCAGCTCGCACCGCAAGCCGATCTGGTGATCGGCATCGGTACGCGCCTCACCGACTTTACCACCGGTTCGAAAGCGCTGTTTTCTCATCCGGAGGTTGAGTTCCTGCTGCTGAACGTGGCGGAGTTTGACGCGCTGAAGCTTGATGCCACCGCGCTTATCGCCGACGCCCGTACCGGGCTTACGGCGTTAACTGAAACGCTGAAAGACTACCGCAGCGATTGGGGGAAGGAGGTCACGCAGGCGCAAGAGGCCTGGCGCGATGAGTGCCAACGTTTATGGGATCGCGACTGGCGTCCCGACGACGAACCCGAAGTGGCAGGGCATCTTGACGCTCAGTTAGCGGAATATGGCGACACGCTAAACACCCGGTTGACCCAGACGAAGGTGCTGGGACTTATCAATCAGCACATTGAAGATAACGCTATCGTCGTGGGGGCCGCTGGATCGCTGCCTGGCGATTTACAGCGTATCTGGCAGGTCAAAACCCCGGACAGCTATCACCTGGAATACGGCTACTCCTGTATGGGCTATGAAATTGCGGCTGCTATTGGAGCCAGGCTGGCGAAGCCACGGCAGCCGGTTTATGCCATGGTGGGGGATGGCTCATACATGATGCTGCATTCCGAGCTACAAACCGCCGTTCAGGAGGGGATAAAAGTCACTATCCTGTTGTTTGATAACGCCAGCTTCGGGTGCATTAACAACCTGCAGATGGGGCATGGGATGGGGAGTTTCGGTACGGAAAACCGCCACCGCAACCCGCAAACCGGACGGTTAGATGGACCGTTGGTGAAGGTCGATTTTGCCAAAAACGCGGAAAGCTACGGCTGTCGGGCATGGCGCGTACATGACGAGCAAAGTCTGCTGGCGGCGCTGGAAGCCTCCCGTGTGCATTCAGGGCCTGTGCTGCTGGATATCAAAGTTCTGCCGAAAACCATGACCCACGACTATGCCTCCTGGTGGCGTACTGGCGATGCGCAGGTGGCAGACTCTCCGTCGGTGCGAAAAGCGGCTGAGCAGACGTTTGAGCAGGTGAAAAACGCACGTCAGTACTAAAAGCGATTAATGCCGGATGGTGCTGCGCTTATCCGGCCTACAGCGGATTCTACCTCCTGGCCGGATAAGGCGTTAGCGTCGTCATCCGGCAACCTGCGACAACGAAATTTTCATTTCATTTTTCCTTTCTCTTCATCCATCACCTCCTTCCTGAACGGAAGGAGGGCCAATTCCTTCATCTTTCCTGTCTTTATGTTGTGATATTGATAACAAATTTTATCTCGATCATCTCAAAAGTGTTAACTTGCACCCAAAAACATAATTTTCACTATTTATAAAAATGAAATAAATGTTTTATTTAAGGGGTCGTTAGTTCATCGCATTCACCAACACCGGGAGCCGTTATGTTTAACATTGCTTTACTGGGCGCTGGCCGAATTGGCCAGGTACATGCAGCTAACATTGCCAGTCACAGTGCCACTAACCTCTGGTCGGTCGTCGACCCGAATCAGGAATTTGCCACTCGTCTTGCCACACAGTACCAGGCTCGTTTGCAAAGCCTGGATGAGGCGATGACGGACCCTAACGTTCACGCCGTGCTGATTGCCTCCGCGACCGATACCCACGCGGATCTGATTGAAATGGCCGCACGCCACGGCAAAGCCATCTTCTGTGAAAAGCCGGTCCACCTGGATCTGGCCCGTGTACGCGACTGTCTGAAAGTGGTCAAAGAGTACGACGTACCGTTGTTTATCGGTTTCAACCGCCGCTTCGATCCGCAATTTCGCCGAGTGAAAACTGACGCACTGGCCGGGCGTATCGGTAAGCCGGAATCGCTGCTGATCATCTCCCGCGATCCGTCGCCGCCGCCTGCGGAATATGTGCGTGTATCCGGCGGTATGTTCCGCGATATGACCATCCACGATTTTGATATGGCGCGCTTTATCATGGGTGAAGAGCCGGTTTCGGTGTATGCCCAGGGCAGCAATCTGGTGGATCCGGCGATTGGCGAAGCGGGCGATATCGACACCGCGTTCATCGTACTGAAATATGCCTCCGGCGCGATGGCGACCATCGTCAACAGCCGCCGTTCTTCTTACGGATACGATCAGCGCCTTGAGCTGCACGGCTCTGAAGGGCTGCTGTGCGCGGGCAATATTCTCGAAAACCAGGTGCAGCATTACGGCAAACAGGGCTGCACCAGCGCGTTACCTGAACACTTCTTCCTGCAGCGTTATAAATCGGCCTATGCCGCGGAATGGGAACACTTTGTTGCGGTACTGCGCGGCGAAGCGGTCCCTGATTGCAGCGGGGACGATGGCGAGCGTGCGCTGTATCTGGCGGATAAAGCGCTGGAGTCACTGCATAGCCAGCGTGAAGTTCTCCTCTGATTGTCACCACAACCTACCCTACACAGAGAGACATAATAATGAAAAAACTG